>NZ_JBITIH010000010.1:0-98363 GCF_044458865.1 Micromonospora sp. NPDC050417
ACATGCCCATCGCCCGCGACGTCACCCCCACCCTCACCACCGTCCGCCTCCCCCTCGCCGAAATGGGCGCCCGCGCCATGACCCTCGCCCTCCAGGAAGCCGACCCGGCCAACCATCACCAGGTCGAGCACGTGCCGGCGGAACTCATCCGCCGGGAGAGCACCGCGCCACCCGGGCGGTAGCCGGGAGAACCACCGGGGCGAATCGGCCCGGCGGACTTGCGCCGACAGTCGAACATGTGTTCGGATCAGGGTCATGCGCTGGGAAAACCTTTCCTTCGCCGCGGTCGGGGCCGGGGCGACCGAAGCGTCGGAGCCGGCGGCACCACCCTTGCCGCTGGCGCTGCCGGACGCGGTCGCCCGGACCTTCGACACCCCTGGCTTCGCCGGGATGACCTTCTACGAGGTGCGCGCAAAGTCGATCATCAATCGGGTCCCCGGCGCCTCCCGCGTTCCGTTCGAATGGACGATCAACCCGTACCGGGGCTGCTCACACAGTTGCGTCTACTGCTTCGCCCGGAACACCCACACCTACCTCGACCTCGACGCGGGGCAGGACTTCGACCGCAAGGTGGTCGTGAAGGTCAACGCCGGCGAACTGGTCCGACGCGAGTTGGCCGCACCGAAGTGGCGCGGCGACCACCTGGCCATGGGCACCAACGTCGACTGCTACCAGCGGGCCGAGGGCAAATACCGGCTGATGCCGCAGATCCTGGCCGCGCTGCGCGACTTCGCCAACCCGTTCTCGATCCTCACCAAAGGCACCCTGCTCCTGCGGGATCTGCCCCTGCTGCGGCAGGCCGCGGCGGTGACCCGGGTCGGCATCTCGTACTCGGTCGGGTTCGTCCACGAGGAGCTGTGGCGCTCGGTCGAGCCGGGAACCCCCAGTCCACGGCGCCGGCTCGACGCGATCAGACAACTGACCGACGCCGGTTTCCCGGTCGGGGTGCTGATGGCCCCGATCCTGCCCGGCCTCACCGACACCGACGACTCGATCGAGGCGACCGTCTCGGCGCTCGCCTCGGCCGGGGCGGCGAGCGTGACGCCAATCCCGCTGCACCTGCGTCCCGGCGCCCGGGAGTGGTACGCGAGCTGGCTGGGCCGGGAGCACCCGGCCCTGCTACCCCGCTACCGCGAGCTGTACGGCAACGGTTCCTACCTGCCGCAGAGTTATCAGCGGGAGATCGTCGCCCGGGTACGGATGGCGGCCCGCCGGCACGGCCTGCTCCGCTCCGAACCGGGTGACACCCGACAGGTGCCGACGGCGACGGTCCCGGCACCGACCCCGGTCGAGCAGCTCACCCTGCTCTGAACGGCTCCCGGCGGAGCTAGAGTCGGCGGGTGCGAGATGCCCGACAGATCCTGGTCGACGCCAAGGTGATCGCCGTGGTCGGCGCCGCCCGCGATCCACGGAAGGCGGCCCACCAGGTGCCACTCCAGATGCAGCGGTACGGCTGGCGGATCATCCCGGTCAACCCGGTCGCCGACGAACTCTTCGGCGAGAAGGTCTACCGGTCACTGGCCGACATCCCGCACCCGGTCGACCTGGTCGACATCTTCCGTCCGGCCCGGGACGCGGTCGAGGTGGTGCGGGCGGCGATCGCGATCGGCGCCCCGGCGGTCTGGCTACAGCTCGGCATCGTCTCGGCCGAGGCGCGGCAACTCGCCGAGGAGGCCGGCATCGACTACGTCGAGGACCGCTGCCTGGTGATCGAGCGAGCGATCGGCAACCTGAACCAGCTCTCCTGATCCCGTACTCCGCACCGACGGCGGTCCGGGTCTCGGACACGAGGACCAGGGTGGATGTGTACGTAGTAAACTTGCCCGATGGTTGGCACCCGGCGGGAGAGCACGACCCACCGTGGGCTCGACCCCGACAAGATCGTGGCGAGCGCACTGGCCGTCGCCGACGCCGACGGACTGGGCGCGGTGACCATCCGACGCCTGGCCCAGCAGCACGACGTCACCCCGATGGCCCTCTACCGGCACTTCCGCGACAAGGACGAGCTGCTCGACGCGATCGCCGACCGGTTGCTCTCCGCCGTCGCGCTCCCGGAACCGGACAACCGGCCGTGGCACGAGCAGACCCGGGACGTGCTCTCCGCTTTTCTCGCCGCCCTGCGCCCCCACCCGAACGTCGCCCAGCTCACCCTCGCCCGGATCCTCACCTCGGCACCCGGGCTCGCCCTGGCCGAACGGACCCTGGCGCTGCTGCACGAGGCCGGATACCAGACCGACCACGCGGCCCGGCTCGGCCGCCAGGTCATCTGCTCGTTGATCACCCTGGTCAGCACGGAGCCGGGCGTCGGGCAGCACGGTAACGCCGAGGACCGGGAGGACGCCGTACGCGCGGAGACGGCCAAGCTCGCCGCGCTACCGCCGCGTCGCTATCCGCACGTCGTCGCCGCCGCTGGCGCGCTCACCTCCGTCGACCGCCAGGAGGACTACTACCGGCTCGGTCTCGATCTCGCCGTCGCCGGCCTGCGCGGGGTGTCGCCGGCCCACTGAGACGACGACCCGTCCTCTTCACCGGCCGGTCAGTCGACTCATCCGCCGTCCACGGCTTCCCTGGTCAAGTAGCGTCCGGGACGAGGAGGGCGACAGGTATGAGCTATCCACCACCAGGCGAAGACCCCGATCCCCACCAGCCACCACCGCAGTACGGCCAGCAAGAGCAGTACGGCCCACCCGAGCAGTACGGCCAGTACGGCCAGCAGCCGGGCCAGTACGGGTACTACGGCCAGCCTGGTCAGTACGGGCAGCCGGGCCTATACGGGCAACCGCCGCCCGGCGGTTATCCGCCCGGCTACGGACGGCCGGCCGGGACCAACGTACTGGCGATCCTGTCGCTGGTCTTTGCGTTCGTCTTCGCGCCGGCCGGCATCGTCCTCGGGCACATCGCCCGCCGGCAGATCAGGCAGAGTGGTGAGCAGGGCAACAGCCTGGCCACTGCCGGACTGGTACTCAGCTACCTCTTCACCGCGCTCTACTTCGTCTTCTGCTGCGGCTGGTTGGCGCTGGGAATCTGGGGCGGTGACGACTTCGGCGGCGGCTCCTACTGATCGGCGCCGAACCGGGCCGACCAACCGGCGCGCCGCCTACCGGAACTGTGCCTCCCGCACGCTGTTGCCACCGTCGACGACGAGCATCTGCCCGGTGATGTACGAGGCCGCCGGCGAGCAGAGGAAGGTGATCGCCGCGGCGACCTCGTCCGGGGTGCCCGGGCGACCGACCGGCGTACCCAGGCCCTGCTTGATTTCAGCCATGGTGGATGCTGCGGTGTAGATCGTGCCCGGCGCCACCGCGTTGACCGTGACGCCGTCGGCGACCATCTCCATCGCGAGCGCCCGGGTCAGCCCCACCACACCGGCCTTCGCCGCGGCGTAGGCCGCCTCGGTCGGCAACGCGTTCACCGGCCCGGCGGTCGCGGCCAGGTTCACGATCCGGCCCCAGCCCCGCTCGGCCATGCCACCGATGAAGGCGCGGCTGCACAGGAAGGCGGTGGTCAGGTTGCGCTCGATCTCACCGTGCCACTCGTCGTAGCTGAGCTGGGCCACCGGACGCAGCACCTCCGGGCTCGCCCGGCTGGCCAGGCCGGCATTGTTGACCAGCACCTCGACCTCGCCGAGTTGCTCGGCGATGGCATCCGCGAGCGCCCCCACCTCGGCCTCGTCGGTCAGGTCGGCGACGAACCCGGTCGCCCCCAGTTCGGTAGCCCGCTCGTGGATCCGGCGGGTGGTCGACACGATCGCCACCCGCGCGCCCAGGTCGCGCAACCGGCGAGCGGTGGCGTACCCGATGCCGTCCGGACTGCCCGCACCGGTGACCAACGCGACCCGGCCGTCGAGCCGGAGCGTGATCGGTTCGGCATCGGGCAGGGAGGTCGGCTCGTCGGAGTCGTCGGCCGGGCCGGCGCCCGGCGGGAGAGTCCGGGAGCGGCGAGCCAGTGCGGAACGCGAGGCGTCCCGCCGAGGTCGGCTGCCGGCACGTTCACCGGCGCGCGCGTCGAATGCCATGCCGCGATCCTGCCCGGTCCCGTCAATCCGGGCAACGCGGCACCCCCTGCGACACGGGGCGGATGTCAGTGGCGATCTCCGACTACCCTGGCGGCGCATCCCTGCGTAGACGGAGAGACCTGATGAGCGACCCCCAGCAGCCCGGCGGCTGGAACGCCCCACCCGGGAGCGGCCCCCAACCGGAGAGCCCCCAGACCCCGGCCCCCCAACCCCCGGCCGGCACGTCGGAGCCGACGGCGTACGTGCACCCGCCGGCGTACCCGGACCCGACCGCCTACCAGAATCCCGCCGTCTACCAGAACCCGACGGCGTACCAGGCTCCGACTGCGTACCAGGATCCGGCGAACCCGGGGGCGGTGGCGTACCAGTATCCGGCCGGCACGCCGGACCCGAACGCCTACCAGTACCCGACCGGTGCCACCGATCCGGCGGCCCAGCAGTACCAGCCGGGATACCCCGCACCGGGATACCCCGTCCCGGGCTACCCGCCGGGGTACGGCTACCCGGCGCAGCAGCAGCAGCAGAACGGGCTGGCGGTCGCGTCGCTGGTCGTCTCCATCGTCGGTGTGCTCGGGCTCTGCGGCTACGGCCTCGGCGGTTACCTGGGCATCGTCGGCGCGATCCTCGGCCACGTGGCCAAGCGGCAGATCCGCGAGCGGGGCGAGAGCGGTGGCGGTTTGGCGACCGCCGGCATCATCACCGGTTGGATCGCGGCCGGGATCGCCGTACTCGCCACCGCGGCGATCATCATCTTCTTCGCCGTCCTCGCGAACAACCCGGACGCCTTCGACTCCTCGTACACGTACTGAGCGGGACTGGCCGCGCGCCGATCCGACCGGCCGGTGGGAGCACCACCGGGCCGGCCGGTCGAGCGGTCAGCTCACTCCGGTCGCTCGAACACCGAGGTACGGCGCAGCCCGGCGGCCCGCCCCTTCGCGGCGACCACCAGCGCGAGCTTGCGTGACGCCTCGTCGATCATCTCGTTTCCGAGCATCACGGCACCGCGCTGTCCGCCCTCCGCCGAGGTGTAGTACTCGTACGCGTCGAGGATCAGCTCGGCGTGGTCGTAGTCCTGCTGCGAGGGTGCGTAGATCTCGTTCGCGGCCTCGATCTGGCCGGGATGCAGCACCCATTTGCCGTCGAAGCCGAGGACGGCCGAACGCCGGGCCGACTCGCGGAAGCCGTCGACGTCACGGATCTGCAGGAACGGCCCGTCGATCGCCTGCTTGTCGTAGGTACGCGCGGCCATCAGTAGTCGCATCAGGATGTAGTGGTACGGGTCACCGGGGTAACCCGGGATGAGCGCGCCGACCACCATCGACCTCATGTTGATCGAGGCCATGAAGTCCGCCGGCCCGAAGATGATCGTCTCGACCCGGGGCGAGGCAGCGGCGATGGCGTCGACGTTCACCAGCCCGGCGGCGTTCTCGATCTGCGCTTCGATGCCGATGCCGCCGACCGGCAGCCCGAGGGCACGTTCGATCTGGGTGAGCGTGAGGTCCAACCACTCCACGTGGCTGGCGCTCTGCACCTTCGGCAACATCAGGCAGTCCAGGTTGGCGCCCGCCCCCTCCACCACGTCGACCACGTCGCGGTACGTCCACGGCGTGGTCAGGTCGTTCACCCGTACGGCACGGATCTTGCCGGCCCAGTCCCCCTCGTTGAGGACGGCGACGACGTTCTTGCGCGCCGCCGGCTTGGCCAGTGGCGCGACCGCGTCCTCCAGGTCCAGGAACACCTGGTCGGCCGGGAGCCCCTGGGCCTTGCCGAGCATCTTGACGCTCGATCCGGGCACTGCGAGGCAGGACCGACGGGGACGGCCCGCTGTGCTCATCGAGTGGCTCCTTTTCCGCATCCGGCCCAGCTCTGGCCGGCTCAAACGATCACGACGGTCTTTGTGACCACACGGTAACCTCGCGCCATGACTGGCGATAACCGACCTGCGGAAGATGTTCCGGGTGTGACATCGCCCGCGCCGGCCACCTCCGGTCGCCGGTCCGGGCTCCGAGTGGTGGTCACCGGCGCCACCTCGGGCATCGGTCTGGCCGCCGCCACGGAGCTTGCCCTGCGGGGAGACGAGGTGGTCCTGGTCGGACGCGACCCGGCGCGCCTGGCCGCCGCCACCGACCAGGTGTACGACGCGAGCGGGCTGCGGCCGGCCAGTTTCCGGGCCGACTTCGCCGTACTCGACGACGTCCGGCGGCTCGCCGGTGAACTGCGGACGGCGTACGACCGGATCGACGTGTTGGCGAACAACGCTGGCGCGGCCAGTCTGCACCCGGTGACCACGGTGGACGGCTTCGAGCTGACCATGCAGGCGAACCACCTGGCGCCGTTCCTGCTGAACGTGCTGCTGCGGGACCGGCTGGACCGGATCGTGACCACCGCCTCCGGCGCGCACCGGTGGGGCGTACTCGATCCGGACGACCTCTCCGCCGCCCTGCGCGACTACCGCCCGGCCCGGGCGTACGGCACCAGCAAGCAGGCGAACATTCTGACGACCGCCGAGGCTGCCCGGCGGTGGCCGGCGCCGCACGCGGTCTCGTACCACCCGGGCATGGTGCGTACCCGGTTCGCCAACGACAGTCCGCTGGTGGCGTTCTGGATGAAACGGGCGTGGTTCATGCGTACGCCGGCCAAGGGCGCGGAGACCCTGGTGTGGCTCACCCACCTGGCTTCCGAAGCGTTGACGAACGGGGGCTACTACGTGGACCGCGAACTGCGCGAGCCCTTGCCGCGCGCCGCCGACCCGGTGTTGGCAGCCCGGCTGTGGCAGGCGAGCGAACGGGCGGTCGGACTGGGCTGAGCCGGCTCGACGCACGCACAACTGTCGCAAATTGACGGATTCAACTGTTTTGTCGGCAGTCACGGTGATGAATGCCGTTTTCTGTCCATAATCCGTCAGATTGGATATAGTGACCGGCACACTACGAAGAGTAGTATTCACGTAGAAGCAGCTAGCAGCTTCCGGGGCGGCAGGGCCCTCGATCATCGACCTTGTGGACCGACTCGAATCGTTGACTCGGCATTGTCGCCAGCAACCTGGGTGGGCTACTTAGTCAGGACGGGCAGCGCAGCCGCGCCGTGCGCCGCCCACCCCAAGGGCGAAGCTATGAACAACACCGATCTGCACCCATCGGGCGACCCCCACACACCACACGACTCCACCACCCGTGGCACCAGTCGTACCCGACTCATCGCCGCCACCAGCGCAGTCGGACTCGCCGCGATCGCCGGCACCGGGTACGCGATCATCGCAAACTCGACCGCGGATCCGCTGGTACTCCGGACGCCGAACACGGTCATCGCCGGCCAGACGTTCGACCGCCCGATCGAGATCGCCGCAGACAACGTCACCCTGCAACGGGTCACCATCCGCACCGGCGGCGCGGCGGCCATCCGAATCCGGTCCGGCGTATCCGGTGCCACCATCACCGACACCGACATCCACTGCACCGACGACAAGACCGACGGCATCGTCCCCGGTGACTACTCGGCGACCCGGGTGACCATCCACGGCTGCCGCCGAGCGTTCGTGCAGAACACCACCGCGCGGGCGACCATCGTGGACTCCGAGCAGAACGGCGAAGCGTACTCGCCCGACGTACCCGGCGGGGTGCTCGTCGCACCGACCCCACCCGACCTCGGCCCGGAAGGCCCGCTGCCGAGCCCGGCGCGCACACCGGCCGCGGCCCCACCCACCCCGATCACCTACTGGCCCGGCCCGACCAACACCGGCGTACCGGCCGGCACGGTCCTCACCAACTCGGGCTCGCTCGACCTGCGCAAGGCCGGCCAGGTGATCACCAACCTGAACATCGTCGGCTGCGTCACGGTTCGGGCCAGCAACGTCGTCATCCGCAAGTCGCGGATCACCTGCAACAGTCCGACCTACTCGATCCGGATCTACGACACGGCAACCAACCTGCTGGTCGAGGATGTCGAGATCAACGGCGGCGGACGGAACTCGGCCTCGGTCTGCTGCGGCAACTACACCCTGCGCCGGGCGAACATCTGGAACATGGTCGACGGCCCCCGGCTCAGCACCAAGAGCACCGTCGTCGACTCCTGGATCCACGACCTCGCCCGGGTACCGAACTCACACAACGACGCCCTACAGACCACCGGCGGCAGCAACATCATCGTCCGGCACAACCGGCTGGAGCCGTACAAGGCGAGCACCAACGACCCACACAACGCCTGCATCATGATCGGCTCGACCACCGCGGACGCGGTCCGCAACCTCACCTTCGAGGACAACTACTGCAACGGTGGCAACTACTCCATCGGCGTGCGGGACGATCTGGTCGCCTCGAACATCGTCTTCAAGAACAACAAGTTCGGCCGCAACTACCGGTACGGCATCATCGCCCGCCCCAACCAGACGGGCATCCTCTGGGACCGGGCGACAAACGTCTGGTTCGACAACGGTCTCCCGGTGGTCCGGTAACCGTCACCCGACCGGTCTGCCCCCACGACACCGCCCGGGACAGACCGATCAGGCTGTCCTGGCTGCGGCCCGGACATGCCGGGACTCGCTCGGGAAACGCCGCTCGTCGAAGAGCACCCACTCGGAGACCACCACCTCGTAGAGGCGACTCGGGGTCTCGTGCCGGGTGAGCCGGTCCGGATCGATCGCGACCTCGGCGCCCGGCCAGCGCTCCAGGAAGGCCCGCGCGGCAGCGGGTACACCGGCCGAGGGCACTGCGCGTACCGTGCCGGTGAAGGTCACCCCGCGCACCATACCGGCTCGCACGTCCGGCGGCACGGCGATGATGCTGCCACCGACCCGGCCATCATCCGGCCCCTCCGCGCCATGGCCACCGACCTGGTGCCCGTCACCACCACGCCAATGATCGTGCCGGGCGACGAAGCGGAGCAGGTCCGGGGCGAAGCACGGGTCGTACCAGACGTTGCCCACCATCGGCGAGCCGTCGGCCCGGACGGTCGCCAACTGCATCAACCGCCCGGCACGGACGTACTCCTCCAGCAACTCCCGGTCACCCGGCATCGCAGCGGCCCCCTTCGCCGGCCCGATCGGCAACGACCCGCAGGTACGCCACCGCCAGCACAACGTAACCGTGCCGGCCGCCACCGGCAGGAAAACGGTGGCCTGAACGGCGGCGCGCCGACTCACCGGCTCAGGTGCACCGGCACGCTGGTGATCACCACGCCGGGCACACCCCGCAGGGCCCGGCGCAGCCGCTGGTCGATCGGAGTGTGCAGCGGACGGTGCCAGAGGCGCCGGACCATCAGCTCCGGCACCACCACGGTGAGCACCACGTCCGGCCGGAGCGTGTGCAGCGCGTCGAGATACTGCACCAGCGGCGCGGTCACCGCCCGGTACGGCGAGATGATGGTCTCCAGCCGGAGATGGTCACCCCAGGTCCGCCACTCCTCCCGGAACCGTTCCGCCTCCTCCTGCTCCGGACTGAGGTGCACGGCGAAAACCGGTGGACCGAGCGACGCGGCGTACGCCAGCGCCCGCAGGGCGGCCAGGTTCAACCGGGCCACCGGCACCACCACCAGGTGCCGTACGTCCTGCGGGCTCTCCTCGCTCTCCTGGTCGTCGCCGCCGACCGCCCGGTCCCGGGGGCCGCCGGCCAGCGCCGGCCGATCCGCCTCCGGGGCCGGCACCGACGGCTGGCGCAACGCCAGTGCCTGGTGCATCCGGTCGTAGTGCCGGCGGACCCGCATCGCCAGCAGCACCAGCGACGGGATGGCGAGCACGGTCACCCAGGCACCCTCGCCGAACTTGGTGACCGCGGCGGTGACCAGCACGATCGCGCAGAGCACCGAACCGAGCCCGTTGAGCGCCGCCCGCCAGTGCCAGTGCCGGCCCCGGTGCCGCCGCCAGTGCACCACCATCCCTGCCTGGGAGAGGGTGAAGGCGAGGAAGACCCCAACCGCGTAGAGCGGGATCAGTGACTGGGTCAGCCCACCGAAGGCGAGGAAAATGATCGCCGCCGCCACCGAGAGCACGATGATGCCGTTGCTGAACGCGAGCCGGTCACCCATGTGCAGGAACCGCCGGGGTGCGTAGTCGTCCCGGGCCAGGAAGAAGAGCAACCGGGGAAAGTCCTGGTACGCCGTGTTCGCCGCCAACAGCAGGATCATCGCGGTCGCCGCCTGGATGATGCCGTACCACGGACCGGTGCGGAAGGTGTGGCGGGCGACCTGGGAGATCAGTGTCTCGTCGGCGCGTGGCACCACACCGGTGAGGTGGATCAGCAGGGTCAGCCCGGCGAAGAGCACCACCAGCAGGCTGACCATCCAGGTCAGCGTCGTACGGGCGTTGCGCCACTCGACCGGTCTGAAGACCGGCACCGCGTTCGAGACCGCCTCGATGCCGGTCATCGAGGTTGCCCCGGAGGCGAACGCCCGCAGCACGACCAGCAGGGTGAGCCCCTCGACCGCGGTCACCGGGGGCGGCGGCAGGGCCTCGAAGCCCCGCATCCCGGCCTGGGCGAAGCCCGCGACGAGGAGCAGCACCACGGCGACGATGAAGACGTACGTCGGCGCGGCGAAGATGTTGCCGGCGACCCGTACCCCGCGCAGGTTTCCGGCGAGCAGGACGGCGATCGCGAGCAGGCCGAAGGGTACGGCGAACGGCTCCAGTCCGGGCAGCGCGGAGGTGATCGCGCTGACCCCGGCCGCCACCGACACCGAGACAGTGAGCACGTAGTCGAGGATCAGGCCGGCTGCGGCGGCCAGCCCGAACCGGGGGCCGAGACTGTCGCTGGCCACCAGGTAGGACCCGGCGCCGTGCGGATAGGCCCGGACGGTCTGCCGGTACGACGTACCGACGACGATCATCAGGAGCACCAGCGCGCCGGCCAACGGCAGTGAGAGGCCGAGCGCGCCGCTGCCGGCCAGCACCAGGACGGCGAGCAGCGCCTCCGGCCCGTACGCCACCGAGGAGAGCAGGTCGGAGGAGAGGACCGGCAGGGCGATCAGCTTGCGCATCCGTTCCTGGAGCACGGCGGTGCTGGCCAGTGGCGGCCCGAGGATGGCGCGGCGTACGCGGGCGAGGCGCTGCCCGGCCCGGGTCTGCGGGACGGTCGCCGACTCGGTGGCGAGAAGTTGGCCGGGTTCGTCGGCCTTGAACATCTCGATCCGGGCCAGGCGCCCGAACCGGCTCGGGGTGGGCGGGTGCCGATACCGGTCCAGGGTGGGGTCCAACGGCAGATCGTCCCAGTCGGCCGGCCGGTCCCGCATCGCCGCCGACCAGCGCTGCCCCACCTCGCGCAGGACGGCCAGTTCGTCCTGGCCCAGTCCGGGGAATTCGGCCGACGGGCTGAGCGTGACGGTCGGCGGATCCGGCGAGGGTTCCCCCTCGTCCCGCTCCCCGCGCCGCGCCATCTCCACCGGCCCCTTCTCCGTACTGCCCTGTTCCGCACTTTCATCGAAAACGGGGCCGACGGCGGGCAAATCGCCACACTTGCTGAAAAAGTGCGCGTGATCCGTGGGTGGAGGTGGGAGTCAGTCCGCCAGCGGGGCGACTTCCGGCGGCACACCGAGGGGTTCGGCACGGCGGCTCGCCCGGGCCCCGCCGACCACCACGATCATCACCCCGACCAGGAGCAGGGCCAGGCCGGGCAGGGCGGCCATCCGGGGCAACTGCCCCAGCCAGACCCAGGCGATCAACGCCGCACCAGGGGCTTCGAGCAGGATCAGGACACTGATCGTGGTCGCCGAGAAGCGCTGCAACGCGTAGTTGAACATCGAGTGGCCGAGCAACTGGGCGCCGGCCACCAAGCCGAGTACGGCCAGCCAGGTCGTACCGGCGAAACCGGTCAGTTCGACCCCGCCGACCAGGCAGACGACAAGCAGCAACGCGGCGCAGACGCCGTAGCAGATCGTCGTGTACGTGGTGGTGCTGATCGTCGCGCGCGCCCGCTCCCCGAAGGCGGTGTAGATCGCCGCCGCGATGCCACCGACGACCGCGAGCAGGTCGCCCAGCACCGCCCGCGGGGAGTGCCCGAAGTCGGCACCGGTCGCCAGCACCGCCCCGACGACCGCCACGCCGATCCCGACCCAGGCGAGGGTGGGCAGTCGCCGGCCCTGCCCGAGCGCGATCAGCCCCTGCCAGACCGGCTGGGTGGCGCCGAGGGCGGTCGCCGCCGCCACCGTGGTCAGTTTGGCGCTCGGCATCCAGGTGGCGAAGTGCGCGGCCAGCGCCACCCCGGAGAGCACACAGAACCAGCCCTCGCGCCGACCGGCACCCCGGGTCAACGTACGGAGTTCGGCCCGCCGCCGGAGTAGCGTGACCGGGCTGAGCAGTCCGACCGAGATGGCGTTCCGCCAGAACGCGACCGCCAGCGCCGGCGCGGCGGCGTACGCGATCAGTGGTGCCGAGGAGGAGACGGCGGCGACCGCGAGTGCCAGCGCCCCGACGCTCGCCGGATGGACCGGACGGCGTCCGGGGGTCGGGACTGGCGGAGACGGCACGGAATGATCATCACACGCCCGCCGGATGCCGCTCGAAAGTTCCACAGTTCGCTCACTGGGGGCCACGAATCGATCAACCGTTCGTTACCATCAGCCCGGTCCGCGTTCGCTGATCCCCTCCCCCCGGAAGCTGGTCCACCATGCCCGCATACCGGGCGGTGCTCTTCGATTTCTTCAACACCCTGACCCGCCCGGCGAACCGGGGGCGTCGGCACACCCTCGTCGCCGACCAGCTCGGTTGCACCGCGCAGGAACTGCTCGACGTACTCGACCAGTCGTTCTACCTGCGGGCCAGTGGCGTGCTCGGCGACGCCGAGGAAACCCTGCGCTGGGTGTGCGAACGGATCGGCGTACGGCCGTCCGACTCGCGGATCCAGGCGGCGCTGACCGCCCGGTTGGAGGCGGTCCGGGCCGACATCCGGCTGCGCCCCGAGGCGGTCCCGACCCTGCGGGAGCTACGCCGGCTCGGAATAGCCACCGCCCTGGTCAGCGACTGCACCCACGAACTCCCGGTCCTCCTCGCCGAGCTACCGGTCGCACCGCTGCTCGACACGCAGGTCTACTCGGTCCAGGTCGGCTGCTGCAAGCCCGACCCGGCGATCTACCTGACCGCCTGCCAACGGCTCGGGGTGGACCCGGGCGACTGCCTCTACGTCGGCGACGGGGGCAGCCGGGAACTCACCGGCGCCGTCGGGACCGGGCTCGCCGCGGTCCGGCTGGTCGCCCCCGACCTCGGCAACCACCTGGTCTTCGACCCCGACACCGGGTTCACCGGGCCTGCCCTGACCTCGCTCCGCGAAGTGATCGGCCTGGTCGAACCGGCACTTGTCGGGACCGGCGGCCCGGTCGCGGGCCTGGGTCGACCAGCCCAGGGACGGCGGCGCCCCGCGCTGCGCACCCGCTGACCGGGAACCCGTACGGCGCCACCCGGTACGACGCGGGGCGCCCGGCCGAATGCCGGACGCCCCGCTCGAACCACAAACTGTCAGTACGACCCCTCGGTCAACACGACCGAACGGTCACAGACCGACGCACTGCCCCGCGACCGGACCACGCACCGTGTTGGCCAGGCCGTTGCCGACCGGAGCCGGTGTGTTGCCGGTGCAGGCGAGCGGCCCGCCGACCTCGGTCGCCGCGACGAGCGGACCCGAGTTGGCGGTGAGGGTCACCGGGCCGCCGATGGTGGCGCGCTCGATGCTCGCCTCGCCGGTGGTGCCGGTCAACGCGACCGGACCGCCGACCGTGACGCCGCGCAACACCACTGCCGACGCCCCGCTCGCCGCCACCGGGCCGTTGATCGCCCCGCCGTCGACGTAGAGCGCGGCACCGGCCTTCACCGTGACCGGGCCCTTGATCGTCGCCCCGCTCAGGCAGGTGACGCCGGAGGAGACGGTGAGGGGGCCGTTCCGGGTGCCGGTCACCGTCGAGGTGCACTCTGGCGACGGGTTCGCCAGCAGTTCGACCTCGGCGAGCGCCGCCGGAGCGGAGCCGGTCGTGGTCAGTCGGTAGTGGGCGTACCGGCCGGGACGCTCGATCGTGAACGCCCGGGTCTGCGCCCGCCACGGAAACTTCTCCCCCGCCCGGGTGTCGACGACCGTCCACCGCTGGCCGTCGTACGAGCCCTCCAGCTTCCAGCCCTGCGGGTCGGCCGGGTTCGCACTGGAGGTGAGGGTGTACTGGGTGACGCGTTCCGGCGTACCGGTGACCGCCCAGGTGACCGGGGCGGTGAGGGTGGCCTCGGTGCCGGAGGTGTTGTCACGCAACGCCGCCGGTCCTCCGCCGACGGTGATGTCGGTCAACGGCCGGGCCGGTGCACCGGGTGCGGTCAACGAGGTCGGCAGGTTCGCCGCGCCCGTACCCCACGCCGACGGCGAGGAGCCCATCCGGAAGTCCAGCACCGCACCGTCGGCAAGCACGCTGTGCGGGATCGAGTTCTTCCCGTACGACACACCGTCGACCTTCAGGCCCTGCACGTACACGTTGGTGGAGCTGTTCTCCGGGGCGTTGACGACGATGTTCCGGCCGTTCTCCAGGTGCACCGTCGCCTTGCGGAACAGCGGCGAACCGATCGCGTAATCCGCGCTACCCACCTGGAGCGGGTAGAGGCCCAGGGCACTGAAGAGGTACCAGGCCGACGTCTCGCCGTTGTCCTCGTCGCCCGCGTAACCCTGGCCGATGTCGCTGCCGAGGTACATCCGGGACAGCACCTCACGGACCTTGGCCTGCGTCTTCGCCGGCTGACCGGTGTAGTTGTACATCCACGGGATGTGGTGGGACACCTGGTTGCTGAAACCCCACATGCCCATCCGTACGTCGCGCGCCTCGATCATCTCGTGGATCGTGCCGTTGTACGAGCCGGGGAACTTGGCCGTCTCCTGGGTGGCGAAGAACTCGTCGAGCTTGTCGGCGAGGGCGTCGCGCCCGCCGTACAGGTTGGCCAGTCCCTGTCCGTCCTGCGGCACGTGGAACGCGAAGTTCCAGGCGTTGGTTTCGGTGTAGTCGTGCTCGTGGCCCCAGACCCTCGGGTCGAACTCCTCCGGGCTGGACTTCCAGTTGCCGGCCGCGTCACGACCCTGGAAGAACTCCACTCCCGGGTCGAACATGTGCACGTAGTTCTGCGCCCGGTTACGGAAGTAGACCGCGTCCGACCGGTAACCGGCCCGCTCGGCTTCGGGCGTCGCCGGATCCTCGGCGAGAACGGCGGCCATGTTCGCGATGCCGAAGTCGTTGATGTACCCCTCCAGGGCCCAGGAGACCCCTTCGGAGACCGCCGACGCCGTGTAGCCGTTGAAGATGGAGGTCTGGAGACCCTTCCGACCGACGCTGGTGTTGTTCGGGTTGCTACCCGGCGGCGCCACCGTCGCGTTCTTCACCGCCGCCTCGTACGCGGACTTCACGTCGAAGTTGCGTACGCCCTTGACGTACGCGTCGGCGAACGCGACGTCGGAACTGGTGCCGGTCATCAGGTTCGAGTAACCCGGCGACGACCAGCGCGACACCCAGCCGCCGTCCTTGTACTGCTGCACGAACCCGTCGACCAGTTCACCGGCCATGCCGGGGCTGAACAGCGTGTACGCCGACCAGGCGGTGCGGTACGTGTCCCAGAACCCGTTGTTGACGTACACCTTGCCGTCGACCACGTCGGCGCCGGTCTGCGTCGGCGTGGTGCCGGGCGGGTTGGTGGAGGAGGTGGAGGACTGCACCGCGTGCTTCCAGTGCGGTGCGGCGTTGGTGCCGACGTTCTCGTGCCCCGAGTTGGGGTAGAGGAAAAGCCGGTAGAGGTTGGAGTAGAGGGTGGTGAGCTGGTCCTCGCTGGCCCCCTCGACCTCGATCACGTCGAGGCTGTCGTCCCATTGGCGCTGGGCGCGCTCGCGGACGGTGTCGAAGGTGTCACCGGAGCTGATCTCGTTGGTCAGGTTCCGGCGGGCCTGCTCGACCGAGATCAGCGAGGTGGCGATCCGCAGGTGCACCTGCTTCGAGGCGCTGGTGTCGAAGGCCAGGTAGCCGGTGACGTTGGCGCCACCGCCGCCGGAGAGCCGGCCGCTGCCGACCACCGGCTTGTCCACCACGCCGTAGACGAACATCCGGGTGGCGCCGTTGGAGAGCCCGCTGCGTACGTCGGAGTAGCCGCTGATCTCGCCGCTGGTGTCGAGGGTGAGGCCACCGTTGTTGTTCACGTTGTCGAAGATCAGATTGCCCCGGTCTCCGGGGAAGGTGAACCGGAACATCGCCGCGTGGTCCGTGGGGGCGATCTCGGTGACGAGGCCGCTGTCGAACGTCACGCCGTAGTAGTGCGCGCGGGCGATCTCGTTCTCGTGCTGGAACGACAACGCCCGGCTGCCCCGGTTGGCGTTCGGCACCCCGGTCGCCGCCGACGGCATCACCTGGAACGTCTGCCGGTCACCCATCCAGGGGCTCGGCTGGTGGCTGACCGTGAACGCCTGCAACGTGGGCCGGTTGTCGGCGTTGTTGGCGCTCTGGTAGCTGTAGGGCCAGTCGAGCGCGCCGGCGTCGGTCATCGGGGTCCAGAAGTTGAACCCGTGCGGGACCGCCGTCGCCGGGAGGTTGTTGCCCCGGGAGAAGCCGCCGCTGGAGTTGGTGCCCCGGGTGGTCAGCACGTGGTCGGAGAGCCGATCGTGTGCCGGACGGGTCGGGTTCGGAGTGATCCGGATGTCGTCCAGCCAGCCGTTGAAGACGCCGGTGCCGGTGCCGCTGTCGTAACCGACGAGGACCCGTACGGCCCGCTTGCCGGCGGCGACCGCACCGATCCGGGACCGCTTCAGGTTCCACTGGTCGGCGTAGAGCGACTTCGAGACGCCCTGCCCCTTGGGGCTGAGGCCGAAGCCGTACTGGTCGAGGGCACCGAGGTCACTGAGGTAGGTGCCGTCGTCGAAGGCAAGGTCCACCGCGACGTACGTGCTCGGGTAGTCCAGATCCTGCGCGCTCAACTCCGGGAAGATCGCGTACGAGAGTTCGGTCTGCGCCGTGATCGGTACGTTCACGTCGAAGACCTTGTTGTACGCGTACCCCCGGCCGTCGACGGTCTGCCCGCCGGAGTACTGCAGGGCGTTGCGCCCGGTCCAGCCGACGTTCGGCTTCATCGTGGGTCCGTTGACCGGCCCGCCGCTGATGAAGCTGCGCATGTCGGTCGGGGGCGGCGGGGTGGTGTCCCCGTCGGAGAGCTGCAACTCGGCGAGCTGGACGATGTTGCCACTGCCCACCGCACTGATGTTCAGCCGGTAGTACGGGTACGCGGTGGCGTTCTCGATCCGGTATTCCTTGGTCTGGAACCGCTCGGTGAACGTCTGCCCGGTACGGGTGTCGAGGGTGGTCCAGTTCTGACCGTCGGTGGAGCCTTCGAGGGTCCAGTTCTTCGGGTCACGCTCGGGTGCGTCGTTCGCCGAGGTGAGCGCGTAGTGCACGATCGCGACCGGGGCGTCGAGGCGTACGCGTACCCAGCCGGTCGGCGCGAAGACCAGCCACTTGGTGCTGACGTTGTGGTCGACGACCCGCTGCGCGATCTCGTTCGGCGGGTTCTCGCCGCTGCCGGTCACCTCGATGGCCCGGTCGGTGACGTTGCCCGGGATTCCGGTCACCGGGCTGCCGGTGACCCCGGACATCTTCTTCCGCCCGGAGGAGTCGAGTTCGGCGGTGTTGGTCCAGGTCGGCTGCGGGTCGCCGGGCTCCAGGGAGGACTGGAACCCGGTCGGGTCCGCCGGTGCCGCTTGAGCCGGGAGCGGGACGGCGGGTATCGCCAGCCCCACTGCGGCTATCAGCGCCACCGGAAGGGCGCGTTTGGACAGAATCATGTGGATCTCCTATTGGGGGTTGGTCGGGCGTGGGGGCCACACCCGACGGAGATCACGCCAGCGTTTCGATCTTGAGACGACCCTGTCAAGAGTCTGGTCTTTTCAGGTGTCCGAACCGTGACCGCCGAGCGCCGGGCGTCTGCGGTGGTTACCTCCCTCACTCCCGCGCCTGTCGCGCCGGTTACCACCGGGTGTCGGCAGGGGGTGTTCGGCGACGCGCGGGCGGGGACTGGGGCAGGATGCAGGGGTGACTGAGTCAGATGGTGCGTCGACTCCCGCGACGGCGGAGGTCAGGACATCGCCACTCGTCGACGAGGCGATGAAGAAAGCCTCGATCGCCTGGGTGTCGGTCGACGGCGGGCCGGGCCTGGCGCTGTGGTGTTTACCACTGGAGGGCGGGCTCTACCTGGTGAGTGGTCCGGGCGAGCAGTCTGCCCCCGGGCTCGCTGACGCGGCCACCGCTGCCGTGACGCTCCGTGGTGACCACGGTGGGCGGATCGTCACCTGGCCGGCCGAGGTGACCCGACTCCTCCCCGGCAGCGAGCAGTGGGAGACAAACGCACCGCTGGTGGCCGCGAAACGGCTGAACGCCCCGGGCACGGCCACGGAGCTTGTCGAGCGCTGGGCTTCGGAGGGGTGCGCGCTCAACAGGCTGGCCCCGGCGGGTGTGCCGTTGGCCGAGGGTGGTTCGCTGCCGGATGCCTCGGATGCGGCGGTGCCGAGAGAGTCGCCGGCCGTACGCCAGACCCGCAAGCCGTTCCGCCTGCACCGGGTCCGCCGCCGCTGACCTGGCGCCCTCCCTCGCCTGCCCGACCCGTTCCCTGGCGTGTCCGTGCGCTGGCTCGGGCGGGTTCCCGGCGCGACTCCAAGGCGTATAGAACGCAGATCTCCTACACGGGAGAACGTGTAGCTACACGTTCTCCCGTGTAGGAACTCGACGGATTATGTGGTCGGTTTGGTTCAGTGCTGTTTGGCCAGGCCGACGAACGCGCGCCACGCGTCCGGGCTGAAGGTCAGGGTGCCGCCGTCGCGGTCCTTGGTGTCACGGACGAACACCCGGCCGGTGAGGTTGTCGGCGACCTCGACACAGTTGCCGCCGTTGGGGGTGCTCCGGGTGCTCTTGCGCCACTGGGCGCCGGTCAGATCCATGTCTCTGCCACTTCCCTGATCAACTCGACGGTCTGCTGGTGTGGCAACGCCTCGCTCCGGACGGACTCCCAGATCCGCTGGAGGGTTTCCAGGTCGCCGGCCTTCTCGATCACCTGGCCCTCCAGGTGGTCGTCCAGGTAACTGAGGCCCTGCCCGCCCGGCAGCGTGGCGAGGACAAGCGGGCCGGCGAGGCCAGGATACGCGCCGACCGCCCACGGCACGACGTGCAATCTGACCCGGGGCGACTCGGCCATCGCGAGCAGGTGCAGGAGTTGCTCCCGCATCACCGCCCGGCCGCCGACCGGGCGTCGGAGCACGGACTCGTCGAACACGGCGGTGAACATCGGCGGGTTCTCCCCGGCGAGCAGCGCCTGCCGCTCCAACCGGAGTTCGACCCGCTCCTCGACCTCGTCGTCGGTGAGCAAGGCTCCGCCCCGGAAGAGCGCGGTGGCGTAGGCCCTGGTCTGTAGCAGGCCCGGCACGATGTTCATCTCGAACGAACGGAGCGAGGTCGCCTCCCGTTCGTTCTCGACCCACGGCCGGAACCAGATCGGCCCCCGCCGCATCAGGGTCTCGGGCCAGAGTTCGCCCACCTCGCGGCCGAGGATCTGGGCGACGGCGGCCCGGGTGCCCGGGTGCGGAACCGACCCACGCGAGACCCATCTGGCGGCGGACTTGGGATCGACTCCCACCTTCGCCGCCAGCGAGTCGGCGGTTTCTCCGACCTGCACCATTGCCACCCGCAGGACGTCATTCACGCGTTACTCCTTTTCCAAAACGTTCAGGGACGTTCTTGGGTCGTTGCCATTGACATGGATGGAGTTGTTGATGAATGGAAAGCGTATCGATGACGGGGTTCGAGGTCGACCTGTTGGGCAGTCCATTGTGGCGGAAAGTTCAAGCGGGAACCGTTTCTAACGGACAGGAAAGGAGACGGGTCGATCAATAACGCAGGCTGGACCTGGACGGCAGCAGAGAGCGCAGCACCAGAAACCGTGAAACTCGACCACGGGCCGTCGTGGCCGTATCCCCGTCACCGGGCGCGGACAGCGAAGTTTCGGTCGATCTTCTCCATCAACACGACCCCTCGGCGCCCCAGCCCCATTCGCCGAGTCCACCGGTCGAGGATGCCGAGAAAGGCGACCAGGTCGTGACGTACACCTGCCAACAGGACAGGCAGCAGAGGTCGAGGAATATCGACAAAGGATGCTGCCCGACGGCCGTGCTGTGGATTCGGCCGGCCGTCCTGCCACACCCGAAACCCGTCGTCGAGAAATCCGACCTCAGAGCCCGAGACGGAACCTCGACGACCGCCTGAAGACTGACCATCGCCTACATGGAGACCGGTCAGCCGAGGAAGGGTGGGACGGCGATCTGGCCGGTGGCGATCGGCACCACCTGACCGGCGACCGTGGCGCCAAGCGCCACCCCGCCAGCCGCGGTGACCGTGCATTCGAGCAGACACGGCCGCGCGATCTCCGCGCCCTGCCGCACGGTGTACGACGACTTCCCGTCCCCGGGCAGCAGCCCACTGGTGACCAACCACACACCGAGACCCAGCGCGGCCGAACCGGTGCCCGGATCCTCCGGCACCCCGACACCGGGCGCGAAAACCCGGGCGTACGCGGTCCGCTCCTCCGGATGCCAGGCGAAGACACTGAGGTGCTCGACCCCGGCCCGTACCGCCGCCGGCGCGTTGAGCACCACCCGGGCCAGCGCATCCGGCCGGACCGAGAGGTAGGGGAACTCCAGCCCGCAGCCGGCCACTCGGGGCGCCGGGCCGACGAAATCGGTGGCGGTCAACCCGACCATCGCGAGCAGCGGCTCCACGTCCAACTCGGGGCCAAGGGTTGGTGCCGCACCGGTCACCATGGCCCGGTCACCGCTCACCTCGATCGGCAGCAGTCCCGCCCCGCACTCCTGGATCACCTGACCGGAGGCGTACCAGCCCCGCCGACCGGCGGTCACCGCGGCGCCGATACTCGGGTGCCCGGCGAAGGGCAGTTCCCGCTCGGTGGTGAAGATCCGTGCCCGGTACGTCGCCGTGGCCGCGCTCGACGGCAGCACGAAGACCGTCTCGGAAAGGTTGAACTCCCTGGCGATGAGCTGCATCTGCTCGGTCGCGAGGTGCTGCGCGTCGAAGACGACCGCGAGCGGGTTGCCGGCGAACGGACGGTCGGTGAAGACGTCCACGATCTCGTAGGCCAAGGTCGACATGTTGATAAACCCTAGGCGCATAGGCTGGATCACGTGACCACGCCGACCCGGGTGTACATCGCCCGTCTTGCCGGACTGGCTGTCTATGACCCTAACGGAGATCAGGTCGGCCGGATTCGGGATGCGGTCGCCCGACTTCGGACCACCACCCGGAACCCTCAGGTCGTCGGGCTGGTGGCGGAGCTGGCGATGCGTCGGCGCATCTTCCTCTCGATCAACTGGATCACCACGATCGACGCCGAGTCGGTGCTGTTGGCCAGCGGCACGCTCAACCTGCGCCGATTCGAGAAACGCCCGAACGAGCTGCTGGTGCTGGAAGACCTGCTTGACCGGCGGGTGACGATCGAACCGTCCAGCCGGCCCGGCATCGTGGTCGACGTGGCGATGGAGTCCAACCGCCAGGGCGAGTGGTCACTGACCCGAGTCGCGGTACGAGAGCAGACCAGCCGGCTCAGCCGTCGCGGGCACCTGCACCAGCTCGACTGGGAACGGGCGGGCGGCCTGCTCGGGCTGCCCGAGACCCGGGGTACCGCCAACCTGCTCTCGGTGCTGGAGAACATGCGCCCGGCCGACCTCGCCAACGCGTTGCAGGACCTGCCGGACGCCCGCCGCAACGAGGTGGCTGCCGCACTCGACGACGCGCGCCTGGCCGACGTACTCGGCGAACTGCCCGAACACGACCAGGTGGAGATCCTGGCAGGGCTGGACCGGGAGCGGGCCGCCGACGTGCTGGAGGAGATGGATCCGGACGACGCCGCCGACCTGCTCAACGAGCTGCCACCGCCGGAGCAGGACATGCTGCTGGACATGATGGAGCCGGACGAGGCCGACCCGGTCCGTCAGCTCCTGAAATACCAACCCGGTACGGCCGGCAGCCTGATGACCTCCGAACCGGTGATCATGCCGCCGGACGCCACCGTCGCCGAGGCACTGGCCCGCATCCGCGATCCGCACCTCTCTCCGGCGATCGCCGCCCAGATCTTCGTCGTACGCCCGCCGATGGCGACGCCGACCGGCCGCTACCTCGGTATGGTGCACTTCCAACGACTGCTCCGTGAACCCCCGGCGGCGCTGGTCGGCAACATGCTGATCAACGACATCGACCCCTTGCAGCCGACCACTCCGATGCCCGAGGTCACCCGCCGGATGGCCACCTACGACCTGGTCGCCTTTCCCGTGATCGACGCGGCGAGTCGGCTGGTCGGGGCGGTCACCGTGGACGACGTACTCGATCATTCGCTGCCGACCGACTGGCGCGAGCGGGAGCCGACGGCGAGTACGGCCGGCCCGACCGGACGGGCCGCCGGCGGCGGCAACGGAAGCAGGGACACGAACAGGATCGGCGGGGGCGCAGGCGGGGGCGGCGGCAACGGCGGCGGGGCGGGTCACGGCCGAGCCAACGGGCGCGGATCGGGCGGCGACGATGAGTGAACCCCGCCGGATGGAGCGGCTCGACCAGCCGCGCGAGCCCCGTCGGCTGCGCCTGCCCCGATTCGACCCGGAGGCGTTCGGCCGCTGGTCCGAGGGGATCGCGCGGTACATGGGTACGGCGAACTTCATCGTCTACATGACCGTGGTGATCGCGATCTGGCTCGCCTGGAACACGCTCGCCCCCCGGGAACTGCGCTTCGACCCGTACACCTTCACGTTCCTGACCCTGCTGTTGTCGTTGCAGGCGTCGTACGCCGCGCCGTTGATCCTGCTGGCGCAGAACCGGCAGGCGGCCCGGGACCGGCTCGCCGCCGAGGAGGACCGGCGGCGCGCGGCTCTACAGAAGGCGGACACCGAGTATCTGGCACGGGAGATCGCCGCCCTGCGGATCGCCCTGGGCGAGGTGGCGACCCGCGACTTCCTCCGCTCGGAGCTGAGCCGGTTGGCCGAGGAGCTGGACGAACACGCGCACCGCCGGCAGCGGTTGGAGCAGCGGCAGTACCGCAAGGACCGGCAGCAGGTCTCGGGTCGGCCGATGCCGGCAGAACGGATCGAGGAGCCGCTCGACGAACTCGACGCGGAATAAACCCGGAACGGCGACGCGTACGGGACCGGAACGGCGACCGTGAACAGGCCGGAAAAGGGGCCGCGCGCCTCAAGGGGCTAGGCGCGCGGCGTACCTCGTCGATGGTTACACCCGGACCGCCAGGTCGTCCACCCTCAAATCCGCGCACCCGTGTCCCTCGGCCGGACCGGCCCGCCCTGTCTGCCCGTTAGGAAGGGCCCCCTCCTATACAAAAAGCGATAACAAGGGACCCTTCCTTACACCTCGTCGGGGCGGACGCTGCGCGACGTACCATGGCGGTCATGTCAGCACCAGTCAGCACCGTCGAGGAAGCGGTTCAGGCCGCCCTGGCCACCGTCGACGACCCGGAGATCCGCCGGCCCATCACGGAGCTCGGCATGGTGCGCTCCGCCGTGGTCGGCCCGGACGGTCTCGTACGCGTCGAGCTTCTGCTCACCGTGGCCGGCTGTCCGCTGAGGGACAAGCTTCGTACGGACATCACCGCCGCCGTCGGCGCGGTTCCCGGCGTGACCGGGGTGGAGATCGACTTCGGGGTGATGACCCCGGAACAGCGGCAGTCGCTCCAGCAGCGACTGCGTGGCGGCGGTCCCGCCGCCGAGGAGCCGGTGATCCCGTTCGCCCAGGCCGGGAGCCGGACCCGGGTGTACGCGGTGGCGAGCGGCAAGGGTGGGGTGGGCAAGTCGAGCGTCACGGTGAACCTGGCCGCCGCGCTCGCCGCCAAGGGTCTGAACGTGGGTGTGGTCGACGCCGACATCTACGGCCACTCGGTGCCCCGGATGCTCGGTACGGAGGCCCGCCCGACCCGGGTCGAAGACATGATCATGCCGCCCCAGTCGCACGGGGTGAAGATCATCTCGATCGGCATGTTCACCGACGGCAACGCCGCAGTGGTCTGGCGGGGGCCGATGCTGCACCGGGCGTTGCAGCAGTTCCTGGTCGACGTCTACTGGGGCGACCTGGACGTGCTCCTGCTCGACCTGCCGCCGGGCACCGGCGATGTGGCCATCTCCCTGGCCCAGTTGCTGCCCAATGCCGAGATCCTGGTGGTCACCACGCCGCAGACCGCCGCCGCCGAGGTGGCGGAGCGGGCCGGGGCGATCGCCCTCCAGACGCATCAGCGCCTGGTCGGCGTGGTCGAGAACATGTCCTGGCTGGAACTGCCCGACGGGTCGCGGATGGAGGTCTTCGGCGCCGGCGGTGGCACCGCCGTGGCCGAGTCCCTGACCCGGGTGGTCGGCGCGCAGGTGCCGCTGCTGGGTCAGATCCCGCTCGACACCCGGGTCCGCGAGGCCGGTGACCGGGGTACGCCGATCGTGCTCGCCGAGCCGACCGCACCCGCCGCGGTGGCCCTGAACGCGGTCGCCGACCGGCTTGCGGTCCGCCGGGAGTCCCTGCTCGGCAAGCCGCTGGGCCTGCGTCCCGCCGGTCGCTGAGCGGCTCCGCGATGGTCTAGGGGGCTCGGTGCCGCGCGCCACCAGCGGGCCTACCGGCGAGTCCCACCGATACGAGAAGGTCCCGTCCACCGGCATCCGGTGGGCGGGACCTTTGTGTGCCGGGGCGGAAGTCCGGGTCAGGTGGCGTCGTCGTACGAGCGCGCCTGCGGGGCGGCGGCCGTGGTGGTGCCGTTGACCGCCGAGGGGGCGGTGTCGGCGCCGTTCACGCCCGAGGCGCGGGAGCCGGAGCGCAGGTCCGTGGCGGCGGCCACGTCCTTCAGATCGTCGTGTACGCCGCTGATGTCGGACTTGACCGAGTCGTAGAGCCCCTGTAGCGGCTTGCGGAGCGCCGCCTCGTCGTCCTCGCTGAGCAGGTGCTTACGGATGAACGCCTTCGGGTGCAGATCCTCAAGCTGGATGTCGGTGCCCAGCTCACGGCTCAGGTCACCGGTGGCGTTGCTCGCCATCTGGCGCAGGTTGCGCAGCATCCGCAGGCCATCGTTGATCACGTTGGGCAGCTTGTCACCGAAGATCAGCAGCGCCAGGAGCAACAGCGCGCCGATCTCCCACCAGTTCAGGTTGTCGAACACCCCGCCGCCTCCTCGTACCGGTCCAGGGCAAGACTACGCACGCGAGGGGCGGATCCGGCAGGGGGTGCGGAAGACCTACTTGGCATCTGCGGCGAGAGTCACTGAGGCCTTCTGCCGATCGGTGCCGCGCCGGTACTCGACGGTCACCACCGCTCCCGGTGGGTATTTGCGCACCAAAGCGATCAAATCAGTTGGTTCTTCCAGCACCCGCCCGTCCAACCGGAACAGCACGTCACCGGTTCGCAGACCAGCCCCGGCCGCCGGCCCCGCCGGGTCGACCATGGCGATGCGTACGCCGCCCTCCTGACCGACCCCCACCCCACTGACCTGGGCACCGATCACCGTACGGCGCGCCTTGCCGGTGTCGATCAACTCCTGGGCAACCCGCTTCGCCTGGTTGATCGGGATGGCGAAGGCGAGCCCGATGTTGCCGGCCGCCGACTCGTCCACCGCCAACGACTTGATCACCGAGTTCACGCCGATCACCCGCCCCGCGCCGTCCACCAGTGGCCCACCGGAATTGCCCTGGTTGACCGCCGCGTCGGTCTGGATCGCCGCGTAGTACCGCACCTGCCCACCCGGCTCACCCGCGCTGATCGTACGGTCGAGGGCGCTCACGATCCCCGCCGTCACGGTGTTGGCGAGCGCCAGCGGCGTGCCGAACGCCAACACCGGGTCGCCGACCGCAATCGACTCCGAGTCACCGAACTCGACCGGCGTCAGCCCCGACCGGGACACCTTGATCACCGCGAGGTCCGACTCCGGATCCTTGCCCACCAGCGTCGCGGACTCGGTCGACCCGTCGTTGAAGACCACCGTCGCCCGGCCGGTGCTCGCCTCGACCACATGATCGTTGGTGATCACGTAACCGTCGGCGGTCACCACGAAACCCGAGCCGACGCTCGAACCACCACCACCGTTCACCCGTACCGTGACCACGCTCGGCGCCAGCCGCTGGGCGACCCCGGCCAACGTGTCCGGCCTACGCTGCACCACGGCCGGCGCCTCACCGCCCTGGCTGCCGAGCACCGTGCTGCTGCCGCCAGCCCCGTTCCGGGCCGCGAAGGCGAACCCGAGCGCGCCCCCGAGCGCCCCGGCGAGCAGCGCGGTGACGAGGGTGACCACGAAGACCGGAGCCGTCGCCCGGCGGCGCGGGGCGTCCGGGTCGGTGACCGGCTCAGGCAGCATCGCCACGCCGAGAGGTGGCGCCTGGACCACGACCGCGGTCGGCGTCTGCGGATTCCGCCACGGATCGTGCAGGGCGTCGGACCACCAGGCGGAGGGCGCCGGGCCTCCGACACCACCAGGTCCCGCTGACGAGCCCGCCGACGGACCCGCGTGCGGCGGCACATTCGCCGTCGTCGGGGTCCCGTCGGGCTGGCGCCAGTTCCAGCCGTCGGTCACGTTCGGTGCCCTCCCAGTCCGTCCCGGAAATCGGGTGGCCGACATGACGGCGTGGGCCGTCCTCCGGTCGGGCGCGCGGATTTCCGCCTCCAGGATTGCACGGATAGCCGGGGTGCAGTCAGTGGTTGGGTCCGTCGTGGACTCCGAACCGGTGGGACGCTGTCGGTCGGGGACCGCCGCCCTTAGGCTCATACCGCAACCGCCCCTGTCCACCCTCGCCGCTTCGCGGAGGTGCCCCATCGCCATGGTCGATCGGTCAGTCACCACGATGACCGCCCAGGCACTCGGATTCACCGAGGCGTACGTGGCCGAGGACCTCGTCCTCCAAACCGCCCGCAGTCTGGCCCGAGAGGTCGGTCTGCCCGCGATCACACCCGGCGCGGGCGCCGCTCTCCGGCTCCTGGCCGCCGCCGGCAGCGCCCGTTCGGTGGTGGAGATAGGCACCGGCACCGGGGTCAGCGGGCTCTGGCTGCTGCGCGGGATGCGCCCTGACGGCGTACTCACCACGATCGACGTCGAGGTCGAACACCAGCGCATCGCCCGACGCATCTTCCAGGAGGCGGGTTTTCCGGCCGGGCGTACCCGGATCATCACCGGCCGGGCACTCGACGTGCTGCCGCGGCTGGCCGACGGCGTATACGACCTGATCTTCGCCGACACCGACGCGACCGAGTACAGCGCCTGTGTCGAAGCGGCGCTGCGGCTGCTCCGCCCCGGCGGCGCGCTGGTGCTGCACGGTGCGCTGGCCGGTGGTCGAATCAGCGATCCGGCCGCCCGTGACCTGACCACCGTCACCGTCCGCGAGATCGTCAAGGCCGTACGTGAGTCCGAGGACTGGATTCCCGCCCTGCTTCCCGCCGGGGAGGGTCTGCTCGCCGCGATCAAGCGAGGATGACCGGCCAGGGCTACTCCTTCACCGCCCTGGCGGAATCCCAGAGAACACCCTTGTTCACCCGGTCGGGATAACGCGCCAGCATCGCCTCGTACAGGTCGAGGGCGCTGTTCGTCCGCGCCACCTCGGCCTCGAAATCCTGGATGTAGGTCCGGGTCTCCTCGATGATCTCGGGTCCGTCTCCGGCACCGTCCCGCTTGTGCCCGGCGACCACGTTGACCGGGTGGAGCGACTCGACGGTGTCCAGCGCGTCGAGCCAGGCCCGGCCGCGACCGCCCCCGGATTCACCGAGATGAAGGTGTACGTCGTTGTAGACGGCGTCACCGGCGACGACGAGCCCGATGGTGGGGACATAGAGGGCGGTGGTGTCGTCGGTGTCGCTGTGGCCCAGCTCGACCGCGACCAGCCGCTCACCCTCCAGCAGGAGCGCGTGGTCCGACATCGGCTCGGCCATCACCAGCCGCTCGGGAAGCTGGCCCGGGAAGCGGCTCCGCCAGTAGTCGATCTGCTGCTGGCCGCAGAGCCGCCGCAACCGCTCGACCACCCGGACGGTGGCGACCAACCTCGCCTCCGGAAAACGGTCCAGCAGCACCGACGCGCCGAAGAAGTGGTCCCCGTGGCCGTGCGTGATGTAGATCGTGGTGAGGTTCCTGCCCGTGGCCGCCACAAAGTCGGCGAGGTGCCGCCCCTCCTCGGCCGTCATCAGCGCATCCACCAGGACCGCGTCCCGGTCGCCATAGATCAACGTGGCAGTGGTGGGAGACCATTTCCGCTCCGTCTCGCCCGGCGGTGGGCTGTCGGAGACGACCGGTTTGGGCGGCGCGATGAAGGTGGAGTATTCGAGCGAAGCCATCTTGTCCCCCGGGTTGTCCCGCCACTGCGGCGCCGAAGCCGACCCACCACCCCCACATAACCACCCGGGGGACGTTCCTCGTGGGGCAACCCGATCACACCGCCCGATCGATCGGTACGGCGGCGGGACAACAGGGGACTACTCCAGCCCGCCCAACCAGCGCAGCAGCGTACGCACGCCGTAGCCGGTGGCGCCCTTGGCGAGCACACCGTCGTTGCCCTCGGCCCAGGAGGGCGCGGACATGTCGACGTGCACCCAGCGGTCCCGCAGTGGGCCGGTGAACTCGCGCAGGAAGAGCGCGGCGGTCACCGAGCCGGCGCCGGCGGCCGGGGCGCTGTAGAGGTCGGCGATGTCGCTGCCGAGGTACTCGACGTAGTCGTTCGGCAGCGGCATCCGCCAGGCCAGCTCACCGGCCTCGCGGCCCGCGTCGATCAGCGCCTGCGCCAGCTCGTCGTTCTCGCTGTAGAGCGCGCTGTGCCGCTTGCCGAGCGCGACCGCGTTGGCACCGGTGAGGGTGGCGATGTCGACGAGCAGGTCCGGGGCGAGCTGGTCGACCGCGTACGCGAGCGCGTCGGCGAGCACCAGCCGCCCCTCCGCGTCGGAGTTGGTCGTCTCGCTGGTGAGGCCGCCGTAGTGGCGGACCACGTCGCCGGGGCGGAACGCCGAACCGCTGACCATGTTCTCGGCGAGCGGGGCGAGGGCGGTGATCCGTACCGGCAGCCGGAGCGCGGCGGCGCCGATGGTGGCCGCGAGGATGGCGGCGGCACCGGCCATGTCCTTGCGCATCAGCTTCATCGCGTCCCGGGGCTTGATCGAGATGCCGCCGGTGTCGAAGGTGATGCCCTTGCCGACCAGGACCACGTGGGTCCGGGCATCCGCCGGCTGCCAGCCGAGTTCCACCATCCGGGGGCCGGTGGCGGAGCCGCCGCCGACGGCCAGGATGCCGCCGAAACCCTCCTCAGCGAGCTGCTCCGGGTCGCGGACCCGGACGCGCAGTTCGGGATACTCGGCAGCGGCGGCGACGATCTGGTCGGCGAGCCACTCGGGGGACTTCACCGAGGACGGGGTGTTGGTCAGGTCGCGGGCCAGCCGGGTGGTCCGGGCGGTCACCCGAGCCAGGTGCAGAGCCGCCTGGTGGGCGTCCGGATCGGCGACCGCGACCAGCACCTCGTCGAGTTCTGCGCCGCGGTCGGCGGCCTCCTCCCGCTCCGGCAGACGGAACCGGTACGAGGCGAGCCAGAGCCCTTCGGCGAGACCGCGTACGGCTTCCGTCCCGGCATCGGACGGCATCGCTATAGTGATCGAAGTCTCACGCCCGGCGGTACGCGCGATCGCCGCCCCGGCCGCCCGCCAACCGGCCTCGTCCCCGGCGCCGACCCCGACGAGCAGGAGCCGGCCGGGTTCACGCAACGCCCGGACCGTCAGGTGGCTCGCACCGGCGGCGCCGGTCAGCTCGACCAGTGGCAGCAACGCGTTCGCTTCGGCCAACAGGTCGGCCGGCACGGCGAGCGAGGTCGGTGGCACCTCCGCGACCGGGGTGGCCCCGGAGCCCGACTCGGGAGTGTCCGGATTCGCACTGTCGGGCCGGGAGTCGTCAACGGGCCGGGGGTCGTCGACGGACGGGGTGACCGGTCGTACCGGCAGGACAAGGACGTCGAACCCGGTGGGATCGGCGACGAGACGGATGCTGAGCACGCCGACCGTACCTCCAGTAGATCTTCGATTGGTGCGGCCGGCGCGCTGCTGGGAGCGCGCTGAGGCCGGTGTAACGGGTCGGGCCACCGGCGCCGCCGGTGGCCCAGATGGAAGGAGGCCCGGGCACGCGGCGCGCCCGGGCCTCCTTCATCACTCAGCCCGCGGCGGCCTTCAGCGCGTCACCGAGCGCGTTGGCCTCGTCTGGAGTCATCTCGACGACGAGCCGGCCACCACCCTCCAGCGGAACCCGCATGACGATGCCCCGGCCCTCCTTGGTGACTTCCAGCGGACCGTCGCCCGTCCGCGGCTTCATCGCCGCCATGTTGTCTCCCCTCAGACCTTCACCAGGGTCGGTGGGTTGCCCCACATCCACTTCGTCGACATCACCGCGCTCACGGCCCGCGGTGCCGACCTACGATTTTCCCTGATGAACACCGCCGGACCCAAACTGAACCAGCAAGGCTGTAACAGCGTCTAGCATATCTTGCGAGAGGCTGTCACAATGTGCGGTCATGCAGGCACGGTCGGCACTCTTCGACCTGTACGGCGACTATCTGCGCGCCCGAGGTGGCCGCGCACCGGTCGCCGCCCTGGTCAAGCTTCTCGCACCGCTCGGGATCGCGCCACCGGCGGTACGGACGGCAGTCTCCCGCATGGTCCGTCAGGGCTGGCTCTATCCGGCCCGGCTGAACTCCGGCCCCGGTTATCTGCTGAGCCCCAAGGCCAACCGGCGGTTGGACGAGGCCGCCAGTCGAATCTACCGCACCGGCAAGATCGGCTGGGACGGACGGTTCGATCTGATCGTCCTGCGACCGCCACCGGCCCGCCGGGACCGCCAGCGGCTCGACACCAGCCTGGCCTTTCTCGGCTACGGCATGCTCGACGAGCAGACCTGGGTCGCCCCCCGTCCCGGCGAGGAGGTGGACACGATGCTCACCGAGGCCGGTGTCCACTACGAGCGCTTCTCCGCCGCCCACGCCGCCGGTACGCCGGGCGCGATGGGGCTGGTCCGCCGCGCCTGGGACCTTGACGAGATCGGCCGGGCGTACGAGGGATTCATTGCCGAACAGCGGGCGTCGCTCGGCGCGGTGACCGTACGCAGCGACGACGAGGCCGCGTACGCTGCCCGCTTCCGCCTCGTGCACGCCTGGCGTACCTTCCTCTTTCGGGACCCGCAGCTACCCCCGGCGCTCCTGCCGGAACGGTGGCCCGGCACCAGCGCGGCCGTCTTCTTCGACCGGCACGCCGCCCGCCTGCGTCCCGCCGCCGACCGCTACGTCGAGCACTGCCTCGACGCCAGCGGCAAGGTTCTCCGACAGAAGGGCCCGTAGAAATCGTGACCGAGCCGTTGCTCATCGAGCGCGCCGACGCCGTCGTCACCCTGACCCTCAACCGCCCCGAGGCGATGAACGCGCTCAACAACCCTCTCAAGGAGGCGTTGCGCGACACGCTGGCGATGCTGGAGACCGACCGCAGCTGTCGCGCGGTGGTGCTGGCGGGCGCGGGGCGTGCCTTCTGCGCCGGTCAGGACCTGCGGGAACACGTCGAGACGCTGCGTACCGGCCGGACTGACCCGCTGAGCACCGTACGGGCCCACTACAACCCGATCGCCGCCCGGCTGGGCAACCTGCCCAAACCGGTGGTGGCCGCCGTACGCGGCAATGCCGCCGGCGCGGGTGCCTCGCTTGCCTTCCTCGCCGACTTCCGGGTCGGTGGCCCCAGCACCAGCTTCCTGATGGCCTTCGCCAAGGTCGGGCTCGCCGCCGACACCGGCGCCTCCTGGTCACTGCCCCGCCTCGTCGGGCACGCCAAGGCGGTCGAGCTGCTGATGCTCGCCGAACCGGTGACGGCGGCCGAGGCGGACCGACTGGGCCTGCTCACCAAGCTGGTCGACGACGACGAGAACGTGCTGCCCGCCGCTCAGGAACTCGCCGCCCGGCTGGCCGCCGGACCGACCGTGGCGTACGGGGCGATCAAGCGGCAGCTCTCCGTCGGCGACGCCGGCACACTCTCCGAGGCGCTCGCCGCCGAGGCCCAGGCGCAGTCGATCTGCGGCGCGACCGAGGACCACCGCTCGGCCACGGACGCCTTCGTCAACAAGCAGCGACCGGTCTTCGTCGGTCGCTGAACCCGTCCGCGCGGCGGGCCGGTCGTCTCGCCCGCCCGCCGCCGGTCGTCGCCGACTGCCCCGTGGACCGGATCAGTCGTCGTCCTCTTCCGGATCCTGGTTCGCCTCGGCACCGAGCACGAACGCCTGCATGGCCAGTTCGTTGCCGGCGGGTGAGACGAACGCGGGCAGTTCCTGTGGTCCCAGCTCCCGCACGTACGACCAGAAGAGCGCGACCGCCTCGGCGGGCGTGGCCGCCTCGATCGGCAGGTCCAGGCTGACCAGCCAGGTACTGCGGGCGGGCGCCGGCCCCATCCGGTCGGCCAGCGTCCGGTAGGTCTCCTGGTCGACCGGGGTCAGCGGTCCGGCGAGGCTGAGCCCGTCGACCTCAGCCGGGCTGTCGAAGACCCGCCGGGTGTACGTCACCGTGAGCGACCCGGCATCGTCCGCCGCCAACGGATCGTCCGGGTCCTGTGCCGGGCCGCCCCCGGACGGACCGATCCGCCCCAGCGCCACCAGAAGCGGGTCGTCACCGTCCCGCAGCACCAGCACCGGGTCGCCGCTGAGTGGTCGGTGTCGCCCGTCGAGTCCGCTGAACTCCAGCGTGTCGTGGTGGAAGAGCCGCTCGGACTCGTACCGCTCGTCGCTGATGACCACCGCCCAGGCGCTCATGCCCTCGCCTCGTTCCACTGCCCCATGGCTCCTATCCCATCACGGTCTGTCCGGCGGCTCGGAACGACCGGGCATGGCAACCGACGAGGTGGTCGTCGACCATGCCGGTGGCCTGCATCAACGCGTACGCCGTGGTCGGTCCGACGAACCGGAAGCCGCGCTTCTTGAGCGCCTTCGCCAGGGCGGTGGACTCGGGGGTGTGCGCCGGCACCTCGACGAAGGAGCGTGGGCCGGCCGGGCGGACCGGACCGGCAAAGCTCCAGAGCAGCGCGCTGAGCCCGTCGGGGAGGTCGAGCGCGGCACGGGCGTTGTTGACGGCCGCCTCGATCTTGCTGCGATTACGGACAATTCCGGCGTCTCCCAGTAGCCGTAGGACGTCCGACTCGTCGTAACCAGCCACGGTTTCCAGGTGGAACCGGTCGAACGCGGCCCGGAACGCCTCCCGCTTGCGGAGAATGGTCAGCCAGGAGAGCCCGGACTGGAACGCCTCCAGGGTGAGCCGCTCGAACAGGGCGTCGTCGCCGCGCAGCGGGCGTCCCCACTCCCGGTCGTGGTACGTCGCGTAGTCGGGCGTGCTCGCGCCCCAGCCGCACCGGGCCAGCCCGTCCGCACCGATCACCAGATCCGTCACGGTCACTACCGTAGGGCAGCGCGACAGCTTGGCGCCAACGCCGTGATCAGGGCAACTGCCCGCTCTCGACCAGCCGGGCGAACCGCTTCAGAGCCTGGCCGAGACTGAACTTCGAGCCGGGCCAGAGCAGCGGCCAGGCCCACCGGCCCGCCGTACCGCCGGGAAGGTGGAACCACTCGTGCCAGACCACCTGGGTCCGGTTGCGCTCCATCGGAGTGCAGCGCAACACGCCGGGGCCACGAAGCAGAAGCCCACAGTGGACCACTCGCAGCTCGTACGGGGCATCGACCCGGACCACCCGCATCTCGTCGCGCAGCACCGCCGGACCGACGGTGGTCACCGCCTCGACGAGACTTCCTTCGCCCCCGTCGCCCCGCACTACCCGGACCCGGGTGAACGGAATCCAGTCGGACTGCCGCTCCCAGGCGATGAAACCGGCAAAAACCGTCGCCGCCGGGGCCCGTACGATCACCGTAGCGGTGACCTCGCCGGCACCCGGTTGCGCGACATCCTCGCAGCCGTCCGGTGTCTCCGGCCCGGTCACCCGCGCTCCGTCCGCAGCGCCGGGCCGCCGCTGTCGGCCGGTACCGAAGCCGGCGCCTCCTCCGTGTCGGTCTCCCCGGCCAGGTCGGCCTCCCCGGTCTTCGCGGTCTCCCCGGTCTTCGCGGTCTCCCCGGTCTTCGCGGCCGGCTCCGATGACGTCTTCAGGTCTCGGCCCGTGGACGCGGGTGCGGGAGGTGTCGGGTCCGACGCCGGTACGGGAGGTGTCGGGTCCGACGCCGGTGTGGCCGGGCCGGAGGCCGTCGGCGACACCGAGGCGGCGGCGACACCGGCATCGCCGGTTGCGGGCGGCTCGGATGCGTCGCCGGCGGTGCCGACAGTGGCCGGAGCGAGCGCGGCCACCCGGGCCTGACGCAGGGCGTCGGCGTCCGCGTTACGACCCTCGCGCAACGCCTCCACCTCCGCCTCCAGTACGCCGATCAGCTCGTCCTTGTAGCCGATGTCGTAGGCCGCCCGCTGGAACGCCTGGTCGACCTGGCTCATCCGGTACCCGCGCAGCGCGGTGTCGAACCGCAGCTCACTCACATCGGACTCCGCCAATGGACGACTGGTCGGCAGAGGCACCGCGCGGCCGTCCGGTTCGGCCTGCACCATGCCGGGATCGCCCCCGGTGAGCAGCACGGTTACCCCGAAAACGACCGCTGCGGCGGTCAACGCCACCACCAGGAGGAGGAGAAACTGGCCCATAGTAAGGATCGTGTCACGACCGGACCGGGCGGGCGACCCCGCCACCCCGCCCTACTCCCGTCGCACCCCGGTCCGCCACATCCGGCTAGCGTCGTGGCGATCGGCGACCGGACGAGAGGGAGGTTCTGCGATGGAGCGGACGCTACGGCTGGGCGGGCAGGTCTTCCCCCCGGGTGACCTGGTCGTCATGGCGATCGTGAACCGTACGCCCGACTCGTTCTTCGACCGGGGGGCGACCTTCGCCGCGGACGCCGCACTGCGGGCGGTCGAGCAGGCGGTGTCCGAGGGGGCAAGGATCATCGACATCGGCGGGGTGAAGGCGGGCCCCGGGGCGGAGGTCGGGGTCGCCGAGGAGATCCGCCGTACGGTGGCCACCATCGCCGCCGTACGGGCCGCCTTCCCCGACGTGGTGATCTCGATCGACACCTGGCGGGCGGAGGTGGCGATCGAGGCCGTCGCCGCCGGCGCGGACCTGCTCAACGACACCTGGTCCGGGGCCGACCCGACGCTCGCCCAGGTCGCCGCCGACACCGGTACGGGACTGGTCTGCTCGCACGCCGGTGGGCTCAGCCCTCGTACCCGGCCGCACCGGGCGGCCTTCGACGACGTGGTGGACGACGTCGTCTCGACTGTCACCCGGCTCGCCGACCGCGCAGTCGCCCTCGGCGTGCGCCCGGACGGGATCCTGATCGACCCGGCGCACGACTTCGGCAAGAACACCCGTCATTCGCTGGAGGTGACCCGGCGGCTCGGGGAGATGACCGCGACCGGCTGGCCGGTGCTGGTAGCCCTGTCGAACAAGGATTTCATCGGCGAGACCCTGGACCTGCCGGTCGACGAACGGCTGGAGGGGACGCTCGCGGCGACCGCCGTCTCGGCCTGGCTCGGGGCCCGGGTGTTCCGGGCCCATCAGGTACGTCAGACCCGTCGGGCCCTCGACATGGTCGCCTCGATCCGAGGCGACCGTCCGCCGACCGTCTCCCGCCGCGGCCTCGCCTGACACCTCGCCCACCCCGCACTCGCCCCGCGCCGCCGCGCTGCGCCCCGCACTCGCCCCGCCCCGCCGCGCCGCGTCGCGTCGCGCCGCGTCGCGTCGCGCGCCCGTCGAGGATGTTAGGAGGGGGCCCTTCCTCTACCGAAAGCGATAACAAGGGGCCCTTCCTTACCCCTCAGTCGCTCCAGCGGAGGATGTTCTTGCGCCAGGCGTAGAGGATGCCGAGCGCCAGCACCGCGACGAAGATCGCCATTTCGACCACCGTCACCAGGCCGAAACCGGGCCGGTCGAAGACGACCGCCCAGGGGAAGAGGAAGACCGCCTCCACTGCGAAGAGCACGTAGAGGTAGGCGTAGACGTAGTAACGGATCTGGACCTGGGCCCAGCCGCTGCCGACCGGGTCGACACCGCTCTCGTAGGTCGTCCGCTTTCCGGGCGGGTCCGCGGGGTGCGCGGGTCGGAGCAGCCGGTTTGCCGAGAACGCGCCGACGAAGACCAGGACGCTGGCGAGCAACAGGAGCCCGAGCGTCGCGTACGACCCGAGGTAGCCGCTCATGGGCGGGAGCCTACCCGTACCACCGGGCTGGCGCGGTTCGCCCGCGTCTCATGCGCCGGCACGCAGCAGCCGGCGCCGGGTGCCGTACCTGCGTCGCACCTCCCGGGTGCTGACGCCGAGGGCCGTCGCGATCTGTGCCCACTCCAGGCCGGCGTTGCGGGCCCGTCGCACCTGGAGGGCCTCGGCCCGCTCGGCGTCCCGGCGAAGGTCTCCGGCGGCACGCAACGCGCGCCTCGGGTCGTCGGCGGAGTCCTGTGCGACCACAGCCATATGGATCACCTTTCCATCGTCGTCAACATACGTTGACGATATCCCCGAGCGTCAACACACGCTGACGCGCGCCACACGCTCGTTACGCATTTGTTCCGCGTTGGGAGTGGCGTACCGGGACCAGAGACGTCGAATAATGAATCCACCAGGGGCTGAGCACCGGAGGATCGATGGCTCGTGTCGAGTTCGGACGGCCTACTCGCACGCTCTGGACCGGCCGCCGCCGCGCCGCTGGCCGCCACCGGGCGCACGGAGCACTGGCCGCCGTCGCACTCACCCTGCTCACCGCCACCGGAATCATCGTGATCGCGGTGGCCGGCGCCGACCGCTCCGCCGCCTCGGCGGCGACGCTGGTGGCCACGACGGAGGTGCCCGGCAGCGGCGGGACGGACCCGGACCGGACGAACCCCGACCCGGACCCGGACCCCGAACCGAGCACACCGCCGGCGACCGAACCGCCGACGAACACGCCCGAGCCGACCACGCCGACGGAAAGCCCGACACCGAGTACGGAGCCGAGCGACGAGCCCAGCCACAGCCCGTCCCCGCCGGTCGACCCGCCGCCGACGACCAGCCCTGGTCAGTCGAGCCCACCGCCCACCACCATCCCGAGGCCACCGGATCCCGGCCAACCCCGTCTCGGCGTACTGGTCAGCACCGGTGACATCAGCCTGACCAGCGCCTACTGGGGCGCCCGGAGCACCACGACCGAGCTACAGGTGACGATCCGCAACACCGGCGAGACGACGCAGCTCGTACGGCTGCGCTACGCACTGCCGCCCGGGTTGACCGACGCCGGCACACCCGGCTGCGCGCCGGTGACGGGCGGGACGTACCGGTGCGGCGCCTGGCGGACGGCCGCGGGTGCCCAGTTCAGCACGCGGATCAGGGTGGTCGTCGACCCGAGTGCCTGGCTACACATGCCGTTGGCCGGATCCGTGCAGGTCACCGCCGTCGACCCGGCCCGGCCCGATGCCGGGTCGGTGACTGACGACGAGGGCTTCGCGGTGCTGTTCCCGCCGGGCCCACCGGCGGCCGGGGTGACCCTCGCCGCCGACGAGGTCAGCTTCGACGCCACCGGGCAGCCGACCACGCTGGTGGTCCGGCTCGGCAACACCGGTGTGACCGAGGCGGGCGGGACGGTCGAGGTGATCCTGCCGGACGGCGTGACGGTGCCGACCCTTCCGCCCGGCTGCCGCTCCACCGCGCCCACCCCGGACGATCCGGCCCCGGCGAACCCGGATCAGACCGGCACGTCCCGGTTCGGTTGCGACCTTGGCCGGATCGCTGCCGGCCAGACCGCGACCGCCCGGTTCACCGTCGCGGCCACCCCGGCCGCACAGCGGATGGCACCCCTCTCCGGTGCCCTGATCGGCACGGTCATCCCGAGCCAGGGCCGCACCGGCCGGATGCAGATGAGTTTCCGGATCACGGCTGCGGCGGCCAGCGTTCCGGTCGAAGGGGTCGGCGCGATGCCGACCGGTTCCCAGGGCCTGCTGCCGATGGTGCGACCGGTGTCGCAGCCGGACAGCGGGGTCCAGCGGACGGCGATCGGCCTGATCGTCGTCTCTGGGCTGTTGGTGGTCCTCGCGCTGACCCTCGCGGCCGTGACGCTGCGTCGACACACGCCCTGACCCACCGGTGACCGGGTGCGGATCTCCGACCTCCTCCAGCCGGCGGATTCACCGGTGGGGGCCCTGGATCGCGAGCGATGATGGACGGGGAAGCGGACAGAAAACCCCCGTGATCTGAGTTACGGCGATCGAGTTTGACCCATCAAATACTGGCAAATGCCCTTTCTTGCCCTTCCCATCCGGCGGACCTGGGGCAAGGTTTACCTAACGGTCCGACGTAGGCTCTCGGTTGAGAGACAGGCGGGGATGGACCATCGGTGTACGGAGCCCGCCGCCGGCAACAGGAGGTCACGTGACCAAGCAGGTCCGTCAACTGGATCGGGTGGTGATCCGGTTCGCCGGCGACTCCGGCGACGGGATGCAGCTCACCGGCGACCGGTTCACCTCGGAGACCGCGCAGCTCGGCAACGACATCTCCACGTTGCCGAACTTCCCGGCCGAGATCCGGGCGCCCGCCGGCACCCTGCCCGGGGTGTCGAGCTTCCAGGTGCACTTCGCCGACTACGACATCCTCACCCCGGGCGACGCGCCGAACGTGCTGGTCGCGATGAACCCGGCCGCCCTCAAGGCAAACCTGGTCGACCTGCCTCGGGGCGCGGACATCATCGTCAACACCGACGAGTTCACCCGGCGGAACCTGGCCAAGGTCGGCTACACGGTGAGCCCGCTCGAAGACGGTTCGCTCGACGGCTACGCGCTTCACCCGGTCGCGCTGACCTCGATGACCATCGGCGCGCTCGCCGAGTTGAACGTCTCGAAGAAGGACGCCGAGCGAGCCAAGAACATGTTCGCCCTCGGCCTGCTCTCCTGGATGTACTCCCGGCCATACGCGTCCACGATCCGCTTCCTCGAAGCCAAGTTCGCCAAGCGGCCCGAGCTGATCGCGGCGAACACCGCCGCCTTCAAGGCCGGCTGGAACTTCGGCGAGACCACCGAGGACTTCGGCGTTCGATACGAGGTCAAGCCGGCCAAGATGAACCCCGGCACCTACCGGAACATCACCGGTAACGCCGCGCTCTCGCTCGGTCTGGTCGCCGCCGGCGTCCGCGCCAAGCTCCCGGTCTTCCTCGGCGCCTACCCCATCACCCCGGCCTCGGACATCCTGCACGAGCTGAGCAAGCACAAGCGGTTCGGCGTCACGACCGTCCAGGCCGAGGACGAGATCGCGGCGATCGGCGCGGCGCTCGGCGCGTCGTACGGCGGCGCCCTCGGCGTCACCACCACCAGCGGCCCCGGCGTCGCCCTCAAGGGCGAGACGATCTCGCTCGCGGTGGCTCTGGAGCTGCCACTGGTGATCGTGGACGTGCAGCGGGCCGGGCCGTCGACCGGTCTGCCGACCAAGACCGAGCAGGCCGACCTGAACATGGCACTCTTCGGCCGACACGGCGAGGCACCGGTAGCGGTGATCGCCCCCCGGTCTCCGTCGGACTGCTTCCACGCCGCCATCGAGGCGGCCCGGATCGCGCTGACCTACCGCACGCCGGTGATCCTGCTGTCGGACAACTACGTCGCCAACGGCTCCGAGCCGTGGTTGCTGCCCGACGTCGACTCGCTCCCCGATCTCCAGGTGGAGTTCGCCACGAAACCCAACGGCGAGGACGGCACCACCTTCCTGCCGTACCTGCGCGACCCGGTGACCCTGGCCCGACCGTGGGCGATTCCCGGCACACCCGGCCTGGAGCACCGGATCGGTGGCCTGGAGAAGGCCGACAAGACCGGCGACATCTCGTACGACCCGGCCAACCACGACTTCATGGTCCGCACACGGGCGGCCCGGATCGAGGCCATTCCGGTGCCGGACCTGGAGGTGGAGGATCCGGACGGCGACGCACGGGTGCTCGTACTCGGGTGGGGCTCGACCTACGGCCCGATCGGTGCCGCCTGCCGCGGCCTGCGCCAGCGGGGACTCTCGGTGGCCCAGGCGCACCTGCGTCACCTCTCCCCGATGCCCGCCAACGTCGGCGAGGTGCTGCGCGCGTACGACCGGGTGGTCATCCCGGAGATGAACCTCGGCCAGCTCGCCCACGTGATCCGGGCCCGCTTCCTGGTCGACGCGATCAGCTACAACCAGGTCCGGGGCCTTCCGTTCACCGCCACCGAGCTGGAGACCATGCTGGAGGAGGTAGTCAAGAATGCCTGAGCCCGTCGCCCTCAAGCTCACCGCGAAGGACTTCAAGTCCGACCAGGAGGTGCGCTGGTGCCCCGGCTGCGGTGACTACGCGATCCTCGCCGCGGTGCAGTCGTTCATGCCCGAGCTGCAGATCCCGCGCGAGCGGACCGTTTTCGTCTCCGGTATCGGCTGCTCGTCGCGCTTCCCGTACTACATGAACACGTACGGCATGCACTCGATCCACGGTCGGGCGCCGGCGATCGCGACCGGCCTGTCGGTCTCCCGCCCGGACCTCTCGGTCTGGGTGGTGACCGGTGACGGCGACGCCCTCTCGATCGGTGGCAACCACCTGATCCACGCGCTGCGCCGCAACGTCAACCTGAAGATCCTGCTCTTCAACAACCGGATCTACGGCCTGACCAAGGGCCAGTACTCCCCCACCTCCGAGGTTGGCAAGATCACGAAGTCGACCCCGGTCGGTTCGGCGGACTCCCCGTTCAACCCGCTGTCGCTGGCGCTGGGCGCGGAGGCGACCTTCGTCGCCCGCACCATCGACTCCGACCGCAAGCACCTCCAGTCGGTGCTCCGCGCCGCGGCCGAGCACCAGGGCTCGGCGTTCGTGGAGATCTACCAGAACTGCAACATCTTCAACGACGGCGCGTTCGACCAGCTCAAGGAGCCGGAGACCCGGGACGACTACCTGATCCGGCTGGAGCACGGGCAGCCGATCACGTTCGGTGCACAGGGGCAGTTCTGCGTCGTACAGACGCCAGGCGGCTTCGGCCTGGAGGTACGCGAAACCGCCTCCGTACGCCCCGAGGAGATCGTCGTCCACGACACCCGGGTGAACGAGCCGGCGTACGCGTTCGCCCTCTCCCGGCTGCCCGGCTTCGACCTGCGCAACACTCCGATCGGGGTGCTCCGCAGCGTCTCCCGCCCCTCCTACGACAGCATCGTGCAGGAGCAGGTCCGGTCCGCCCAGGCCACGCAGACCGAGACACCCGAGCAGCAGCTCGCCGGGCTACTCAACAGCGGCGACACCTGGACCATCCTCTAGCCGCCGGCATCCGACACGACGATGGGCCGCACGGGTGACCGTGCGGCCCATCCTCTGTTCCGGGGCCTTCCACTGCTCTCCGGCCCACGGTCGGGCCGCTGCCTCAGGCAGGCGACGCCGCTGCCTCAGGCGGAGGACGCGGAGGAGGTCGAGCGGTCGTCGCGTACGTAGACGAGCATGTCTCCGGTTTCGATCTGGACGCCGGCCGGCTCCACGACAGAGACCACCTTGCCGCGCCGGATCAGCGCGATGACCAGCGCCTCCACCTCGCGGGGTGAGGTGCCGACCTCGTGCCGTTCGGCCGATCGCATGGCCAACGCCATGCCCTGCCCCGGGGTGAGCAGATCCTCAACCACGTCGATCAACGGCGGCGCGGAGGTGGAGAGGCCGAGGAGCCGGCCCGCCGTCGCCGACGAGACGATCACGTGGTGCGCGCCGCTCTGCTTCAACAGGGGGGCGTTCTCCGCTTCCCGTACCGCCGCGATGATGCGAACCTGACCGGCGGTGAGCTGACGCACGGTCAGGGCGACCAGCACCGAGGCGTCGTCGCTGTCGGTCGCGATGATCACCGCTTTGGCGTTCTTGACGTGCGCCTCGTTCAACACCGAGGAGCGGGTGGCAGAGCCCTCGATGGCGACCAGGCCGGCCGAGGTCGCCTGCCGTACGGCGGTCGCGCTCTTCTCGACCACCACGATCCTCGACTTGTCGAAGTCGGTCTCCAGCAGCGCGCTGATGGCACTGCGGCCCTTGGTGCCGTAGCCGCAGATGATGACGTGGTCCTTCACAGTTTTCCTCCACCGCGTCATGCGGAGGTTGGTGCGGTACTGCTCGGTCAGGACTTCCAGCGTGGTGCCGACGAGGATGATCAGGAAGAGAACCCGGGCCGGGGTGATCACCAGGACGTTCACCAGTCGGGCCGAGGGCGAGGTCGGAGTGATGTCGCCGTACCCGGTGGTGGAGAGGGTGACCACGGCGTAGTAGGCCGAGTCGAGCAGGGTGAGGTTGTCCTCGTTGACGTCCCGGTAGCCGTCCCGGTCCAGGTAGACCACAAAAACGATGATCAGCACGAGGCCGACGGCGGCGAGGACTCTCAGGCTGAGGGCGCGTAACGGCCCCTGCCGGACGGCGGGGAAATGGATCACCGCAGGCCCGGTACCGTCACCACGATCAGCTGCACGCCCACAACATAGCCGGTGCGACCCGTCCCGCGTGCACTGGCGGCCGGCACGCCGTACGCCACGGGCGGCGCGAGCGGATACGCCCTGGTTGGGCACAGCCCCTGCCCATGCACATTCGCCTGTTTCGGCGCATGTCGTTAAATATTCACGCCAGGTAGAGATCGACGTCCCACGATTACCCGAGACTGTGCTCAATCCGGTAACCCACCGGTAACAAGCCCCCGTTCCCCGATGCCCCTACCAGGGGCATCACTCGTCTCGGAGGTACCCCCCATGCCCCGTCGGATGACCACCCTGCTCGCCGCAGCCGCGTTCGCGCTGCTCGGTGTGCTCGGCGTCGCCTCGCCCGCAGCCGCGGTGACGCCGGCCGAAAAGCTCTCCGTGCTGACCAGTTGGACCCAGACGAGTGCCAGCAGCTACAACAGCTGGAACTCGGCCCGCAACAACAGGGCTCCCTGGGCCGAGTACAACTTCGACTGGTCGACCGACTACTGCTCGTCGAGCCCGGACAACCCCCTCGGGTTCAGCTTCCAGCTCTCCTGCTACCGGCACGACTTCGGCTACCGCAACTTCAAGGCGGTGGGCCAGTTTCCGGCGAACAAGTCCCGCTTGGACAGCGCCTTCTACGAGGACCTGAAGCGCGTCTGCGCCACGTACAACTCGGTCGTCCGTCCGGCCTGCACCAGCCTGGCCTGGACGTACTACCAGGCCGTACGCGCCTTCGGCAAGGTCGCCGTCAGCCAGGCGGACCTGGACCGGGCGGCGAAGATGAAGTCCGACGCCGAGCGGGCCGCCGGCCTCATCCACTGACCCGGACCGGCCGGACCAGCGGTGCCGTCCCGCCAAGCCCCCGTCGGCGGGACGGTGCCCCGGGCCGTCGTGCCCCGGGCCGTCGTGCCCGGCAGGGCCCGTCCACGACAGCGGACAGCGGACAGCGGACAGCGGAGGCTACGAGCCGGGATGCTCGTAGCGGTCGAGAGTCTCGCGCGGCGACTCCGCGTGGATCGACTCGCGTCCCGACCTCGACCGCTGGGCCGGCGGCTCCACCCCGGAAAACCGGATCGAACCTGCCGCCAGATCCGGGTGGTCGACCGCGAGCGCCACCGCAGCCGCCTCCTCCAGCGTCAACTCGGCCCCCTCCGCGTAGGCCGCGTCGAACGCCGCGTCTCCCAGCACGCCCCGGAGCCCGGCCTGCTCCTCCAGCCAGTACGGACCGAACATTCCCGCCGTGCTGCGCATCGCGGACCGGGTCGCCTGGGATGCCCCGAAAAGCCGGGCAGCCGTCACCGGGTCCCCACCCCAGGCACACCGCACCGCGATCGCGTTGATCGTGTCGCAGGCACGGCCGTGGAATCCGTGCGCCATCCGGGACCGGAGCGCCACCACCAGGTGGTCGTGCGCGGCGACCAGGTCACCCCGGGAGAGCGCGACCATGCCGAGCAGCATGTCGACCGACCGGCGGGCCCGCTCCACCGGACGAGCCGCCTCCACCGGACGGGCGGCACCGAGCAGTTCCGCCGCTTCGTCCAGGGCGCACCGACGCCAGAGCAACTCGGCCAGGCTGTAGACCGCGAAGAGCGCGTCGCCCGAGACGTCGTTCTGGTGCGCCCAGGCGATCACCTCGCGGCAGACCCGCTCGGCCTCGGCCAACTGTCCCATGTCGATCAGTGGCGCGGCCCGGCCGGCGAGTACCCGGGCCTGTAGGCCGGCGTCGCCAGCCTGCCGGGCAGCCGATTCGGCCCGCTGCGAGAACCGCAACTCCTCGGCGAACTCACCATCGGCCCCGGCGTGCAGCGAATGCATGTGGTACGCCGCCGCCAGTTCCGCCTCGGGTATCCGCTCGCCGGTCTCGGCGATCCGCCCGTAGAGCCGGAACAGCCAGAGCCTCCCCTCCCGGGCCAGCCCCCGCTCGCGCCACCACTGGTCGAGTCCGCTGGCGAGTTGCAGGCCCTGCCGGGCGCTCCCGCCGGTGGCGGTCCAGCGCAGCGCGGCGCGCATCTCGTCGGCGAGCGGGTCGAGGGCGTAGAGCGACAGGGTGACCGGTCGGTTGTCCGGGCCGAGGTGGGCGCGTTCCAATGCGTGCAGGGACCAGGCCACGTGCCGGTTCCGGGCGCCCTGCTCCTCGCCCGCGTCCACCAGTCGCCTGGCCGCGTACGCCCGGATCGGGTCGAGCATCCGGTAGGTGCTGCCGGAGACGTTCGGCTCCACCTGGATCATCGACTTGTCCGCGAGTACGGAGAGCGGGTCGAGCGGATCGTCGTCGAGCAGCCACTCCACGGTGGCCAGATCGACCGGGCCGGAGAAGACCGCCAGCCAGCGCAGCAGTCGCGCGGCCCGGGGCCCGAGCGTCCGGTACGACCAGGTGACGGTCGCCTGCATGGTGACGTGCCGCTGGGTCGCGGACCGTTGGGCGGCTCGGGCCGCGGCAACCGGCGCCACGTCCAGCGCGGCGGCGGCCAGGTCGACGGTGTCGTGTTGGTTGGCGATCCAGCGGGGCACTGCCGGGGTCGGCTGTTCCGGCTCGTCCCGCCCGGCGTCGAGCGCGCCGAGCACGTCGTCGAGCCGCCCGGCGAGTTGGCTGGCCGAGAGGACCCGGAGGCGGGCGGCGGCGAGTTCGATCGCGAGCGGCAACCCGTCCAACCGGGCCACCACCCGTTCCAGATCAGCCGCCTCGGCGGGACTGGAACGCCGGCCGCCGCGCGCGGCGACGGTACGGTCGAGCAGCAGTGCGATCGCGTCGCTGGGGCCACCGTTCGGTCCCGGGTCGACCGAGAGCGGCGGTATCCGCCACACCACCTCGCCCGGCAGGCCGAGTGATTCCCGGCTGGTGGCCAAGACGCGTACACCGCTGCCGCCGGTGAGCAGTCGGGCGATGACCTCGGCGCAGGCGGCCGGCTGGGCGTCACAGGTGTCGAGCAGGACCAGCATCCGCCGCGAGGCGGCGTACTCGACAAGGGTCTCGGCCATCGGCCGGCCCGGTTCGGGACGGAGGCCGAGCACTGCGGCGATCGCGAAGGCGACCAGGCCCGGGTCGGTCACCGCGGCGATGTCGACGAACCAGATCCCGTCCGGGTACGTCTCCACGTCCGCCCCGGCGACCTCGACCGCGAGCCGGGTCTTGCCGGCGCCGCCCGCCCCGACCACGGTCACCAGTCGGTGCTCGTTGACCAATCGGTCGAGTTCGGCCCGCTCCGCCTTGCGGCCGACGAAGGAGGTGACCTGCGTGGGCAGGTTGTGCGGGACGGCATCGGCGGTACGGGGTCGCGGGAACTGCCGTTCCAGGCCCGGGGCGACCAGTTGGAAGAGGCGTTCCCGGTCGTCGAAACCACGCAGCCGGTGCAGTCCGAGGTCGAGCAGGGAGGCGCCGGGCGGTAACGGCGCCGCGTGCCGGGCGGTGGCACCGGAGCAGAGGACCTGTCCACCGTGTGCCGCCGCCGCGATCCGGGCCGCCCGGTGCACCTCGGCGCTGGCGTACTCACCGGCGAGCGGCTCGGCGTGGCCGGTGTGCAGTCCCATCCGGACCCTCGGCGCGGCCTCCGGGGTCGGCCACTCGTGGCTGGCCAGGGCGCGTTGCGCGGTCAGGCAGGCGTCCAGCGCCGCGGCGGCGTCGGCGAACGCGATGAAGAACGAGTCTCCCTCGGTGAACAACTCGGTGCCGTCGCTCGCGGCCAGCGTGGAGCGGAGCAGCCGTCGATGCTCGCTGAGCACCGGGCGATAGCCCGAACCGAGCATCTGGGCCAACCGGGTTGACCCCTCGATGTCGGTGAACATGAAAGTCACCAGCCCACTCGGCAGGTGGATCCGTACCGACATGCGTGGAACCTCCGCCCCCTGGAAGTCGCGTTTATGCTGCCGCATTTCGACGTCACAGCGCATCGTAGGAACGGACGGGGCGAGACGACCCCAAGGTGCTAACCCGCTACGTGACCATGGAACAACGACTTAACACATGCTTCCAAAGCATTTTGGACGATCACGACAGACGGGTTAATGATCGCAGATCCGGCAGCGGACCTCTACCGGCAGTAAGCGGGAGGCGGCTCAGCAGCCGCAGGCACCGCCGCAGCAGCCCCCGCCGGCCGGGCCGGCGCCGACCGCACCACCGGCCACGGATCCACCTCGACCGGTGACCGACACTGCGGAGAGCAGCTTCACCGTGTCGTCGTGACCCTGCGGGCAGGCCGCGGGCGCGGACGCCTCGGCCATCGGTCGATTGATCTCGAACGTGTCACCGCAGGCGCGGCAGCGAAACTCGTACCGGGGCATGGCAACAGGGTACGACCGCACCTGACGATTTTCCCCGGATGGGTAATACTCGACGCGTGGCGGACCGAGAGGGGGGCGTGGTGGACGGCGCGGACAGTACGGCGGCTCGGCAGCTCCGACCGGCTGCACCGACACTCGACGGGCCGCTGGCCAGTTCCGGGGCTGCCCCTGAGCCGGGCACCTCGACACCCGCCGTCCCGACGCAGCGCACCCCCGGCCCCGGCACACCCGGTGCCCCGAAGGGCGCCGACGACAAACCCGTCGACACGAAACAGGCAGACGCCGAGGCCGAGGCCGACAAGACAAACGCGAAGCAGGCCGACGACCGCCCCGTCGACGTGAAGACCACCGACGCGGAAAAGCCAGCCGACGCCCCGAAGAGCGACGCGGCGCAGAACGATCTGCCGAAGGCCGACGCGACCGAGAGCGACGCGGAGAAGGCGGGCACGGCGTCGGATGACGCCGCAGGCACCACATCCGACGCGTCCGTGTCGGGCGAGCCGACCCGCGTCGCCTCTGGTCGCCGGACCCGGGTCCCGTTCGCGCACGCCCTGCGCCGGGTTCCACCAGCCCGCCACATGCCTGCCGCCACGGCGCGGGCCGTCGGGCGCTGGGCCAAGGGCGGCAGCGGTCGGCTCGTCCTGCCCGCGCTGTTCATCCTCACCCTGGTCGCCGCCGCCGGACTGGCGGGTGGGGTGCTGATCCCGGCGACCGCCCACACGCCGCCCTCGCGGGACAGCGCCCACGGCTCGCAGACTGATCCGGGTGCACCGGTGGCGGGCCAGCCGTCCGGCCCCGCGCCGACCGCTGGCGCCGGCCTACCGGGAACCGGCCTGCCCGGGACCGGGCTGCCGGGCGTGCCGCCGACCGCTCGGCCCGCGGACGTCCTCGCCGGCTGGGCGGCACAGACCTCGGCCCGGACCGGGGTGACCCCGATCGCCATGCAGGCGTACGGCTACGCCGAACTGGTGTTGGCGCAGACCACACCGTCGTGCAAGCTGAGCTGGACCACATTGGCCGCGATCGGCTTCATCGAGTCGGGACACGGCACTGCGAACAGCAACAAGGTCGACGCCAAGGGCGCATCGACGCCCGGTGTCATCGGACTTCCGCTCGACGGAACCGAGAACCGAATGCGGATCATGGACACGGACCGGGGTGTCCTCGACGGAGACGCCATCTACGACCGGGCCGTCGGACCCATGCAGTTCATCCCCACCACGTGGCAGGAAAGCGGCGTCGACGCCGACAACGACGGCGTGAAAAACCCTCAGGACATCGATGACGCAGCCCTCGCAGCCGGTAACTATCTGTGCAAGGGCAACCGGAACCTGTCGGTCGCCGAGGACTGGTGGAACGCCATCCTTTCCTACAACGACGTGCGAATTTACGCTCAGGACGTGTTCAACAAGGCCAACGAGTACGGTGCCAACAGCCGGGCGTAGTCTGGACGTAGCGTAATGGTCCACGTACATTGAAGAATTGGCCACTTTCGCCAGACTGCGGTTAGCGGCAAGCTGTACTGGTGATGGTGCGCGAGTGGGATCCCAGGACCGCGTCGTCCGCCGAGATCGAGTCGTTGCTGGACACTGTCAACGCGGCCTTCGCGGCGGACCTTCCGGCTGACCCCCAATGGCAGAACAGCTCACTTCGCGAGTATCTCGCCGAGGTGATGCCGGGCGAGCGGCGGATCTCCTGGATCGCCCAGGAAGAGGCGACCGACACCACGCCCGGGCGGATCATCGGACACATCCACGTGCTTCTGCTCGGCGACATCGGTGTGATCGACGTACTCGTCCATCCGGAGGAACGACGGCGTGGGCTGGGGCGGAAGTTGATCGCCAAGGCCGCCCGACGGACGTACCAGGAGGGTTTCTCCCTGATCGGCGTCGAGGTCATCGGGGACACCCCGGCGATCCACTTCTTCGAGGCGCTCGGCTTCGCCCGGGAGTACGTGGAGACCCGCAGCGTGCTGCGCCTTTCCACGGTGGACTGGGTGACCCTGGAGGAAATGGCGCGCGGCATCAGCTCCGGCTACCGCCTGGAGTTCTACCCCGGCGGCCCGCCGGACGCGATGCTCGACGCGTACGCCCGTGCCAAGGCGGAGATCCGCGACATCGACGACGGCGATCTTGACCTCCGGCCGAGTTCGTACGATCCGCAGCGACTACGGGACAGCCTCGGCTGCCTGCACCGGCGGGGCATGAAGCCGTACATCGTGCTCGCCGTGCACGAGCGGACCGGCGAGGTGGCGGGCCTGACCGAGGTCGTCGTGCCGGCCCAGCACCCGACCCGGGCCGACCAGTACGACACGATCGTGGTGCAGGACCACCGTGGTTACGGCATCGACCGCGCCATGAAGGCGCGGATGCTCTTCGAACTCCGGGCCGCCGAACCCGAGCTGGCCGAGGTGCAGACCTGGAACGCGCAGGCCAACGAGCCGATGCTCAAGGTCAACGCGGAGCTGGGTTTCCGGGCCGAGCGGGACTGGTGCGAGTACGGCGTGAACGTGGCCGAACTGGTGCACCGACTCGACGCCACCGGCGTCACCACCCCGTGATGACGCCGGTCGGCGGTAGCGAGGGTCAGTAGCTCTCGCGCAGCATCGTGGCCGCCTCGACGGCCCAGTAGGTGAGGATGATCTGCGCCCCGGCCCGCCGGACCGAGGTGAGCGTCTCCATGATCGCTCGTTCCCGATCCACCCAGCCGTTCGCGGCAGCGGCCTCGACCATCGCGTACTCGCCCGACACCTGGTAGGCGGCGACCGGAACGTCAACGGTGGCGCGGACCGCCGCGAGCACGTCCAGGTAGGGCAGCGCCGGCTTGACCATCACCAGGTCGGCGCCCTCGGCGATGTCCAGCTCGACCTCGCGCAGGGACTCCCGCAGGTTCGCCGGGTCCTGCTGGTAGCCCTTCCGGTCGCCCTGGAGCGCCGACTCGACGGCGTCCCGGAACGGCCCGAAGAACGCCGACGCGTACTTCACCGCGTACGCGAGGATCGAGGTGTCGGCGTAGCCGGCGGCGTCGAGCGCCTTGCGGATCACGCCGACCTGGCCGTCCATCATCCCGGACGGCCCGACCATGTGCGCCCCGGCGGCGGCCTGGGCCACGCCCATCTCGGCGTACGCGGCGAGCGTCGCGTCGTTGTCCACGCTGCCGTCGGGTGCGAGCAGACCGCAGTGCCCGTGCGAGGTGAACTCGTCCAGGCAGAGGTCGCTCATCAGCACCGTGCTGTCGCCGAGTTCGGCAGCGAGATCCCGCAGCGCCACGTTCAGGATCCCGTTCGGGTCGGTCCCGCCGGAGCCCCGCTCGTCCCGGGTCTCCGGCACGCCGAAGAGCATGATCCCGCCGACCCCGGCCTGCACCGCCTCCACCGCCGCCTTACGCAGCGAGTCCCGGGAGTGTTGAAACACTCCCGGCAGGGTGGCGATCGGCCGGGGTTCGGTCAGCCCTTCCTTGACGAACATCGGCAGCACCAGCTCGGCCGGCGCCATCCGGGTCTCGGTCACCAGCCGCCGGATCGCCGGGGTACGCCGCAGCCGGCGCGGCCGGACGTCGGGGTACGACATGGTTCCTCCCACGACCCGTGGGTCACGGGTCAACCATTCCAGGCTACGACTGCCACCCGGATCTCTTCAGTTGGTCGACGAGACCGCGATGGGTCAGCGGAACCGCAGCGCGGTCGGCCCCTGCACCTTCGAGCCACGGCGCTGCTTCGCCGGCATCGCCATCAGCTTCTCGCGCAGTTCGACGGCGTACGAGGCGAGCGCCTCCACCAGGTCCGGGACGGAGGCGTTGGTCGGCTGGGCGTCGACCCGCAGACCGAACTCGGTTGCCGTCTCGGCCGTCTTCGGCCCGATCACCGCCACCACCGTACGAGTGTGTGGCTTGCCGGCGATACCCACCAGGTTGCGCACGGTCGAGGAGGAGGTGAAGAGGACGGCGTCGAAGCCACCGGACTTGATCGCGTCCCGGATCTCGGCCGGCGGCGGCGCCGCGCGGACGGTCCGGTACGCGGTCACGTCGTCGACCTCCCAGCCCCGCTCGGTCAGCCCGGCGGCGAGGGTCTCGGTCGCGATGTCGGCGCGCGGCAGCAGCACCCGGCCGACCGGGTCGAGGATCTCGTCGTGCGGGGAGAACTCGGCGAGCAGCCCTTCCGAGGACTGGTCACCGGCGGGGATCAGCTCGGGCTGGATACCGAAGTCGCGCACCGCGTCGGCGGTCGCCTCACCGATACAGGCGATCTTGACGCCACCGAAGTGGCGAGCGTCCAGGCCGTGCTCGGCGAACTTCTCCCAGACCGCGCGTACGGCGTTCACCGAGGTGAAGATCACCCAGGCGTACCTGCCGTCGACCAGGCCCTTCACCGCCCGCTCCATCTGGGCGGGGGTACGCGGCGGTTCGACCGCGATGGTCGGCACCTCGCACGGGATGGCCCCGTACGCGCGCAGCCGAGCGCTCATCACGCCAGCCTGCTCCTTGGTCCGCGGGACCAGCACCTTCCAGCCGTACAGCGGGCGGTTCTCCCACCAGCTCAGCTTGTCCCGCTGGCTGACTCCGGCGCCGAGGGTGAGTACCACCCGGCCGGTGAAGCCGAGCGCGGCGGCGACGAAGCTGTCCACGGTCGACGAGGTGGTGTACTGCGTCTCGCCGGTGCCGTCGCCGGTCACCCCGACCGGGGTGGTGCCGTCGACGCCGACCGCGAGCAACCCGTCCCGGACCGCCGCGAGGTCACCGGCGTCCACCGCGAGCGCGAGCGAGCCCCGGTTGACCGCACCGGCGAGCGCCTCGAAGTCCAGCGCGGTGACGTCGTCGACGTCGGCCGCCGTGCGTACGCCGGGCAGCGGAACCCCGGCGTAGCTGGCCACGCCCTCGGCCTGGCCGATACCGGGCACCACCTCGAAGTGCACCGCGGTACGGACGACCGCCTGGACCTCCTTGACCACCGAGTCGTGACCGAACGGGTCACCGGCGACCAGGTGTACCGCCGACAGGCCCGAACGGGCGGCGGAGATCAACACCTTGGCGACATCGCCCGGGGCGCCCTCGGCGGGGCTGAACTGGGCGTCCTCCTTGGCCTCGGCGCGCAGCGCGTCGAGCAGTGACTCGGGGACACTCCGGTCGAAGATGACCTGGTCAGCATCGACCAGCGCGTCGTGCGCCCGGCGGGTCAGCAGACCTGGGTCGCCGGGGCCGGCCCCGACGAACGCGATGTGGCCTGCGGGCTTACGGGTGCGGATCATGGCTGTGCTCCAAAATGCTGGGTCCTCGCGCCGGGGTGCGTAGGCGTTCCGAGGATCGAGTCGGCGCCGAGTTCGAGGAGTTCGGCGGCGAGTGCCTTACCGATCTCCGCCGCCTCGGCGGGCGTACCGGTGCGGGACAGCCGGAGGTCACGGGACCCGTCCGGACTGATCACCGCCCCGCGCAGGTAGATCTCATCGCCGTCGTCGCCCTCGGCGAGTTCCGCGAATGCGGCGACCGGTGCGCTACAGCCGGCCTCCAGGGTGGCCAGCAACGCCCGTTCCGCGGTGATCGCGGCTCGGGTCGGCGCGTGGTCCAGTACGGCGAGCAACTCGATCAGATCCGGGTCGTCCGCCCGGCATTCCACCGCGAGGGCACCCTGGGCGGGTGCCGGCAACATCAGCATCGGATCGAGTGTCTCGGTGATCTCGGCGGTGCGGCCGAGCCGGGTCAGACCGGCCCGGGCGAGCACCACCGCGTCGAGATCCGCGTCTGGGCCGAGCACCCGCGCGACGCGGGTGTCGACGTTGCCACGGATCGGGGTGACGGCCAACTGCAGGCCGAGCGCGTGTAGCTGGGCGATCCGGCGCAGTGCGCCGGTGCCCACGGTCGAGCCGGCGGGCAGCTCGGCCAGGGTTCGGCCGTCGCGGGCGATCAGCGCGTCGCGTGGATCCTCGCGCTCGGGGACCGCGGCGATGTGCAGCCCGCTCGCGCTCGCGGTGGGTAGGTCCTTGTACGAGTGGACCGCGAAGTCGATCTCCCCGGCGGTGAGTGCGTCCCGCAGTGCGGAGACGAAGACGCCGACTCCGAGCCGGTGCACCGGGGCGGTCGACCGGTCGCCAGCGGTGACCACCTCGACCAGTTCGACCTCTCGGCCGGTCGCGGCCCTTACCGCGTCGGCGATCTGGCCGGACTGGGCCAGCGCCAGTGCGCTGCCCCGGGTGCCCAGGCGTAGTGCGGTCATCGCTCACCTCCTGGAGCGGGATGCGACACGCGCGGAGCGATGTCGGGGACGGTGTCGACCTGCGAGGTGCTCGGCACTTCCAGGTCGAAGAGTTCGCGCAGCAGCGCGGTGTACTGGTCGCCGCCGGGCTCTGCGGCGAGTTGGCGGACCCGTACCGTCGGCGAATGCAGCAGTCGTTGCACGACCCGGTGCACGGTGTGCGCCACGTCGGCCCGCTGGTCGTCGGTGAGGTCCGGGCGGCGCTGGGCGAGTCGGCGCAGCTCCGCGGTGACCACCTCGTCGGCCCGGGCCCGCAGGGCGGCCACGGTCGGGAGCACGTCGGCGCCGCGCAGCCAGGTGAGGAAGCTCGCGACCTCGCTGCCGACGATCTCGGCGACCGCGGCGGCGTCGGTGGCGGCGGGTCCGTCGGCGAGTTCGGCGGCGAGCCGGTCGATGTCGATCACGAGTACGCCGGGCAACTCGGCGACCTCGGCGTCGACGTCCCGGGGGACGGCGAGGTCGAGCAGGACCAGTGGGGTGTCCGGCCGGCTGGTGGCCCGAAGGGCCAGAGCGGCGGCGACGGTCTCGCGGGTGAGCACCGGCTCGATGGCCGCGGTGGCGGTGACTACGATGTCCACAGTGGACAGGGCTACGGTAAGATCATTGAAGGGTACGGCGGTGGCGCCGTACGCCTCGGCCAGCCTTGTCGCCCGGTCCGCACCACGGTTGGTCACCGCCACCGGACCGACCCCGGTCCGGCTCAGCGTCGCCACCGCGAGCGCACCCATCGCCCCCGCACCGATCACCAGCGCCGGCCGACCAGCCAGCGAACCGTCGAACCGGCTCGCGGCGACCTCCAGCCCGGCCGTGACCACACTCTGTCCCGCCTGGTCGATACCGGTCTCGGCGTGAGCCCGCTTGCCGACCCGCAGCGCCTGCTGCATCAACTCGTGCAACTGGCGGCCGGTGGCGTCCGCCTCGGTCGCCACGTGGTACGCGTCCCGGAGCTGGCCGAGGATCTGCGCCTCGCCCACGACCATCGAGTCCAGCCCGGTGGCGACCCGGAACACGTGCTCGACCGCGGCTTCGTCGTAGTGCACGTAGAGGTGGTTCGCCAGCTCGGCGGGAGGACATCCGGCCTCGTCACCGAGGACCGCGCAGATGTCACCGAGACCGCCGTGGAAGCCGGACACCGCCGCGTAGACCTCGACCCGGTTGCAGGTCGAGACCACTACCGCCTCGCCGACGTAGGTCTGGGCGAGCAGCCGTTCAAGGGTGCGCGGCAGGTCGGCCGTGGAGACCGAGAGGCGCTCCAGCATGGCAACCGGGGCGGTGCGGTGGGACGCGCCGACAACGAGCAGGTTCACGAGCCGACCACCTCCGTACGGGTCGGGCGGGTTCGGCCCGGCGCGGCGGGCTCGACCGAAGCGGAGGCGACGGTGTCGTCGGTGCCGGTGGCGGCAAGGTTCGGATCGGCCTCGTCGCGGCCACCGGGGAGCGCGGTCAGCGACGCCTTGCGGTGCTCGTGGAAGGAGAGGATCTGCAACTCGATGGCGAGGTCGACCTTGCGTACGTCCACCCCCTCCGGCACGGCGAGCACGCAGGGCGCGAAGTTGAGGATGCTGGTCACCCCGGCCGCCACCAACAGGTCGGTGACGCGTTGCGCGGCCGAGGCGGGAGTGGCGATCACGCCGATCGCGATGTGCTCCTCGGCCGCGGTCTGCAGCAGGTCGTCGATGTGCCGGACGGTCAGCCCGTTGATCTCCTCGCCCACCCGGGTCGGGTCGGCGTCGAAGAGAGCGGCGATCCGGAAGCCCCGGCTGGCGAAACCGGCGTAACCGGCCAGCGCGTGACCGAGGTTACCCACTCCGACCAGCGCGACCGCGCGACGATGGGTGAGCCCGAGGACGTACTCGATCTGGTGGATCAGCAGGGCGACGTCGTAGCCGACGCCACGGGTGCCGTACGAGCCCAGGTGGGAGAGGTCCTTGCGGAGCTTGGCCGAGTTGACCCCGGCCGCGGCGGCCAGACCCTCACTGGAGACGGTATCGTCGCCTGCCTCGGCGAGGTTGTGCAGTGCGCGCAGGTATTCGGGGAGCCGGGCGACCGTCGCCTCAGGGAGATCCGGAAGCGCCGGAACGGCACCGGCGCGCCCGGACGCGCCTGCGGGGCGGTGCTGACTCATGTGACTCCGTGCGGTGCGATCCTCGACCAGCCGGAGCGGCGGGTCATTCCAGGGCTCCCGCTTGCGACCGCTGTGACCGGCTGTGCTAGCAGGGCTCGTCGGAGTAACAGAGTAGGCGCTTGTGAAGACGTGCACAAATCGCGATCTTGAAGCGTCGCGACACGGCCTCACCAGCCACTCCATTCACAAGATCGGTTTCGTTGCGGGGATCGGCCCGCCTGGCGATTATTACTCAATTCCGACTATTCTTGCCAACTTGACAAGCTATCGTGGGTCCTCGCCGACCGTCCGAGTCCTGCTCGCCGGGCCTCCGGGTGAGGCCAGCCCTACCGGAAATAGGCAGGCCGACGGGATATGGAACCACCCATCGGGTTGCCTAGCGTGGAAGACATGACCACCGTCACCGCCCGCGCCGAACCGGCGCAAGCGACAATTCTGCGCCAGCTCGGCGTCGATTCGGCGTACGTACTGCTGGGCTTCCCACTCGCACTGGCGAGTTTCGTCATATTGATCGTCGGCTTGGCACTCGGCGTGGGGCTCATGGTGACGGTGATCGGCCTACCGATCCTGGCCGGCACTCTCTACCTGGCACGGGGTTGGGCCGACATCGAACGACTGCGCATCCCGGCCGTACTGCACCAGCCCCGGGTCCGTCCGGAATACCGCACCGCCGAGACCGGAGCGAGCGCCTGGCGGCGGATCTTCGTACCGATCGCCGACGGCCAGTCCTGGCTCGACCTGGCACACGGCCTGGGCAAGCTGTTCGTGGCGGTGGTCACCTTCGGCGTCACCGTGACCTGGTGGATCGGCACGATCGGCGGCTCCCTCTACTGGGCGTACGACTGGACCCTGCCGCAGGGCGAAGGAAACGAAGGGCTGAACGAGCTGCTCGGGCTCGGCGACTCCGCCGGCGCTCGGATCGGCCTGAACAGCGCCATCGGCCTCTTCTTCCTGATCACCCTCCCGATCGTGGTCCGCGGCTGCGCGCTGCTCCAGGCCAGCTTCGGCCGTGCCCTGCTGACCGGGGTCGCCGAGATGCGCAACCGGATCACCGTGCTGGAGGAGCAGAAACGAGCCGCCGTCTCGGCCGAGGCAAGCGCCCTGCGCCGACTCGAACGCGACATCCACGACGGCCCACAGCAGCGTCTCGTCCGGCTCGCCATGGACATCAGCCGGGCCCAGCACCAGCTCGCCACCGACCCGGACGCGGCCCGGCGCACCCTCGACGAGGCGCTCACCCAAACCCGGGACACCCTCGCCGAACTGCGCGCCCTCTCCCGGGGCATCGCGCCGCCGATCCTGGTCGACCGAGGGTTGCCCAGCGCCCTCGCGGCCCTCGCCGGCCGTGGGCTGATCCCGGTCGACCTCACCGTCGACCCCGAACTCGGTACGCCCGCCGGCCGGCTCGACCCGGCGGTGGAGAACGCCGCCTACTTCGTGGTCGCCGAAGCCCTGACCAACGTGGCGAAACACAGCCGGGCGACCGAGTGCTGGCTCACCGTCACCCGCGCCGAACGGAAACTGAGCATCGCGGTGGTCGACGACGGCGAGGGCGGTGCCCACCTCTCCAAGGGACACGGCCTCGCCGGCATCGCCGACCGGGTACGTGCCACCGGCGGCACCCTGACCGTGATCAGCCCGACCGGTGGCCCGACCGAGGTACGAGCCGAGCTTCCGTGCTGAACGAGGACACACCGCTACGTACGCCGGAGAACACGACGAACGGCGACGTGATAGACAACCGAGCCATGCGGGTAGTAATCGCCGACGACGCCTTCCTGCTCCGAGAGGGGCTGGTCCGGCTGCTGACCGAACACGGGCACGACGTGGTGGCCGCGGTCGGGGACGGCACCACCCTGGTCGAGGCCGTGGTCGCGCACCGCCCGGACGTCTCGATCGTCGACGTACGGATGCCGCCGACCCACACCGACGAAGGTCTCCGGGCCGCGGTGGAGGCCCGCAGACTCGTTCCCCGGGCCCCGATCCTGGTCCTCTCCCAGTACGTCGAGGTGTCGTACGCCGACGACCTGCTCGCCACGGTCAACCCCGGACCGGGCGCCGGCGGCGGAATCGGTTACCTGCTCAAGGACCGGGTGGCCGCGATCGACGAGTTCCTCGACGCGCTCCGCCGCGTGGCCGGCGGCGGCACCGTACTGGACCCCGAGGTCGTCGGGCAGTTGCTGGTCCGCCGCCGCCGGGACGATCCGCTGCGCGAGTTGACCCCGCGTGAGCGCGAGGTGCTCGGCCTGATGGCCGAGGGCCGCTCCAACACCGCGATCGCGCGTGCCCTGGTGGTCAGCGACGGAGCCGTGGAGAAGCACGTCCGCAACATCTTCACCAAGCTCCACCTCCCGCCCGACGACGAACAGCACCGTCGGGTCCGGGCGGTACTGACCTACCTGCGGGGTTGAGCCGCCAGTCGTACCGCCTCGGTGAGAGTGTCGGCGACCGGCCGACCGGAGGCACGCAGTCGAGCGGGGTCGGTGAAGCCGCCGGTATAGAGGACACAGTCGGCGCCGACGGATTCGGCTGCGTCGGCGTCGTCGATCGAGTCGCCGATGAGCACCACGGCCTCACCGTCGATGCCCAGTTCGGCCAGGTGCCGCGCCAGATGCGCGGCCTTGTGGTCGCCACCGACGGTCCCCCGCAGGCCGTCGACCCGGCTGAACATGCCGGTCAACCCGTACGTCTCGACGGCCGGGACCAGTTCCTCGTGGAACCACATGGAGAGCAGCGACTGGGTGCCGCTCCAGGACCGCATCGCGGCGGTCGCGTCGTCGGCGAGCGCGCAGGTGGTCAACCCGGTCCGGTACGCGTCGTGGAAGATCTTGTCGAGTGAGCCGAACGCGTCGGCGTCGACCGCACGCCCCAGCACCTCGGCGTAGTAGTCGGCGATCGGGCGGCGAAACGACTGCCGGTGCTCGTCCAGGGTCACCGCGGGGCCACCGACGCTGGCGAAGACGACATTGGTCGATTCGACGACCAGACTCAGATCATTGAGCAGGGTGCCGTTCCAGTCCCAGACCAGGTGCGTACGAGCCAATGCCATCGCGAAACAATAACTTGATCACTTCAGGAGGTGGGGGTCAGGTCGCGGAGGAGGCGGGCTTCCTCCACCCGCCAGTAGCCGTGCTCCTTGCCGTCGAGCAGCACCACCGGTACGCGGTCGCCGTACTCACGTTCGAGTTCGAGATCACCACTGACGTCCACTTCGACCCAACGGTCACCCGTTGCCGCCACCACCCGGTCGATGGCTTCCTTCGCCACGTCGCACAGATGGCACCCGGGACGGGTGATGAGGGTCAGTCGCGGTTCGCTCGCCATGGTGTTCTCCCAGGTCCGGCACTGATCGCAGAAGTCTGGCACAGTGCCGCCCCGACCGGTCCCGCGCATCGATGACAGACAGCCCCTCGACACCACCGGTACGTCACGGTACCGTCCACGAGACCACATCCCCGCGTGGAAATATCACCGGCGGGACGAACCAGCACCGCTAGCACCTTTGCCGGCGGCACGCCAAGCCGTGCTGCCTTTCGGCGTGTTGCGGTGTTTTAGCAGGTCACACCCCTCATGACCGGACTGTCCGGGATCCGACAACGCACAATTGGTCCGGTCCATCTGGGCGAATCTGGGAAATACTTTGGCTCTGTGTAACGGACTCGCCACGCGTGGGTGACGTTGGCCCTATCATCACTCGGGTCGGCTCACCCCTTTTGCTGTGAGTCGACACCCCTCAGCCCGAGGAGGCCGCCGTGCCTGTAACTGCACTGCACCAGCACCTCAAGGGTGCGTGCCGCCAACCGGGGCGGTCCGCCGCCGGTGTGGTGGATCGTGCCGGTCCAGGCCCGGGTCGCGGCATCGCCGCCGCGACGTCGCGGCCACCGGTTCCGCTGGCGTACCGGCTCGGGGAGGGCCTGTGAGCACTTACGGATACGCGGACGCGGCACGTGGCCGCGAGGTCCGAACCGCCCGCGCCGCCCTGAACCAGGGGCTGACCCAGCTGCGTGTCTCCATGGACGACATGCTGAGTCTCGCGGTACGCGGGGAGGGCAGTCCGAAACGGACCCGGAACAGACCACACCCGAACGAGACGCCGTCACGGCACACACCGCCGGGCAGCAACGCCCGGCCGATCAGCGGTCGGGTGACGAGTCCGACCCGGCCGACGATGCCGGCCCAGCCGGGACCCGGTCAGACCGGGCCGCGGCCGGACGCACCGGAGACCGAGACCGCGATCCTGCCGGTCGTGCCCGCCGTCGACCCGACGCCCGCACCCTCGGGGCCGCCGCCGACCGGCTACCCGGACCGGCCGGATCCGTCCGACCCGGCGACCGAGGTGTGGAAGCTGATCGAGCGGGCCCAGCAGGGCGAGTCCGAGGCGTTCGGGTTGATCTACGACCGGTACGTGGACACCGTCTTCCGGTTCGTCTACTTCCGGGTCGGTAACCGGCAGCTCGCCGAGGACCTGACCTCGGACACGTTCCTGCGCGCCCTCAAGCGGATCGGCAGCTTCACCTGGCAGGGTCGGGACCTCGGCGCCTGGCTGGTGACGATCGCCCGGAACCTGGTGGCCGACCACTTCAAGTCCGGTCGCTATCGCCTCGAAGTTACTACGGGTGATGTTCTGGATGCAGACCGTGAGGATCGAGGGCCGGAAGGAAGCCCGGAGTCCGCAGTGGTCGAACACATCACCAACATGGCCCTGCTCGGCGCGGTCAAACAACTCAACCCCGAACAGCAGGAGTGCATCGTGCTCCGCTTCCTCCAAGGCTTCTCGGTCGCGGAAACAGCCCAGACCATGGGGAAGAACGAGGGTGCGATCAAGGCCCTCCAGTACCGGGCCGTACGCGCCCTGGCCCGGCTGCTGCCGGACGGTTTTCAGCCGTGAGTCCAGCCGATCCCGGTTACTCAGTCGCGGCAACACCGATCACTCATCGTGATAGTGGGACCGAACGGCCCGTAACCGGCCGGGCTTACCGGGCGTTTGTCCCGGTGCGACGGGCGGTTGCCCAGGCAAACCGCCGGCCCGTCGGTCCGGCCGACTGAGTTGGTCATGACCGACACGGCCCGGACCCGAGCCGCCGTCGCACGGTCGGCGACGATGCCGCCCGTACGGCCGTGACCAGCGAAGGGAGGTGCCCGCGGTGAATCTGAACATATTCCGCCGCTGGCGCGCCGAGCGCTTCGCGCAACTTCTCGACGAAGCCAACGGAGGCCGTCGACACCACATCCGCTCCCGTGTCGACGACGACCTCGCCGAACTCGTGACGGTCGGGCAGCGGGTACGTGGTGCCCAGCCGTCCGTCGACATCGACGTCGACCCCGTGTTCCGAGACGAGCTGCGGATCATGCTGCTCGCCGCCGCCGAACAGGCGGCAATGCAGAACGCGGGTGGGACCGAGCAGGGCACCCGGCGGACCGGCGGTGCCGGTAGCCGGGCGACACGGGGCGGCCAACGAACCCGGGCACGGGTCCGGGGCTCGATCATCGTCGGCGTGGCCGTCGGCGCGATCGCGGTCTCCGGAATGTCGGCGGCGAGCGAGAACGCCCTGCCCGGCGACGCCCTGTACGGGGTCAAGCGCTCCACCGAACGCGCCCAGCTCGCCCTGGCCAGCTCCGACCTGAGTCGAGGACAGCTCTTCCTCGACTTCGCCCAGACCCGGCTCGCCGAGGCGATCGCGGTCCAGGACGACCGGGCCGGATTCGCCGCTGTCCTGAACGACATGGACGCGGACACCCGCCAGGGCATCAAACTGCTCAACACCTCGGCCGCACAGCGTCGCGACGCGGCGGCGCTCGACGCGATCGGTACGTTCCTCACCGGGCAGCGGCGGCAGATCACCGAGTTGTCGGACGGCGCCAGCCACACCAACAGCCAGCGGGTCTCCGACTCACTCGCCCTGCTCGACTCGATCGGTCGGCGGGCGGACCTGCTCCGCGCCGCGCTCCAGTGCGGCGCGGACCCGGCCGCACGGGTCGACAACCTGGGGCCGTTGCCACGGGCCTGCGGTGGCAGCCGCAGCGCGAACGGGCAGCAGCAGAGTTCCTCCCAGGAGAGCAGGCCGCAGAACAACCCAACCCCGAGTTCGCCACGTCCCGAGGTGTCAGCCGAACCCGAGCTGACCCCGACCAGCAGCCCCGAAAAGCAGTTGGAGCAGGGAACGATCATCAAGAAGCCGGCGGGTGACACGACCGCTCCGGTGGATGCCCGACCAGCCGAGTAGAGGCTGGTAGCGCCGCACAGTTCAAGCAACCGTGGTGGGGGTCCAGACCTTGGTCTGGACCCCCACCACGTGTGGGAGCGACATCCGGTGGGGCCGACCCGGTTAGGCTCGCTGGAGGCACGCGCCGTTTCGGTCGATCGGAGGGAGGTCCGCGGGTGGCCCGCACCCGAAAGGTGACCGTCAGCACGGACGCACATGGTCACACCGCCGGCTGGGCCGCGACGGAGCTTGCGGCCAACCTCGCCCCGCCCCCGGACCGGAACGCCGCCGCCTTCTTCGACGTCGACAACACGATGATGCAGGGCGCCTCGATCTACTGGTTCGCCCGCGGGCTCGCCGCGCGCAAGTACTTCACCACCGGCGACCTCGCCCGCTTCGCCTGGCAGCAGCTACGGTTCCGACTGCTCACCACCGAACATGCCGGTGACATGTCCCACGCCAAGCAGGCCGCGCTCGCCTTCGTCGAGGGCTGGCGGGTGGAGGACATGGAACGGCTCAGCGAGGAGATCTTCGACGAGTTGATGGCGCCGAGGATCTGGGCCGGCACCCGGGCCCTGGCCCAACTACACCTCGACGCCGGCCAGCGGGTCTGGCTGGTGAGCGCGGCGCCGGTCGAGATCGGTCGGGTCATCGCGACCCGGCTCGGACTGACCGGTGCGATCGGTACGGTCGCCGAGGTGCAGGACGGGGCGTACACCGGGCGGCTCGTCGGTGACCTGATGCACGGTCCGGCCAAGGCGGACGCCGTACGTCAGCTCGCCGCGGTGGAGCAGCTCGACCTGGCCAGGTGTGTGGCGTACAGCGACTCCTCCAACGACCTGCCGATGCTCTCGGTGGTCGGCCGCGCGGTGGCGATCAATCCGGACAACGCCCTGCGGCAGACCGCCCGGATGCGTGGCTGGGAGGTGCGTGACTTCCGTACGGGTCTGAAGGCCGCCCGGATCGCGGTGCCGTCGACCGTCGCCGCCGGCCTGCTCGCCGGGGCGGTGACCGCCGGGCTCGCGGTGCGGCGCCGCCGGCAGAACCGATGAACGCTCCCGGGCCACTACGCCGGCAACTGGTCGGTCTCGCCGCGGCCCTGGCCGCCGGTGGCGTCCTGCTCGCCCTACCCGCCGCCACCTCCGACCCGGCACCCGGGCCGAAGGTCGCCACCTTCGCGGAGGTCTGGCCGGACAGCCAACCGGTGGAGATCCCGGCGTCCCTCCCGGACGGCCCGGCCTACAGTCCGGTCCACTTCCTCGACGCGCGGACCTCAATCGGCACCGCACCGAGCCCGGAGGGGACGGACCTGCGGCTGGTGCTGCGCGCCGCCGACGGGGCGATCCGCGAACTGCGGCGGCTACCGATCGCCGACGCACCGCAGTTCACCGGCTTCGCCCGGGACGGTGACCAGTTCGCCTGGGCCGAGTCGACCTCGGGTGACGACGGTGCCGGTCGGACCGAGCTGTGGACGGCGAACCTCGCCTCGGCCGAGCCCGCCCGGCGACTCACCACCGACACCGGCGCCGTGGTCTTCTTCAACTCGCAGTACGACATGGTCATCCACGCGGGAAGGCTCTACTGGGCGTCGGCGGCCCCCGGTGAGGAGACCGCGACGGAGATCCGTTCGGTGGCGCTCACCGGTGGACCGGTCTCGGTCCGTACCGAGCAGGGTGCGTGGTCCATCTCCGCGTACCCGTGGTTGGCCAGTGCCGGCACCGGGGCGAGCGGGCCGGTCCTGCTGCGTAACCTCGACGAGCGCAAGGTGATCGAGGTCGATGCGACCGCCTCCGAGCTGGTCACCTGTAGCCCCACCTGGTGCCGGGTGCTCGTGCTCGCCAGCGACGGGCCGGGGCGGATCGAGCTGATGCGGCCGGACGGCACGTCCCGGCAACGGGTGGCCGGCGGGGTGGCCACGGCCGCGATCATCGACGTCGCGGTCCTCGACCGGTTCGAGGTGGTCGCCCTCTCCGACGCGCAGCGTACGGCCACCGACAGTCAGCAACTGCTGCTGTACGACGTACGTGACCAGCGGACCGTGGTGGTGGCCGAGGGCAGTGGCCTGGTGCTCTGCCGCGACGGCATCCTCTGGTGGTCCACCGGGGGCAGCGACATCACCGCGTGGCACGCCCTGGACCTACGCACACTGCGCTGACCGCCGAACCCCTACTCCGGTGCCGGGGTCGGTCAGGGTCCGAACGGGTCGGGTCGGCGTTCCAGTAGCTGGTGCAGGGTCTGCTGGATGGTCTCGCGTACCTGGTCGGCCAGGTTGAACACGACCAGCGGGTCGTCCGCCTGGTCGGCCATGCCCTCGGTCGAGATCGGTGGGCAGAACTCGATCAACCACTTGCTCGGCAGCGGCACCATGCCGAGTGGGCCAAGCCACGGGAAGGTCGGCGTCACCGGGAAGTACGGCAGTTTGAGCAGCCGGGCCAATGGCTTGATGTCGGCGAGCATGGGGTACGTCTCCTCGGCGCCGACGATCGCCACCGGAATGATCGGGGTGCCGGTACGCAGCGCCGCCGAGACGAATCCGCCCCGACCGAACCGTTGCAGCTTGTAGCGGTCGGCGTAGAGCTTGCCGACGCCCTTGAAGCCCTCGGGGAAGACGCCGACCAGTTCGCCCCGACCCATCAGCCGCTCGGCGTCGGGGTTGCATGCCATCGTGCCGCCGGTCTTGCGGGCGAGTTCGGAGACGACCGGCATCCGGAACACGATGTCGGCGCCGAGCAGGCGCAGGTAGCGACGGGCCGGGTGGTGGTCGTGCAGGACCGCGGAGAGGATCAACGCGTCCAGCGCGACTGTTCCGGAGTGGTTGCCGACGACCAGGCCGGCGCCGGTGGCGGGCAGGTTCTCCACTCCGGTGACCTCGGTGCGGAACCATTCCCGGTAGAGCTGACGCAGCAGCGGATGGATGACCCGGTCGGTCAGCTCGGGGTCGAAGCCGAAGTCGTCGATCTCGTACTGGCCGGCGAGACGGCGTCGGAGGAAGGCGAGCCCGGACGCGACGCGCCGATCCCACACGTCGCCCGGCTGGTCGGTGACCGCCGCGCCGATCGGCTCCGGCGCGGGCGTCCGCCCGTTCTCACTCATCTACGCTCGCCCAGTGGTCGCTGCTCCGCGGTGGGGTTGGCCACCGCGGCGCGAACCTGACGGATCCCGTCGAGGATCGCCTGTTCGGCGACGGCGAGCTGCTCGGCGCGGACCACGGTACGGTCGGTGTGGCCGCTGATGAAGTCGTCGAACGCCGCCGCCGTGGAACGCGGGGTGAAGCCGTATTCCGTGGTCAGGCGGGTGGTGTCGACGACCCGGCCGTGCACGAAGAGGTCGACCTGGTCCAGGCCGTAGCGCCCGAAACCGAGGGTACGGGCGATCCCGGCGGCGCCGGAGAGGCCGGGTTCCAGCACCGGTACGGCGACCCGCCCGGATCTCCGGATCGCCTGCGACAGCGCGAGCACCCCCGGCCCGGCGACGTTGTACGTGCCGCCGTGTTCCTCGGTCACCGAGCGGTAGAGCACTTCGAGGGCGTCCTCGATGTGCAGGAACTGCAACCGGGGATCCCGGCCGAGCACGGTCGGCACGACCCGCTGGGCGAAGTAGCGGGTGAGGGTGGTGTCGGCGGTGGAGCCGATGAACGGGGCGAAGCGCAGCACGGTCGCGGTGACGTCGGGGCGACGCCGCCGGAAGCCGCGTACGTAGCCCTCGATGTCGAGGATGTCGCGGGCGAATCCGCCACGAGGCACCGCGTGCGGCTCGGTCTCCTCCGTGAAGACGGCCGGGTCGCGGAACGACGCCCCGTACGCGGCCGTGGAGGAGCGGACCACCAGCCGACGCAGCCGGGGCGCCCGCTGGCAGGCGGCGAGGAGCTGCATGGTGCCGATGACGTTCTGTTCCTTCATCGCCGCCCGCCCGCCGTGTTGCTGGTCGGGAGCCGTCACCAGGGCGAGGTGGACCACCGAGTCGGCGCCCAGTTCGTCGATGACGGTGCCGACCGAGGCCGTGTCGGCGTGTACCCGTTCGACCTGGTCGAGCAGGGGGGCCAGTTCGGCGGACGGGTCGGCGGTGTCGAGCCCGACCACCCGCTCGATCCGTGGATCGGCGGCGAGGCGGGCCGCGACGTGGGCGCCGAGGTAGCGGCTGACGCCGGTCACGACGACAACCCCCGGTGCACCTGCGGTGCGGCCGGGGGTCATCCCATGCTCCTCGTCAGCGGATTCGGGCGCTGACGCCCAGACCACCGCGACCGTGTCACGGGTGCCTCCGAGGGTCGACGGGTGGCAAGTGGTGCCATTGGCCGGGCCGTGGCCCGGCCACGGTCACTTGCCGAGCTTGCGACGCTGGACGCGGGTCTTGCGCAGCAGCTTGCGGTGCTTCTTCTTAGCCATGCGCTTGCGGCGCTTCTTGACCACCGAGCCCATACGACAGCCCTTCCGATACAACGTGCGGGTCGGTCCGGGAGCCATCGTGGGATGTCTCCGGAAACCGAGCTGGACAACGGACCGGATCCGGCCGGTGGGTGTTGGACGCACCAAGGTGGGATCACGGTCGCGGTCCAGGGTAGCCGTCGCCCCTGCACAGGACCAACGCGGCCCCATGTACACCCGTCACGGCGCCGGCCAGGACCACCCCGGCCTGCGTCGGCAGGACGCCGACGGGGGTCTGGGTGGGTCAGGCCGTTTCCTGGAACGCCCCGCGCAGATACTCGTGCACCGCGTGCTCAGGCACCCGGAACGACCGGCCGACCCGCACTGCGGTGAGTTCACCGGAGTGCACGAGTCGGTAGACGGTCATCTTCGAAACCCGCATCAGCGTCGCCACCTCGGCGACGGTCAGGAACCTGACCTCCGACAGCCGAGCGTCGGACTGTGGTGATCCCGTCATGGCCCACCGACCCATCCCATTCCCCGGCGCGCGCCCCCGGGCAGGCTGCTCCCGCGCCACGGTGGGCAACGCGCGTGTTACCAGTACGGTAGCGGGACGGCTGTGACCTGCGCGATCCCTTCACGCTGTTGATCATATGTCGTCAAGCTGCCACACCGCCCCGAGCAGGCATTTTCCACTCGGTAGGGGACAGAAAGCCGACGCCAGCACGACAAACGGCGGGTATCGGGACGCTCACTCGGCGCACAGGGCGACCACCGGATCGGACCGGCTGGCCCACCCACTGGTCGAGAGCACCGGTCGCCGAAGGTCGTCGCGGCCACGGTAGGGCCGACCGCCGCCACCCGACGCGGCCGGTCCACATTGGAGGCGTTGTCCCCGGGCCGAGCCGGTCCAGGGCGGGGACGGGGCGGGCGAAGGCGCCCGGTGGCTCCGGCGGCGCCACCGGAGCCACCGGACGGGTGCCCCGACTCGCTTCCGGACGCGAACCGGGGCTCCGCGCTGGGAGCGGCGTTCACTATCTCAGGTGCCGCGGCGGCTCTCGGCGGCACCGGGGAGTCCGTGGCGATCAACCCATCCCGGATGATGACCCCGACCGCTCGGTGTCCAGCCCTCGATCAACGCAGGGACGGGGTACGTCCGGTCCGTGCCACCGACCAGAGCCGTTGCCCCGGATCCGCTCAGCGGGCGGTACGCAGGTACGCCACACACTCCTCGTGCAGGGTGCTCCACTCCACCCCGAACACGTCACGGCTCGCGTCGGCCTCCGCACGACCGTCGTGCACCACCTCTTTGAAGAAGGCGAGCAGCCGTTCCTCGCTGAACCGGTCGGCGAGGTAGCGAGCGGCCAGGTAACCGACGCCGTAGCTCCCCGAGACGCGCCAGTCCTCCGAACTCGTGGCCGGCTCAAGCGATTCCAGTCTGCCGTTCCAGCCGCCCGAGCGGACGCCGAGCAGCCGCACCACATCCGGCAGCCGCTCGTACTCGTTGACCGGGCGACCGCCGGTCCCGGCGTACTCGGCGATTCCCTCGACCAGCCACCAGTTCTCGGTGCCGGCGTGGCCCCGTTCGGGTAGCGAGGCCGCGTGGGTCATCTCGTGCCGGAGCAGGTCATCGATGGCGGTCCGGTGCAGCCCGTCGGAGTTGAGCACCACGTCGAACCGGCCCCCGCCGATGCCGACCGCGTAGCCGCCGGTCCAGACCGGGCGACCGCCGCCGTACCAGCGCTCCCACTCGGGCTTGAGGGCGTAGAAGATCCGGTAGACGTCCGGTGGCGAGCCGTCCACCGCGTACCGGTCGGCGACCGTGGCCGCCTGTTCTGCCGTCTTGAGCAGGTCCGGCAGCAGGCTACGTACGCTCTGGGGCACCGCGACCACGGTCCGGGCGCCGACCGCCACCGCGAGGTCGGTGACCTCCCACGGCCGGGGCCCCTCCACTCCGGACATCGACGGCTCGACGGCGACCAGGCGCGGCTGCGGGCCGTTGCCGGCCCACCGGGTCCCGATCGTCACCGGCCCGGTACGGCACCCGGGCACCACGAAGCAGTGTCCGACGGTGACCAGCACCCGCCACTCGCTCGTGTTGTTGGTCATCTGGGCCGGTGGGCCGTTGCGCGACGGCTCCCAGGCGGCCACCTTCATCGCCCGGAGCACGTTGAACTGCCGCTTCAGGTCGGCCGCGGCCGGGGAGGCCGGGTCAGCCACCGCGAGAAAGCCCTGCTCGTCGCCGCGGAGCAGGGCCTGCGCCTGCTGCTCCAGCAACACGTCGATCCGCTCACCCAGCCAGGCCGCGGTCACCTCGACCGGGTCGCCCGCCACCGGGCTGCGCGCCGGGGTGGCGCTGGCGACCGCGCCGGGCAGCCCCACCATGTCGGGCGTACGGGCGATCAGCACCGCCACCAGACTCGCCGGTACCCCGCAGAAGAGCAGCACCCCGACCACACCGAGCGCCACCCACACCGGCCATCGCCATCGTCGTACCGGCCGCGTGTCCACCCCGTCGATCATCCACGCGAGAGTACGACATGCACCTGTACGTCAGGCGCCCGCGTAGCCGCCATACGTCGATCGCCCGTACCCGATTCGGGCCATGCGCAGCTCAGCACCCAGCCCGAACCAACCACCACCACCAACAACCCGGCCCCAGTCAGCCCGACCACCGACTACCGCGCCCACCTATCCGAATAAATCAATTCCTGGAGATCAGCGCGCGGGCGAAGAAGACCAGGTTCGCCGGACGCTCGGCGAGTCGGCGCATCAGGTAGCCGTACCAGTCGCTGCCGTACGGCAGGTAGGTCCGGACCGTGTGACCCTCGCCCGCCAACCGGGCCTGCTCCTCCGGCCGGACGCCGTAGAGCATCTGGAACTCGAACTCGTCCGGCGACCGGTCGAACCAGCGGGCCCGGTCCTGGCCGATCGCGATCAGCCGGGGATCGTGGGTCGCGAGCATCGGGTAACCGGCTCCGGAGAGCAGGATGTTGAGGCAGCGCACGTACGACTTGTCGACGTCCCGCGCCGACTGGTACGCCACCGACTCCGGCTCCTTGTAGGCGCCCTTGCAGAGCCGTACCCGTGACCCGGCGGTGGCCAGCTCCCGGCAGTCCGCCTCGGTCCGCCGCAGGTACGCCTGGAGCACCGCGCCGGTCGACGGGAAGTCCTTGCGCAGCCGCGCCAGGATGTCCAGCGTCGAGTCGGTGGTGGTGTGGTCCTCCATGTCGAGGGTGACCGTGGTGCCAGCCGCTGCCGCCGCGGTGCAGATCGCCCGTACGTTGTCGTAGGCGAGCTTCTCGTCGAACTTCTGGCCGAGGGCGGAGAGTTTGACGCTGACCTCCGCGCCCGAGGTCAGGTCTGCCCCGGCGAGCACGGTCAGCAGGGTGAGGTACTCCTCCCGGACGGCGGTGGCCTGCTCCGGGGTCACGGTGTCCTCGCCGAGGTAGTCGAGGGTTACCGTCAGACCACTGCCGACGAGTTCGCGGGTGGCACGAAGCGCATCGTCCGTGGTGGTGCCGGCGACGAACCGGCGTACGACGTCCCGGGTGAACGGGGCCGTTTCGACGAGCCGCTCGACCCGGGATGACCGGGAGGCGGCGAGGATGACCGAACGCATGCTGGGAGCGTAACGTCCGTCGGCGTACCCGAGCCGGGCAGCGGGCAGGTCGGGGCACCCGCCCGACCGAAGTGATCATGGAAATGATCGCCTCGGTCGACCCGTCGACCACCTCCCCTCCCCCGCCATGGAAGTTGCGACCATGGCGGAAGACGCCGCTCACAGCGTTGTGGGAATTTTCCTGGACCACCCATACCCGATGCCGGCATTTCTCGATTCACCGCTTCGGATGACGAAGTCTGCCGCCCAGTCGCCGCTTCGCCACAGGTCGGTCAATCACAAAGTGAAAGCACTTATCAGCGGCGCGTACGCCCGTTGCTCACTCACTACGGGGACGCGCCACTACGGCCCCCAATCGTCTACGGTTGTCGGGTGAACTTCGACGCGTACGCCCGGACCGGAGTTGACCTTGTCAACGCGCGGCTGGACGACCTCGACGACCTGAAGGCGCTCTTCGCCGACGAAAACCTCTGGATGCGCGATGAGGTGGCCGAACGCGACTTGGTGATATTCCGCCGCGCGCAGAAGCGTCTCCGAGACGTCTTCGAATTTGGCACCTCCGGCCGCGACGTGGACGCCGTCGCCGAACTCAACTCACTACTGGAAACTTTTCCCGTTCAGCCACGCATTTCCGGTCACGGATCCAGCGACTGGCACATGCACGTGAGCAGCCGCGGCGCCTCGGTGAGCGCGGAGTATCTGGCTGGTGCGGTGTGGGGGCTCTCGGTCTGGCTTTGCGAGTACGGCAGCGCACGCTTCGGCGTCTGTGCCGACGACCGTTGCGGCAACGTCTACCTGGACACCTCGTCCAACTGCTGCCGCCGGTTCTGTTCGGAACGGTGCGCCACCCGCTCGCACGTCGCCGCCCACCGGGCCCGTAAGCGGGCTGCGGTGGAGGAGGCGGTCCAGGCTTCGGCCGTGCCGAAGCCGAGCGTGCCGAAGGCAAGCCTGCCCGCCCAGGCACTCACCAAGGTCTGAGCGGACCGACGGACCGCGTCACCGTGCCCGCCCTCAGCTCTTGAGGGTGGGTGCGGTAGCGAGGTGGGCACGGGCGAAGGCCAGGGCCGCGCCGAGGTCCGCCTCCCGGCCGGCGCGGCTTTTCGCGCCCCGGGTCGACACCTCCACCGCGATCGCGCCGGTGAAGCCACGACCGGAGAGCGATGCCAGCAGCTCCGCGCAGGGCTGGGTGCCGCGACCGGGAACGAGATGCTCGTCGCGCCCCTCTCCGGTGCCGTCACCGAGGTGGACGTGTGCGAGCTTCCTGCCCATCTGGTCGGCCATGTCGATCGAGTCCGTGTGGGACGCGGCGCAGTGCGACAGATCCAGGGTGTACGCGTCGTAACCGGTCTCCGTCGGGTTCCAGCTCGGCGCGTACGGGACGAAGTGCCGGCCGGCCATCCTGACCGGGTACATGTTCTCCACCGCGACGCGTACGCCCGGGTGCTGCTCGGCCAGCTCGGCGAGGAGCGGAGTGAAGGTGCGCGCGTACTCACGCTGCCAGGTGAAGGGCGGGTGTACGACCACCGTGGGGGCGTCGAGTGTCTCGGCCAGCTCGACCGCGCGCCGCAGACGCTGGGACGGGTCGTTGCTCCAGACCCGTTGGGTGACGAGCAGGCAGGGGGCGTGCACCGACAGCACCGGCACGCCGTAGTGCTCCGCCAGCCCACGCAGCGCCCCGGCGTCCTGGCTCACCGCGTCGGTCCAGACCATCACCTCGACACCGTCGTAGCCGAGCGCCGCGGCCAGTTCGAAGGCCGCCGCCGTCGGCTCGGGAAAGACCGAGGAACTGGACAGCAGCACAGGGGGGGTCACGGTTGTCAGCCTAGCTCTCGGCTACGAAACCGCCACCGACAAGATGGGCTAAATCATCCGAATCCCCAGCTCAGCGGGGTGCGCTCAGGCCGGTTCGAGCTGGTCCAGACGGCGCAGAATGACTCCCTCGCGCAGGGCCCAGGGGCAGATGTCCAGCGACTCGATGCCGAGCCGACGCATGACCGACTCGGCCACCATCGCGCCCGCCAGCAACTGGTGGGCCCGGCTGCTGCTCACTCCCTCAAGCTCGGAGAGCTTGCTCGGCGGAATGTGCCGGATGAAACCGATGATCTGCCGTAACCCGTTCTGGGAGAGACTGCGCCGGACCCACAGCCCCGCGCTGGAGGGGGCCGCCCCGGCCAGCCGGGCGAGCATCCGGAACGTCTTCGAGGTGGCCACCGGCCGCTCCCAGCGGGCCTGCCGCATCCGCTCCACCACCGGGTCGAGCAGGGACTCGATGTACTCCTGGAGTTCCCCGACGGCCTGGGCCGGTGGCGGCTCGGTGGTGCTGGCGTCGACCCTGAGCCGCTCCCGGGTCAGCCGTCCCGCCCCCAGCGGCAACGAGAGCGCGATGTCCGGGTCCTCGTCGATCCCGGCCGCCACCTCCAGTGAGCCACCGCCGATGTCGAGCACCAGCAGCCGCCCGGCGGACCAGCCGAACCAGCGCCGTACCGCGAGGAACGTTGCCCGCGCCTCGTCCGCCCCGGAGAGGACCTCCAGTTGTACGGCGGTCTCGGCCCTTACCCGCGCCAGCACGTGTGCCGCGTTGGTCGCGTCCCGGACCGCCGAGGTGGCGAAGGCGAGCAGGTCGTCGACGGCCAGCCGGGAGGCGGATGCCTTCGCCTCGGCAACGGACGCGACCAGGGCGTCCGCGCCGTTGTCGGTCAGTGCCCCGTTCCGCCCGATCTGCTCGGCCAGCCGCAGCACCGCCTTCTCCGAGTGCGCCGGCCACGGATGCGCGCCATGGTGGGCGTCCACCACGAGCAGGTGGACGGTGTTTGATCCCACGTCGAGCACTCCGAGCCGCATGGTCGAAACCCTAGACGCGGCGATCACCCGGTTTCGCCGGGGGCCGACGCAGCACGCCCGGAAAGGCAGGTATCCGGCCTGGTAGAACCGCCGGGCGTACGCTGACCGGGTGGCGCCTCGTACCCAACTCCGCGTGTTGGTCCAGGATCCGACCGATCCCCGTAGCCAGGAGGTCGATCTCGACTTCCCCCGGGAGTGGATCGAGTTCCTCGACCCGGCGGACGCCGAGCATCTCGTCCGTGCCGACCTGACCTGGCTGCTGTCCCGCTGGACCTGTGTCTTCGGCAAGGCGTGCCACGGCATCATCGCCGGCCGGGCCAGCGACGGCTGCTGCTCGCACGGCGCGTTCTTCACCGACGACGACGACGAGCAACGGGTGAAGGCGGCGGCCGGCCGGCTCACCCCCCAGACCTGGCAGCACTACCGGCGCGGCTTCAAGAAGTACACGGAGATGGACACCGTCGACGGCAAGACGCCGGCCCGGCGTACCGCGACCCAGGGCGACGAGGGCCCGTGTGTCTTCCTCAACGACGCCGACTTCGCCGGTGGCGGGGGCTGCGCCCTGCACGCCCAGGCGCTGCGCGACGGGGTGCACCCGCTGGAGTACAAGCCCGACGTCTGCTGGCAGTTGCCGGTCCGGCGGGACCAGGAGTGGAGCAAGCGGCCGGACGGCAGCAAGGTGCTGGTCTCCACGCTCAGTGAGTTCGACCGGCGCGGGTGGGGCGCGGGCGGCCACGATCTGGACTGGTGGTGCACGTCGTCGCCGGAGGCGCACGTCGGCCAGGAGGCGATGTACCTGTCGTACGAGGCGGAGCTGACCGCTTTGATCGGCGCGCCGGCGTACGCGAAGCTCGCCGAACTCTGCGCGGCCCGGCTCGCCGGTGGTCTGGTGGCGCCCCACCCGGCCAGCCCGGCGGCCCCGGAGCCTCCGCCCACCCGGCGGGTCAACGGCGGCAGCCGCAAGGTGACCGCCCCGACCATCGTCTCGTAGCGGCGCACCGGCCCGCCTGCCGGTCTCGCCTCAAGGGCTCTCCCACGTCCGTGCTCTCCCACGGCTCCGTGGTCTTCATGACAGTGGTTGGACTCTGGCAGACAGATCTGTCTACGGTGGGTCGGCCAGTCAGACAGACACGTCTGTTCGTCCGCCGCCGCGAGAGAAGTCCGCATGAACTCCCCGAGCGTCTCCCCGCCCGACCTCCAGGCGCCACCCAGGGCGGGCCGGCTACCGCACACGGTCGGGTTCTACCTGCTTGCCTCGATCGTGGTCGCCTTTCTCGCCGGGTCCAGCGCCCCGACCCCGCTTTACGCCATCTACCAGGCCGAATGGGGCTTCTCGCCGATCACCGTGACCCTGGTCTTCGGCGTGTACGCGCTGGCCGTACTCGCCGCGCTGCTCACCGTCGGCTCGCTCTCGGACCATGTCGGACGCCGCCCCGTGCTGATCACGGCGATCGCCGTACAGGCGGTGACCATGCTCACCTTCGCCGCCGCGGACGGCGTACCCGCGCTGATGGCCGCCCGGGTGCTCCAGGGCCTGTCGACCGGCGCCGCCGCCGGTGCGATCGGCGCCGGCATGCTCGACCTGAACCAGACCAAGGGCGCCATCACCAACGCGGTCGGCCCGCTGCTCGGTACGGCCACCGGCGCGCTCGGCTCCGGTCTGCTGGTCCAGTACCTGCCCGCCCCCGCCCACCTGGTCTACCTGGTGCTCTTCGGGATCTTCGTCCTACAGGGCGTCGGCGTGCTGCTGATGTCCGAATCGTCGTCGCCGCGCCCGGGAGCGCTCGCCTCGCTGCGTCTCCAGTTCGCGCTGCCACGGGTCGCCCGCCGCCCACTGCTGCTGGCCGCGCCGGCGCTCGCCGCCGCCTGGGCGCTCGCCGGCTTCTACGGCTCGCTCGGCCCCGCCGTGGTACGGCTGGTGGCCGGTTCCAACTCGTTCGTGCTCGGCGGACTGGCCCTGTTCACCCTCGCCGCGAGCGGCGGCGCGATGGTGCTGCTCCTGCGGGCCAGCGCTCCCCGTACGTTGATGTTCCTCGGCACGGCGGGACTCTTCGTCGGCGTGGGCGTCACCCTGCTCGCCATCGCGCACTCCTCGGAGCCGCTCTTCTTCGCGGGCACGGTGGTGGCCGGCGCCGGCTTCGGCGGCGGGTTCCAGGGCGCGATCCGCACCGTGGTCCCGTTGGCCAGTCCCCACGAGCGGGCCGGGGTGCTCTCGGTCATCTACGTGGTGTCGTACCTCGCCATGGGGCTGCCGGCCGTGGTCGCAGGCTTCCTGGTGGTGCATGCCGGCGGGGTGCTGACCACGGCCCGGGAGTACGGCATCGCCGTCATGGCCCTGGCCGCGCTGGCACTGCTCGGTCTGCTCCTGACCCGTCCCGCCGCCAGCCGGCCCGCCCCCGCGTAAACCGACACAGCCGTACCGCCCGGGTCGTACGGCCCGGGCGCAGCGGGAGCGGCCTACGGCTCGAACTTGTAGCCGAGACCGCGCACCGTGACGATGTAGCGGGGCGTGGAGGGCTCCGGCTCGACCTTGGAACGCAGCCGCTTGACGTGCACGTCGAGCGTCTTGGTGTCACCGACGTAGTCGGCACCCCAGACGCGGTCGATCAACTGCCCCCGGGTCAGCACCCGACCCGCGTTGCGCAGCAGCAGCTCCAGCAGCTCGAACTCCTTGAGCGGCAACTGCACCGCGGCGCCGTCCACGGTCACCACGTGCCGCTCGATGTCCATCCGGACCGGCCCGGCGGCCAGGGTGGGCGCGGCCAGGTCGACCGTCTCGCTGCTCTTGCGCCGCAACACCGCCCGGATCCGGGCGACCAGCTCACGCGGCGAGTACGGCTTGGTCACGTAGTCGTCGGCACCGATCTCCAGGCCGACCACCTTGTCGATCTCACTGTCCCGAGCGGTCACCATGATGATCGGTACGTGCGAGCGCTGACGCAGTTCGCGGCAGACCTCGGTACCGGACATCTCGGGCAGCATCAGGTCGAGGAGGACGATATCCGCGCCGGTGCGGTCGAATTCGGTAAGCGCCGAGAGCCCGGTCGGTGCGACCGAGACCTCGAAACCCTCTTTGCGCAGCATGTAGGAGAGGGCGTCGGAGAACGACTCCTCATCCTCGACCACGAGAACGCGGGCCAACGGAATTTCCTTTCCTCTGTCCGACCTGGGATTACTCGGCCGAACCAGTGTCGATCTCAATTGACGGGGGTAGCGGTAGGACGGCGTCCGGGGGACGGGCTGGCAGCCGCAGGGTGAACGTCGAGCCTCCACCAAGCGTGCTTGACACCTCGACCCTTCCGCCATGGTTGGTGGCGATGTGTTTGACGATCGCCAGGCCCAGACCGGTGCCCCCGGTCGCCCGCGAGCGGGCCTGGTCGGCCCGGTAGAAGCGCTCGAAGATCCGGTCGACCTCACTGGGCGCGATGCCGATGCCCTGGTCGGCGACGGAGATCTGGACATGGTCGTCGTCCGCCCGTGTGGTGACAGTCACCCGGGTCTCCTCGGCGGAGTACGCGATCGCGTTCTCGACCAGGTTGGCGACCGCCGTGGCCACCTGGCTGTCGCTGCCGTACACGGTCAGGTCGCGCTGGCCCTCCACCACGACCTCGACCTTGCGCGCGGAGGCCGTGGTGCGGGTCCGGTCGATCACCTCGGCGATCACCCAGTCCACCGCGACCGGCTCCGGTTCCGGCAGCGGCTCGGCACCCTGCAACCGGGTCAGTTCGAGCAGCTCGTTGACGAGCCGCCCGAGCCGGGTCGACTCGTGCTGGATCCGCTCGGCGAACCGTCGGGCCGCCACCACGTCCTCGGACGGCTCGACGCCACCGTTGTCGGCCGGCGGCTCGGTCGCGTCCAACAACGCCTCGGCGAGCAACTGCAACGCCCCGATCGGGGTCTTCAGCTCGTGGCTGACGTTGGCCACGAAGTCACGTCGCACCCGGGCCACTCGGTGCGCCTCGGTCACGTCGGCGGCCTCGATGGCCACGTACCCGTTGCCGATCCCCATCGCGCGCAGGTGCACGCCGAGCGGGTCATGTGCCCCGCCGTCGCGGCTGCGAGGCAGGTCGAGTTCGACCTCGCGCCGTACGCCGGTCCGACGCACCTGCCCGGCGAGGGTACGGATGATCGGGTGGGCCGCGACCGTACCCGGACCGGTTCCGGCACGGAGCAGGCCCATCGCCCGCGCGGCCGGATTGATCAGTACGGGCTCGTCGTTGGTGTCCAGGACCACCACACCGACCCGGAGCGAGTCGATGCTCTTACGTCCGAGCCCGGAAACTTCGTTCTGGTGCTTTGCGATCGCCGGCCTCCCGTCGGCTGGGGTGAGGTCGCCCCCGCCCGGGAGTCGTCGCTCGCGTTGCCCAGGCGCCCGCCGGATGGCGCGCACCAGCATCGAACCGATGGTCAGCCCGACCACCAGCCCACCGGCCACGCCGGCTACGACCCCCCATTCCACCCGGCGATCGTAGGGTCATTGTTATCCAAGCGACCCTACACAATAGGACAAATCAGGCGCTGACTTGGCAAAATTCATGCCTCAGCCTCGCGTCGTTCACCTACGTTCACCTACGGGCCGTCGCGGCGCCCTACCGTGAGCAGGCAACCTGCCCCAACCCCGTGCGGGTACGTCGGAGGCGGTGGCCCACCGGCGACCCACCGACCACAGGACGTGATCATGCGCGACGAGTTCCGGACCGATCTGCACATCGTCAGCCAGCTACTGGTGGACATGGCGGAAGCAGTCCGCGCGGCGATGAGCAAGGCGACCAAGGCGCTGCTCACCGCCGACCGGGCAGCCGCCGAGGCGGTGATCGCCCGCGACGCCGAGGTCGACACCATCTACCGGCAGGTGGAGGAGCGGGTCGCCAACCTGCTCGCCCGCCAGGCCCCGGTCGCCTCCGACCTGCGCGCGGTGATCACCGCACTGCACGTCGCGGCGGACCTCGAGCGGATGGGCGACCTCGCCGACCACGTCGCCAAGACGGCACTGCGCCGGCACCCGTCGCCAGCCGTACCGGCGGAGCTGCGCGGGGTCTTCACCGAGATGGCGGGCGTCGCCGACCGGATCGCGCGCAAGATCGGCGTGGTGCTCTCCAAGCCCGACGCCGACCTCGCGGCCGAGTTGGAGAGCGACGACGACGCCATGGACGACCTGCACCGCGACCTGTTCGCCATCCTGCTCAGCGACGACTGGCCGTACGGGGTCGAGACCGGCATCGACGGCGCACTGCTGGGCCGCTTCTACGAGCGCTACGCCGACCACGCGGTCAACGCCGGCGAGCGGGTGGTCTACCTGGTCACCGGCGAGTTCGCCGACGACCAGAGCATCGCCGGCAGCTAGTCCCGCCGCCCGTCGGACAACCGGCCGACCGCGCCCTGACGCACAGCCGGGTAGACGACATCAAGGGGCCCTCCCCACCGGAAACGGCAGGAAGGGCCCCTTGACCACGTCGTCAGCGGCCCTGGTTCGCGACGGCGGCGGCAGCCTCCTTGGCGGCCTCCGGGTCGAGGTAGGTCCCGCCCGAGGTGACCGGACGCAGCTGCGGGTCGAGGTCGTAGCGCAGCGGGATACCGGTCGGGATGTTGAGCTTGGCGATCGCCTCGTCGGAGATCTGGTCCAGGTGCTTGACCAGGGCCCGCAGCGAATTGCCGTGCGCGGCGACGAGCACGGTACGGCCGGCGAGCACGTCCGGCACGATCGAGTCGTACCAGTACGGAAGCATCCGTTCCACCACGTCCTTGAGGCACTCGGTGCGGGGCATCAGCTCCGGCGGCACCAGGGCGTAGCGCGGGTCTCCGGCCGGCGACCACTCGTCGTCGTCCGCGATCGGCGGCGGCGGAGTGTCGTACGACCGGCGCCAGAGCATGAACTGCTCCTCGCCGTACTCCGCCAGGGTCTGCTTCTTGTCCTTGCCCTGCAGCGCGCCGTAGTGCCGCTCGTTGAGCCGCCACGACCGGCGGACGGCGATCCAGTGCCGGTCGGCGGCGCTCAGCGCCAGCTCCGAGGTGCGGATGGCCCGGCGCAGCACGCTGGTGTGCACCACGTCGGGGAGCAGCCCGTGCTCCCGCAGCAGCTCGCCACCGCGGCGCGCCTCGCCCTCACCCTTCGCGGTCAGGTCCACGTCGACCCAGCCGGTGAAGAGGTTCTTGGCGTTCCAATCACTCTCGCCGTGCCGCAGCAGCACGAGGGTCCCAACTGTCATGCCCCACATCTTTCCGCAGGTCCGGTCAGGACGCGCCGGCACCCGCCGTGACGACCACCACGTGGAAACCAAGATGACCGCGAGTGACCGTGCCGACTAGGTTGTAAGGCATTGGCCCATCAGAGGTCATTACACATCGGGGGGCGACGTGAGGTCGGTACGGGGCTGGGTCAAAGACACCGCAGGTGGGTTACCCACCACTTTCTGGTACCTCTGGACCGGAACCCTGATCAACCGCCTCGGCTCCTTCATCCTGGTCTTCCTCGCCATCTACCTGACCACCGCGCGCGGCTTCTCGGCGGTCGAGGCGGGCCTGGTGATCGGCCTCTACGGGGCCGGCGGCACCGTCGGCACGCTCACCGGCGGCATCCTCGCCGACCGCTGGGGACGGCGACCCACGCTGCTCACCGCACACGTCGGCGCGGCCTCGATGATGCTGGCGCTCGGCTTCGCCCGCGGACTCTGGGTAATCGCGGCGGGTGCGCTGCTGCTCGGCATGTTCGCCGAGGCGGCCCGACCGGCGTTCGCCGCGATGATGGTCGACGTGGTGCCGGACCGGGACCGGTTGCGCGCCTTCTCACTGAACTACTGGGCGATCAACCTCGGCTTCGCCTGCGCCGCGATCCTGGCCGGGTTCGCCGCCCAGGTCAGCTACGAACTGCTCTTCCTGGTCGACGCGGCGGGCACGCTCACCACCGCCACCATCATCTTCCTCAAGGTCCGCGAGCCGCGCCGGACGTACGTCCCCCCGGTCCCGATCCCCGGCACCCGTACCCGCGCCGGCCTGCTCGACGTTCTGGGAGACCGCGTCTTCCTCGGCTTCGTGCTGATCAACGTCTTCACCGCGCTGGTCTTCCTCCAGCACATCTCGATGCTGCCGATCGCGATGGGCGCCGACGGTCTGGCACCCTCCACCTACGGCACCGTGATCGCACTCAACGGAATCCTGATCGTCGCCGGTCAACTCTTCGTGCCCCGGCTGATCCGCCAGCGGAGCCGGTCGCACGTACTGGCGCTGGCCGCCGTCATCACCGGAGTCGGGTTCGGACTGACCGCCTTCGCCGACGCGGCCTGGTTCTACGCGCTCACCGTGCTGACCTGGACCCTCGGCGAGATGCTCAACTCCCCGTCGAACTCGACCCTGATCGCCGAACTCTCCAAGCCCGGGATGCGCGGTCGCTACCAGGGGGTCTTCTCGCTCTCCTGGTCACTGGCCGGGTTCAGCGCACCGATCCTCGGCGGCCTGGTACGCGAGCATCTCGGCAATTCCACCCTCTGGCTCGGCTGCGCCGCGATCGGACTCGCGATCGCGGTCGCGCACCTGCTCTCAGGTCCGGCACGGGAACGTCGGGCGGCGGAACTCAAGCGGCTGGCCGACGAGGCCGCGTCGCGCCCGACCCCGACCCCACTCCCCGCTCCTCAGGCCGCCTGACGACCCGCTGCCACAGATCACTCCCCCGTTCCCGGGGGTGATCTGTGGCACGCTGGTGCGCGGGGCAGGGGCTTCCTATGATCAAACTGGAAAGAAACCTTGCAGAAAGAGGTACGTGGGTGCGCGGCTGGCTGCGCGAAACCGCCGGAGGACTCCCCGCCACCTACTGGTACCTCTGGACCGGGCTCCTGATCAACCGGGTCGGCGCGTTCGCGATGCTCTTCCTGTCGCTCTACCTGACCGGCAGTCGGGGTGCCAGCGAAGGTCTCGCCGGGTTGGTGGTCGGCGCGTACGGGGCCGGTGGTGCGATCGGGGTGCTGCTCGGCGGAGTGCTCGCCGACGGCTGGGGCCGACGCGCCACCCTGGTCTGGTCGCACCTGGCCGCGGCGGTCGGAATGCTCGTGCTCGCCTTCACCGACGACCTGGCCACCATCGCCGTCCTCGCCGCACTGATCGGCGTCATGCACTCGATGCCGGGGCCGGCGTTCGTCGCGGCGATCATCGACGTGGTGCCCGAGGAACGCCGGTCACGGGCGTTCAACCTCCAGTTCTGGGCGTTCAACCTGGGCATGGCCGCCGCCTCGTTCCTCGCCGGCCTGCTCGCCGAGACGAGTTTCCTGGCGCTCTTCCTGGTCGACGCGGGCGCCACCCTCGCCACCACCGTGCTGATCGCCTGGAAGGTGCCGGAGACACTGCGCCGCACCACCGACCGTCGCACCGCGCACAGCCGGGCCGTCGCCGGGGCCGCAGCGGCGCGAAGACCGGGACTGGTCACCGCACTGACCGACCGTACGTTCATGGTGTTCGTGGGGCTGACCTTCGTGCTGGCCGTGCTCACCACCCAGACCTCGACGATCATGCCGCTGGCCATGCGCGCGGACGGACTCAGCGCGACGTCGTACGGGATCGTGGTGGCGCTCGGCGGCGGGCTCATCGTGCTCGGGCAGCTCTTCGTGCCCCGGCTGATCGACGGTTACCGCAAGCACCTGGTCCTCTCCGCCTCGACCGCCCTGCTCGCCCTCGGCTTCGGGGCACTCGCCCTCGCCGACCACCTACCGGTCTACCTGGCCGCCTCGGTGGTGTGGACGGTCGGTTCGATGCTCGCCGCACCACCGAACGCCGAGATCAACGCGGAACTCGCCCCGGCCGTGCTCCGGGCCCGCTACCAGTCCGTCTTCTACCTGACGTTTCCCGCGGCGGCGTTCGTCGCACCCGCGCTGGGCGGGGTGAGTCTGCAGCACCTCGGCGACTGGCACTGGGTCATCGTGGGTGGTCTGGGCCTGGCGGCGGCACTCGGGCACCTGCTGGCCGGCCCGCCCCGCGAACGGCGGGTGGCGATACTCGCAACCAGTACGCCGCCCGCGGCGAACGCCGTCGTCAGCACCGCCGGAGCCGCTGGCGACTGAACGCGCACCGGCCGCACAACGATGGAAAAGTCGACCCGGCGGCGGCGGGCGACACTCACCCCCGTAAGCATCGCCCGCTCACACCGCCGGTCTCAGGTGGCGCCGTCCCCCAACGGCTTCGTGCCACCCGTCCCCCGGGCGCGCCCTGCTCGGTGCTCGGATCTGCTCAATCCTCGGTTCCGCCGAACCGTTCCAAGCGTCGCGCCCGCGATCACGGTAGTTTGCGCTCCGGAACCGGCACAAGCTGAGCGGCTGTCTCGCCGGTCACACGGAAGTGGATCACCATGCGCAAACCAATGTTCCGTACTGTTCAGCCGTCTTCCCGGTTCGGCGATTCCGGCTTGAAGAAGTTACTTTGCTTACCATCCGAACGCTGCTCCTGATAGATGAAATTCAACCGGCGCAGGTCGAACGTCTTGAACCACTGCTCCCAAGTGATCTGGCGCAAGCGGCCACCCTCGCGCCACCCCGGGAAATTGAACGTCAGTACGCCCGCCCGGCCCGCGCGCTCGGTCCCGGCAATCGTCGCCGGCTTCGCCTTACGGGCCCGCGCCCACCGCCGGATCACCTCGTGGCTCGTGGTGACCAGGCTCCGTCCCGGCCGCTCCGGCCGCTGGTCGGGCGAGGAGATCGGCTGGGCGTACTTCAACGACCGGGACATCGTCCGACCCATCCGGATTCCGTGGGCCGCCGCGTTCTTCGCCCGCTCGACGGTGCGGGCAGCCGTACTCGGCGCCGCCTTCGACGGCGACGCCCGCCGCTGCCGCGCCGCCGCGCTCACCTGCCCCGAAGCGGTCCTCTTCCGCGCCGACGACGTACTCTTCCGCGCGGCCGACGTGCTCTTCCGGGCCGATACGGTGCTGGTCCGGGCCGACGCGGTGCTCTTACGCGCCGCCGGACTGCTCTTACGGGCAGCCGCCCCGGTCCGCTTCGCCGGCCGGGTGCTCTTACGCGCCGAGCTACCGCCCGCCCGTCCCTCCGCCCGCAGCGCCCTCGCCAACCGCTGCACCAGATCGTCCTTACGCAACGCGGAGATGCCGGTGATGCCCCGCTTGCGGAGCTGGCCACGAATCTGGTCCGCAGTCAGCTGGGCGATGTCACTCGGACTACTGGTTCGGGCGCTGATCGTCCGGCTTCTGGTCGCGGTCGCGGTGCCGCCACGACTCGAACTGCTTCGTTGAGCCATGAGATTCTCACGCTCCCTGGACAGTCTGTCATCGGCATGCGGCGCGCGTCGCTGATCGTCCGTGCGCCACCGCTGCCATACCCGTCAGGGACGGTCCAAATCCGGGTCGGCGGATTTCGACGGCTCGAAGAGATGGGTGAACGCCGCGAGGTTCGCGACAGACTCGCCCCGTTTGATCCGCCACTCCCATTCGCGCCGAATCGACGTCCCGAAACCGATCTCCAACATGTTGTCGAAGGATTCGTCGGCGTAGCTCAGCACCGAACCGAGCAACCGATCCAGTTCCGTCTCCGAAACTCCGGCCAACCCCACCCGGCCGGTGAGGTACACGTCGCCAACGGCGTCGACGGAGAAAGCCACGCCGTACATCCGGGCATTGCGGCGCAGCAACCAGGCCCACAGCTCCTCGCGCCGCTCATCCGGCTGACGCATCACGAACGCCTCGATCCGAAGCGCGTGCTCACCCACGATCAGGTTGCAGACCGTCTTCAGCTTGTGCGTACCGGGAAGGGTCACCGCGTACGAAAACTCCCCGGTCGCCTCGCACGGAAGCTCACGCTCGGCGCAGACCGACTCGATCAACGCCCCGATCGCCGACCGGTCGTCCCACCCGGTCACCTCGGAAACCGCCCGGTCACCCCGCGAACCGCCCGGTCACCGGATGCCGACCGGCAGAACCGGGGCCGACAGCCCCTCGGCGTCACCCGGCAGTTCCGACGCCAACCTGCTCCGGTGCTCCACCATCGCCTCACGGTAGACCTCTAGCAGCCCGGCCGCCGTCCTGGTCCAGGAGAAGTTCTGCGCGTGCCGGACCGCCCCCTCGGCGAGCGCCGCCCGTCGACCGGGCGCCGCCAGCAGGCCGCTGAGCGTACGGGCCCAGTCGACCGGGTCATGCCCGTCGACCAGGATGCCACTGCGCCCATCCCGCACCGCCGTGACCAGTCCGCCGACCGCAGCTGCCACCACGGGCGTGCCGCATGCCTGGGCCTCCAACGCCACCAGACCGAACGACTCGGTGTACGACGGCACCGCGACCAGGTCCGCCGCCCGGTACAGCTCCGGCAGGTCGTCCCCGGTGCAGGGCGGCCGGAACACGATCGAATCACCGATCCCGAGCGAGGCGGCCAGCTCGATCAACGCGGTCGGCCGGTCCATGCCACTCCCGCTCGGGCCGCCCGCGATCACCACGGTCAACTGGTCGGCGATCAGCGGATCCCGCTCCCGCAGCGCGGCGACCGCGTGCAGCAGCACGTCAGGAGCCTTGAGCGGCTGGATCCGGCCGACGAACGCGACGACGTACCCGTACTCGGGCAGGCCCAACCGACGACGGGCGGCGAGCCGGTGCGCGGCGGCCGACCCGGCCGGTGCCGGCCGGAACCGTTCCAGGTCGACCCCGGGCTCGACCACCGCAACCCGGCGGGGGTCAGCGGCATAACGGGCGATCAGGTCCCGGGCCTCGACGGCGGTGTTCGCCACCATCCGGTCGGCCTCGGCCACCAACTGCTCCTCGCCGATCACCCGGGACTTCGGCTCGGGCCGGTCCCCCTCGGCCAACCGCGAGTTCTTCACCTTGGCCAGGGTGTGCGCGGTGTGCACCAGTGGCACCCCCCAGCGCTCCCTGGCCAGCCAGCCGACGTGCCCGGAGAGCCAGTAGTGCGAGTGGATCAGGTCGTAGTGACCCGGCGGGTGCGCCGCCTCAGCCCGCAGCACCCCGTTGGTGAAGCAACAGAGCTGGCCCGGCAGTTCCTCCTTGGCCAGCCCCTCGAAGGGACCGGCGGTGACATGCCGGACCAGCACCCCTGGCGCCATCTCGACCACCGGAGGCAGGTCACTCGCCGTCGCCCGGGTGAAGATCTCCACCTCGACACCCGCGTCAGCCAACCGCCGGGCCACCTCGACGATATAGACGTTCATGCCGCCCGCATCGCCGATACCGGGCTGGTGCAGCGGCGACGTGTGCACAGAAAGGGTGGCAATTCGGCTCGGCATCGGCCACGGCTGTGCGCCCCGCTGCCGCCCGACGCCCGTGTGGGATTCCGCCACGTCCACTCCTTCGATCAAGCTGACATACGGTCCGGCACATCCCGGGCGCCCCAGGACAACAACCGCCACGCTGATCGTCATCTTCCCGATCACGCCACAACCATTCATCCGGGTACCCGCATTGGTGACCGACCTCATCCGCCGGCCGACCCCGACGCACAGTGCCGCCCTCGGACCGGCAAGACCGGTCGATGGGAAACAATGCCCTGATGACACCTGTCGCGATCGTCACCGGCGCCTCCAGCGGAATCGGCGCGGCCACCGCCCGACGGCTCGCCGCCGAGGGCTTCCACGTCCTGGCCGCCGCCCGGCGGGCAGACCGGCTGACCGAACTGGTCGAGGAGATCGAGAAGAACGGCGGTACGGCCACCGCGGCAACCTGCGACATCACCTCCGACGAGTCGGTCGCAGCACTGGTGGCGACCGCGACCGAACTACCTGGTCCGGTCACCCTGCTGGTGAACAACGCCGGCGGCGCGATCGGGCTCGACCCGGTCGAGTCCGCCTCGATCGGCGACTGGCAATGGATGTACGACGTGAACGTGATCGGCACACTGCGGGTGACCCAGGCGGTACTCCCACTGCTCGACGCCTCCGGCGCCGGCACGGTGATCGTGGTCAGCTCCACCGCGGGGATCGACGTGTACGAAGGCGGCGGTGGCTACACCGCCGCCAAGCACGCGGAGACCGCGCTCACCCGTACCCTCCGGCTGGAACTGCTCGGTCGACCGATCCGGGTGATCGAGATCGACCCGGGCATGGTCCGTACCGAGGAGTTCTCCCTGCACCGCTTCGGCGGAGACGCCGAGCGGGCGGCGGCGGTCTACAACGGGGTGCCGGACCCGCTGGTCGCCGATGACGTCGCGGACTGCATCGCCTGGTGCGCCACCCGACCCCAGCACGTCAACGTGGACCGGCTGGTGGTCCGCCCACTGGCCCAGGCGGCCCAACACCGGGTGCACCGGGTGAGCTGATGTCCGCACCGGGCCGACACCGCCGGGTGCCCTGATGCCACCGCCGCGTCGACCGATCGGGGTGGTGACCCGGGGCACCACCAACCCGAACCGGCTACGTCGGGTGGACAACTGGATCGCGGCGAGCTGCGCGGGACCCCTGCGGGACGCGGCCGACCCGCTGGTCGTCGACCTCGGCTACGGCGCCACCCCGGTCACCGCCGTCGAACTCCGGGCCCGGCTCGCCGCCGCGGTCCGGCCGGACGTACGGGTGGTCGGACTGGAGATCGACCCGGTACGGGTGGCCGCCGCCGCCGACGCGGCCGACCCGCCCGGACTCACCTTCGCCCGGGGCGGCTTCGAGCTGGCCGGGCTCCGCCCGGTGCTGGTCCGGGTTTTCAACGTGCTCCGCCAGTACGACGAGGCACAGGTGCGGCAGGCATGGCGCACGATGGCCGACGCACTGGCCCCGGACGGGCTGATCGTCGAAGGCACCTGCGACGAGCTCGGACGGCTCGCCACCTGGCTGCTGCTGGACGCCACCGGTCAACCCCGGTCGCTCACCCTGGCGCCGAGGCTCGCCACCCTGGAGACCCCGGCGGCGCTGGCCGAGCGGCTACCGAAGGCGCTGATCCACCACAACGTGCCCGGCACCGGAGTGCACGGACTGCTCCGGGCGCTCGACGACGGGTGGCGCGACGCGGCCCCGTACGCCACCTTCGGTCCCCGCCAGCGTTGGCTCCGTACGGTCAGCGCGGTCCGGGACGCCGGCTGGCCGGTCCTGGACCGTCCCGCCCGCTGGCGCCTGGGCGAGATCACCGTCCCCTGGACCACCGTCGCCCCGGGGTAAGGAAGGGCCCCTTGTTATCGCTTTTTGTATAGGAAGGGGCCCTTCCTAACGCCGGCAGGCGTAACGCGGGCGCGGCGCAGGGGGTGGGGATGGGTGGGGCGGTCAGAGGGTGCAGTTGACCAGCACGGGTTCCGGGTGCAGGGTCACGCCGAACCGGTCGTGCACCCCGTCGCGGATCTCCCTGGCCAGGTCGATCAGGGCGGCCGTCGTACCGGAGTCCGGGTTGGTCAGCGCCAGTGTGTGCTTGGAGGAGATGGCCGCACCGCCGACACCCCGGTAGCCCTTGCCGAACCCGGCCTTGTCGATCAACCAGGCGGCGCTGACCTTCACCACACCACTCGGGGTGGGCCAGGACGGCGGCTCGCCGAGCCCGTCGGACCGTTCGACGAGCTGCTCGTACGCGGCGACGTCGAGCACCGGGTTGGTGAAGAACGAACCGACCGAGCGGGTGTCCGGGTCGGCCGGGTCGAGCACCATGCCCTTGCTGGCGCGCAGTGCCCGTACGGTCGCCCGGGCCTGCGCCAGTGGCACGTGGTCACCGATCCCGACGCCGAGCGCGCGGGCGAGTTCGGCGTACCGGACCGGGGTGGACAGTGGAGAACGCTGGAGCGTGAAGTCGACGCTCAGCACGGTCCATCGGTCGCTGTGCCGGAAGATGCTGGACCGGTAGGCGAAGTCGCACTCCTGCGGGGTCAGCCGTACCACCTCGTCGGCCACCCGGTCGTACGCCTCCACCCCGGCGACGGTCTCGGCCACCTCCTGACCGTACGCCCCGACGTTCTGGATCGGGGTGGCGCCGGCCGAGCCGGGAATGCCGGAGAGGCACTCCAGGCCGGACCAGCCGTTCTCGACGGTCGCGGCGACCAGGTCGTCCCAGGGCTCGCCGGCCTCGACCCGCAGGGTCACGGTCCGATCGTCCTGCGCGACCACCCGGTAGCCGCGCGACCGGATCAGGATCACGGTGCCGGGGAACCCGTCGTCGCCGATCACCAGGTTGCTACCGCCTGCCAGGATCAGCACAGGCTGCCCGAGTAACTTGGCTTCTCGTACTTCTTGTACGATTTTATCCGTTTCCTCGGCCAGTACCAGCCGACGCGGCGGCCCGCCGAGCCGCAGCGTCGTGTAGTTCGCGAGCGGCGCCGGCTCGGCGGGATCGGCTGCGGCGGTCTGGGCGCTTACGTCTGGCACGTTGTTCACCCTAGGCTGAGGAGAAGCCAGGCGACCCACTGGTGGCCCGGTAGCGCGGGAGGATCCTGATGAGCAGACTGCACGGCACCAAGGATTTCTGGCTCGCCGCCCTGCGTGCGGACGGGCCAGCGTTTCGCGTGGCGGTCTCCGAGGCGCCACCCGACGGCCCGGTGCCCTCCTGTCCGGAGTGGACCACAACCGACCTGGTGCGCCACCTCGGCTCGCGGTACCGCTGGGTCCGCGGCGTGATCAGCAGCGGGACCGCGCAGGCGCCGACGGAGCGGCCCGTCGAGGACGGCCTGCCGGCCGGAGCCGCGGCGATCGAATGGTGGCAGCACGAGTACGACCAGCTGATGGCCGCCTTCGACACGATCGATCCGGAGGCGCCGGCCTGGAACTGGGCACCGCAGCCGAAACGGGTCGGATTCTGGCCTCGACGGATGGCCCTCGAAACCACGGTGCACCGCTGGGACGCCCAGCTGGCGATCGCGTCGGCCGAGCCGATCGAGGCGAAGCTCGCCGCCGACGGGGTCAGCGAGGTGCTGGACACCTGGTTGCCGGCTGGCCGGCGCCGCTCGCCCGAACCCCGGTACGGCGTGGTGCAGCTCGTCGCGGCCGACGCCGGCCAGGACTGGTACCTGAGGTTGCGTGGCACCGGTGTGGCCCTGCTCGACACCGACACGATCCTGGACGACGACGACCACCACGCCAGGGCGCACGTCACCGGCAACGCCAGTGACGTGATGCTGGCGCTCTGGGGCCGGATCAACTTCGACGTGCTGGAGACCTCCGGCGACGTCACCCTGCTCGAGGGTCTGCGCGCGGGCTGAGTGCGCGCGACCCGCTCGGGCCCGCGTCTCTTCACGGCTGCTCAGGCAGCGCCACAAGGAGACTCCGTGTAACTTTGTGAGAGCGCTCTCTTGACACTCGGGTGACCCACGTTCAGGCTCGGAGGCGAGAAGTCATCGCGCGCCCGCCGGACGGCCACCGCCGGCGACAGCGCGTGAGCCGGCACGGGGGGCCGCGACCACCGGCGTGCCGCTGCCTATCGTTCTCGTCGTCGTCCGCGGCACTAACAGCGGCATCAGGAAAGGTGCGGTATCGGTATGACCAGTCTTGAGACGCCACCGGCGGTGCTGGCGGCACCTGCGGAGGCGACGGTCCGTTTCCCGGAGGGCTTCGTCTGGGGCGCGGCCACCGCCTCGTACCAGATCGAAGGGGCGGTGGCCGACGACGGTCGCGGCCCGTCGATCTGGGACACCTTCAGCCGTACGCCGGGCAAGGTCTACGCCGGCCACACCGGTGACGTGGCCTGCGACCACTACCACCGGTACCCGCAGGACGTGGCACTCATGGCCGACCTCGGGCTGCAGGCGTACCGGTTCTCGATCGCCTGGCCCCGGATCCAGCCGGACGGCTCCGGCCCGGTCAACCCGCGCGGGCTCGACTTCTACGACCGGCTCGTCGACGAACTGATTGGCCGGGGCATCGACCCGATCGTTACCCTCTACCACTGGGACCTGCCGCAGACCCTGGAGGACCGGGGCGGCTGGACCAACCGGGCGACCGCCGAGCACTTCGCCGAGTACGCCACCGCCGTCTACGCCCGCCTCGGCGACCGGGTGAAGACCTGGACCACGCTGAACGAGCCCTGGTGCTCCGCGTACCTCGGTTACGGCAACGGCGTACACGCCCCGGGCCGACAGGACCCGGCAGCCGCCTTCACCGCCGTACACCATCTGCTGCTGGCGCACGGCCTCGCCGGCCGGGCCCTGCGCGCGGCCGGCGCACAGACCCTGGGGATCACCCTCAACCCGACCGAGGCGTACCCGGTCGACCCGAGCAGGCCGGAGGACCTGGCGGCGGTACGGCTGGTCGACGGCCTGGCCAACCGGATCTTCCTGGACCCGATGCTGCGCGGGGAGTATCCCGCCGACGTGCTCGAACACGTGGCCCGCTTCACCAACCTCGACCATCTGCGCGACGGCGACGAAAAGATCATCAACGTCCCGATCGACCTGCTCGGCATCAACTACTACCAGCCGACCTACGTGACCGCCCGGGAGGGCGCGACCGGTGGCGGCGGCGCCTACCCGGGCACCGACGGGATCGAGTTCGTGGCGCCGGTCGGCCCGCTCACCGACATGGGCTGGATGATCGAGCCGCGCGGCCTGACCACCCTGCTGGTACGCATCTCGGAGAACTACCCGGGCGTCCCGATGATCATCACTGAGAACGGTGCGGCCTTCCCCGACAAGTTCGACCGTGCCGACCCGGACGCCGACGGGCGGATTCCGGACGCGGACCGGGTGGACTACCTCGACGGGCACCTTCGGGCCGCGCACGAGGCCATTTCGCGGGGCGTCGACCTGCGCGGGTATCTCGTATGGTCGTTGCTGGACAATTTCGAATGGGCCGAGGGCTACCGTAAGCGGTTCGGGATCGTCCACGTCGACTACCTGACCCAGCGACGGGTGCTCAAGGACAGCGCGCGGTGGTACCGGGAGGTGATCCGCCGCAACGGCTTGTGACCGGCCCGCTGACGGGATTGCCACGGCGAGGAGACAAAGGAGCCGCATGACTATGGCGCGGGAGCGACCGACCCTGGAGGCGGTGGCACGGCGCGCCGGCGTCTCCCGAGCCACGGTGTCGCGGGTGGTCAACGGTTCGACCACGGTCGCCGAACCGATCCGGGAAGCGGTCCGGCGGGCGGTCCAGGAACTGGGGTACGTACCCAACCTGGCCGCCCGCAGCCTGGTCACCCAGCGGACCGACTCGATCGCGTTGATCCTGCCCGAGGCGGCCACCCGGGTCTTCTCCGACGACCACTTCTTCCCCGGCATCATCCGCGGGGTGAGCCAGGAGCTGGAGGCCGCCGACAAGCAGCTCGTGCTGATGCTGGCCGGCTCCACGGCCAGCCACGACCGGGTGGAGAGCTACGCCATGGGCCGGCACGTCGACGGGGTGCTCTTCGCCTCGCTGCACGGCGCCGACCCGTTGCCCAGCGCGCTGGCCCGGATGGGCATCCCGGTCGTCTGCGGCGGACGCCCACTCGGGCGGGCGTCCGTACCGGTGCCGTACGTCGACGTCGACCACATCGGCGGGGTGGCCCGCGCCGTACGGCACCTGCTCGACTCCGGTCGACGACGGATCGCCACCATCGCCGGCCCACAGGACATGGTCGCCGGCATCGAACGGCTGGCCGGCTACCGGACCGAGTTGCAGGACTCCCGGCGTCGCTCGATCGTCGCGGTCGGCGACTTCACCCGGGAGTCCGGGGCGCTCGCCATGCGCCAACTGCTCGACGACGACCCGACTCTCGACGCGGTCTTCGTCGCCTCGGACCTGATGGCCCACGGCGCCCTCCGTACGCTGCGCGAGGCCGGTCGCCGGGTCCCCGACGACGTGGCGGTGATCGGGTTCGACGACATCGAGTCGGCCCGCTACACCGATCCGCCCCTGACCACGGTGCGCCAGCCGATCCTCCAGATCGGCCGGGAGATGACCCGACAACTGCTCCGGCTCGCGGCCGGCGAGGAGGTCGAACCGGCGGTGGTCCTCCCGACCGAACTGGTGCTGCGCGACTCCGCCTGACGCGCCCGCCCCAGAGATCGAGCCTGACCCCGGCGGTCCCGCACGTCGAGCCCGAACCCGTCGGCGACTCAGCCGGCGGAGCGCACCCGTTCCGCGACGGCCAGGGTTCCGGCGTCGAAGAGCACCAGTTGGGCCTCGACGACATGTGTTGGCCGAGCGGCCCGTAGGACGGTCAACGCCTGGCGTACGGCGTCCTCGATCGGCCAGCGATAGACGCCGGACGAGATCAACGGGAAGGCGATCGACGTGGCACCGAGTTCGTCGGCGACCCGCAGGCTGTGGGAGTAGCAGTCCCGCAACAGCCCGGACCGGTCCTCGTCGGCCGACCAAACCGGGCCGACGGTGTGCACCACCCAACGGGCCGGCAGCCTGCCGGCAGTGGTGGCGACCGCTTGGCCGGTCGGCAGGCCACGGCCGTACCGGGATGCCCGCAGGTCCCGGCAGGCGTCGAGGATCGCCGGACCGCCGCGTCGGTGGATCGCCCCGTCCACCCCACCGCCGCCGAGCAGCGACGAGTTCGCCGCGTTGACGACCACGTCCACCCGTACCGTGGTGATGTCCCCTTGGAGCAGTGTGGTCTCCACTATGCCTCCGTGCCAGGGGCTGGCTGCTCGATCCAGCGGCCGGGTTCGTCGATCGGCTGGCCGAGTGACCGCCGGGCGAGCAGAGCGGCGCCGGCCACCGCCGCCGGCATGACCAGGATCGCGCCGAGCGGGATCAGGAAACAGCAGAAGACGGCGACGCCGAAGCCGAGCGCGACCGGCCGGTGCTCGCGCAGCACCCGACGCCGGTCCGCCAGCCGCAGCCCGCGCCGGTAGAAAGGGGCACCGACCAGCTCCAGGGCGAGGAACCAGCCGCCGACCGCGGCGGCGATCACCGGTACGACGAACTGCCCGACCACCGGAATGAACCCGGCGAAGAAGAGCGGTACGCCGAGGAGCACGGAGCGGGTGACCAGCCGGAGCGAGTCGACCATGCTCCGCCGCAGGGAACGCAGCCAGTGCACCTCGATCTCGTCGGGCACCCCGCCATACCGGGCCTCGACCCGGGCGGAGATCTCCTCGTAGAACGGGTCGCCGACGACCAGGGTCACCGCCGTGAAGGTGAGTACGCCGAGCACCGCGCCCAGGGCCAGGAACGCGAACGCGGCGAGCACCCGGATCAGGTCCCGCCCCCATTCCACCCAGCCGTCGGCGAACGGGGTGACCAGGCCGGCGAGGTCGGTGACGAAGTAGATCAGCGTGGCGTAACCGGCGAGGAAGAGGGCACCGGTGATCAGCGCCGGCACGATGCCGAGCAGCACCAGACGGGGGTTTCGGGCGTACGTGCCGAGGCCGCGCAGAAGCAGCCCGACACCGGTGAAGAACTGCCCGGCCGCGCTGACAGCCGGGGCCGCGACCTTGGCTGCGCCCACGAGCCGGAAGCCTACTGGGTGGCCCTGACCCCGGGCTCTGTTCCGCCACCCGCCCGGCCGGCCGGCGGCTCGGCACCGGCGGGGGACGGCAGTATGGACGGATGCGCGCTGCTCGGCTGATCTCGCTGGTGCTGCTGTTGCAGAACCGGGAGACGATGACCGCCGCCGAACTCGCCCAGGAGCTGGAGGTGTCCGAGCGGACGGTGTACCGGGACGTGCTGGCGCTCGGCGCGGCCGGGGTGCCGGTCTACGCCGACCGGGGGCGGGCCGGCGGCTACCGGCTGCTCGGTGGCTACCGGACCAGGCTGACCGGGTTGAGTCGCGCCGAGGCCGACGCTCTCTTCCTCTCCGGCCTGCCCGGACCGGTCGACGAGATGGGGCTCGCCGAACCGGTCGCCGCCGCCCGGTTGAAGGTGCTGGCCGCGTTGCCTCCGCCGTTGCGGGACGCGGCTCGACGCTCCGGGCAACGGTTCCACCTGGACGTACCCGGCTGGTTCGGGGCCGCCGATCCGCCGCCGCTGCTGAGCGAGTTGGCCACGGCGGTCTGGCAGAACCAGGTGGTGGAGTTGCGCTACCACCGGCGCGACCGGGAGGTGACCCGGACCGTGCAGCCGTACGGCCTGGTCCTCAAGGGCGGGGTCTGGTATCTCGTCGCGCGGGTCGGTGACGACCACCGCACCTACCGGGTGGACCGGGTGGTCGGCGTCGAGGTCACCGCCACCGGCTTCGACCGGGACGAGGATTTCGACCTGGCCGGCTTCTGGTCGGCCCAGGTGACCGGGTTCGTGGAGGCCATGCTTCCCGAGCGGATCACGGTACGGCTGAGCCCGGCCGGCCTGCGGGCGCTGCGGTACCTGACGGAACCACCGGCGGCACAGGAAGCGCTCGCGGCGGCGGGCGAGCCCGACGGGCAGGGCTGGGTGGTGACGCGGCTACCCGTCGAGTCGCTCGACGTCGGCTACACCATGCTGCTCCGCTTCGGCCCGGAGATCGAGGTACTCGACCCGCCGCCGCTGCGAGACCGGCTCGCCGAGGCGGCGACCCGGCTGGGCGCGCTCTACCGGCCGTGAGCCCTGTCGAGGCGTGAGCCGTGACCCCTGTCAGGGCGTGACGATCAGCGGTAGCCGGTGGCGTCGGCGGGCTTGCCGGGGTCCTGCACCTCGACCATGTACCGCCAGGCGTCGGGTTGGCTGCCGTCGAGGTCGGTGAAGCCGTACACCTGGGCGAGTTGACCGCTGGAGAGCGACTGGCCGGACCAGCGGGCCCGGTCCGGGTCGGCGGCGAGCGCGGCGACCGCCCGGCCGACGTACGCGGGCGACTCCGAGACGGCAAAGTGTGGTTCCTTCGCGGTCGCGTCCCGCCAGTTCGCCTCGGTGACACCGTAGATGTCGAGCATCATCTCCGAACGCAGCCAGCCCGGGGTCAGCGCGACCGCAGTCGCCCCGTACGGGCGCAGTTCATGGGCCTGGCTGAAGGCGAGCCGGTTGACCGCCGTCTTCGCCAGGTCGTAGAAGACGGTGGCGCGGTAGTTCTTCTCGTTGTACTCCGTGGTCCCGTCGCCGACCTCGACGACCAGGCCACCGGGCGAGCGGATCAGCAGTGGTAACGCGTAGTGGCTGGTGATCAGGTGAGTGTCGATCGCCAGCCGGAGCGTACGCAGCCCGTCGGAGAGTGAGTGTCGCCAGAGCGGCTGATCCCAACCGATCATCGGATCGGCGCCCCACACGTCGTTGACGAGTACGTCCAGCTTTCCCTGCTCTCGGTCGATCTGTTGGACCAACGCCTCGACCCCTCCCGGCACCAGATGGTCGACCGGCACCGCGATGCCGACACCGCCGGCCTCGTTGACGAGTTCCGCGGTCTCCTCGATGGCCTCGGGTCGGTTCATTTCCGAGCGTTGCCCACGGGTGCTGCGACCGGTCGCGTAGACGGTGGCGCCAGCGGCGCCGAGCTGCACCGCGATCTGTCGGCCGGCTCCTCGGGTCGCCCCGGCGACGAGCGCGACCCTTCCGGCCAGTGGTCGTTCGGTGAGGCTCGTGTCAGAGCCCGTGTCGATGAGTTGACTCATGTCGAGGACGTTGCCAACAAAACCTGACAACCGATGGCACCTTTTCCAACGTCGCTGAACAAAAAACCCGTTCAGCCGCATCGGCCGGTACGCGATCATCTCCGGTATGCGCCTGCTCCTCGCCGGGATCGTCGGCTCGACCGCGTACGGCCTGGCCGGTCCCGGCTCCGACGTGGACCGGCTCGGCCTCTTCGCCGCGCCCACCGTCGCCTTCCACGGGCTGCATCCGCCGCAGGCATCGATCGTGACCACGTCACCGGACCGGACCCTGCACGAGGCGGGCAAGTGGTGCCGGCTGGCGCTGAGCGGCAACCCGACCGCGACCGAACTGGTCTGGCTACCCGACGATCTCTACGAGACCCGGACCGACCTGGGCGACCGGCTGATCAGCCTCCGCACGGCATTCCTGGCCGCTCCCCGGGTCCGGGCCGCCTACCTCGGCTACGCCGGCCAGCAGTTCCGCAAGCTCGAATCGCGCGGCGACGGTACGTTCTCGGCCGACACCCGGCGACGGACCGCCAAACACGCCCTCCACCTGGCTCGCCTCGTCCACCAGGGCCGCGTGCTGTACGCGACCGGCCGCCTGCCGATCCGACTCGACCACCCCCGGTCCTTCGTGGACTTCGGTGAGCGAGTCGCCGCCGGTGAGGTCGACGAGGCCCGTGCGCTGCTCGTCGAGGCCGAACGGGACTTCGACACCATCCGCAGCCCGTTGCCGGAACGACCGGACGAGCAGGCCGTCGAGAGCTGGCTGCTCGACGTACGCGCGGCGAACCTGCCGCAGGACTAGCCGGTCATTCGACCAGACGCACCCGTACCCGGCGGTTGGCCTTGCCCTTGCTCTCCACCTTGACGACCTGGACCTTGCCGATCTGGGCGGTCGAGGCGACGTGCGTGCCCCCGTCGGCCTGTACGTCCAGCCCGACGATGTCGACGATCCGGATCTCCTGCTCGTCGGCGGGGATCAGGTTGCTCTGGGTTCGGATGATGTCCGGCAGGGCCAGCGCCTCGTCGCGCGGCAGCACCTTCACCGCCACCGAACGGTCGGCCGCCACCTCGACGTTGACCAGTTCCTCCAGCCGGCTCTTGAAGTCGGCCGGCACCTCGGGCAGGTTGAAGTCCATCCGGGCCTCGCCCGGTTCCATGCTGTTGCCCGTGACGAGGGCGCCGAAGTCCCGGAACACCACCCCGCAGAGCACGTGCAGCCCGGAGTGGGTACGCATCAGCATGGTGCGCCGGGTCTCCTCCAGCGCGCCGGTGACGGCGGTGCCGACCGGTGGGACAGGGTCGCCCTCGGCCGGGATCAGGTAGAGGTCGTCGCCCTTGTGGGTGCCGACGATCCGGGTCTGCGTGCCCTGCCAGAGCAGCACACCGTGGTCCGGCGGCTGGCCGCCGCCGCCGGGGTAGAACGCCGACCGGTCCAGCACGATCCCCCGTTCCGGGTCGACGTGCACCACCGTGCACGTCCACTCCCGCAGGGTCGGGTCAGCGAGGTCGAGCCGAACCGTGTGTCCATGTCGTGTAACACCCATGCCCAGGCAGGTTACTCGTCCGACCGGTACCGCTCGTCGAACCTGCCGAGCTGTTCTCGTCGAACCCGCCTAGCTGTTGAGGAACTGGGAGACCCGGGCGCGTAGATCCGCCCGGTGGGTCCAGAGCACACCAGGACGGTCGTAGACATGCAGTGTGGCGTCGGGCAGGGCGGCGGCGAGTTGCTCGGCGACGGCGAGCGGGTGCAGGTCGTCTCCGGCGCAACCGATCACCAACGAACGGGCGGTGACCGCGCCGAGCGACGCGGCGTCCGAGACGGCGACCTCGTCCGGCAGGCTGGCCAGCCCCGCCGCCAACCCGTCCCGCATCAACTGGTCGATCCGCTGGCGAAGGTAGGCCCAACCGGCCGGGGTGTTGCGCACCGCTGGCGGCAGTTCGGCGGCGGCTGCCTCGGCGACCGTACCGGCCTCACCGCTCTCGACCGCCTCCAGCAGCGCGGTCAGCCGCTCCCGGGCCGCCGCCGGCCGAGGTTGGTCCAGCACCGCCGGCAGGAAGAAGACCGCCCGGTCGAACCGTTCCGGGCTCTCGGAGAGCAGCCGGGTCAACGCACCCGCGCCGAGACTGACGCCGACCGCACGGGTGGCCCGGCTCAGGTCGGCGACCGCCCGCAGGTCCCGGGCGAGGTCCGCGTAGCTCCACCTGCCGTCCGGCGCGTCCGACCGTCCGTGGCCACGGAACTGGAAGAAGACCCGGCGCCCGCTGACCGCGCTGCCCAGTGGCCGGGTGACCGCGATGCCGCCGCCGAGCCCGTGCGCGAAGACGGTCACCGGGTCGCCAGCGCCGGTGATCAACCGCTCCAGCCGTACGCCGTGCGGGGTGGTGACGAGTTCGGTCTCCGGCTCGGGCAGGGCGGGACGTCCGGTTCGAGGTGCGCTCGGACCGGGTCCGTACGTCCGTGGCCCGCCGTCAGGGGGTGGAGGCCAGCGGAAATCTCTCACCAGAAGCCTTTGCCGTCGGTCAGGTCACGCAGGCCGGGCCGGACGTCGAGCAGGTAGATCAGGGCAGCCGCGATGCCGATCAGGCCGAAGATGGTGATGACACCGCCGAGCAGCAGGGTCATGACCATGCAGACGGCGAGGATGGCGATCCAGCCCCCCTTGGGCAGGGTGCCGATCGCCGGGAACGCGTCCGACCGTTGTGTGATCGCGTGCACCAGTGCCACCCCCTCGATGATGAGGGCGAGGATGCGGAGCGCCAGCTCAATGACGTACCGGACATCGGCGTAGAAGATCGGCGCGGCAGTATCCATGCCGTGAAGCTTATGTCGACAACCCCGGGTACGGGCTACTTGCCGTACCCGGGGTTCTCCGGCCGCGTCTACTTCTCCTCGCCGGCCGGGGTGCGCTTCGCCGACTTGGCCGCGCCGGCCTTCGTGGCGGTGGCCTTCATGGCGGTGGCCTTCGTGGCCGGCGCCTTGGCGGCAGTGGCCTTGCCCGTCGTCCGGGCCGGGGTACGGGTGGCCTTGGTCGCCACGGCCTTGGCCGCAGTCTCCTTCGTCGCGAGCACCTCCGGGGTGACGCCCACCTCAGCCGGGGCCTTCGGCGCGTCAGCGGGAGCTGGTGCCGGTGCGGCGGCCGGGGTGCCGACCGAGGCGACGACCCGCTCGCCTCGGGCCACCATGGCGCCGTAGGCGGCGGCGGCCCGCTCGGAGGCGGTGTGCGCGCTGGAGACCACGACGGCGGCGTTGCGGATCGCGGCCGTCCGCAGCCGGCTGACGTCCAGCTCCGCGCCGACCGTGCGGCCCCGCAGGCTGGTCGCGGTGGTGTTCGCGGTACGCAGCGCGTCGGCTGCCCGCTCGCGCAGCTCGGCGGCGCCGACCGTGGCCTTCTCGCGCAACTCGGTCGGGTTGATGGCAACAGCCTTCTCGCGCAGTTCGGCGGTGCTGGTCGCGGCCTTCTCAGTCAGCGTCGCGGCCTTCTCGGTCAGCTCGGTGACGACGCTGGGGAGCTTGCGAAGCTGCTCCAGGGCGAGGTCGCCGATGCCGGCGGCGGCGTAGAGGGGGGTGGGGATACGGGGGGTCCGGGGGTCGGTCATGACTACTCCTCCTCGACCGCTGGCGCGGTCTTCCGGGCCGCCTTGCGGGCGGTCCGCTTGGCGGGTTGGGGGGTGCTCGGTGGTGGCGCGGTGCCCGACTCGGTTCGCGCGACCGACTTAAGCGCGTCGTCGATTGCCGTACTGCCGTCGGCCGGTCCAGTGGTGGGGCTGGTCGACGCGGTCGGCGGTGTGTCGGTGGTGGTCGCGGGCTCCGCCGGCGTGGTGGTCGCGGGCTCCGCCGGCGTGGTGGTCGCGGGCTCCGCCGGCGTGGTGGTCGCGGGCTCCGCCGGG
>NZ_JBITIH010000010.1:98460-241835 GCF_044458865.1 Micromonospora sp. NPDC050417
GCGTGGTGGTCGCGGGCTCCGCCGGCGTGGTGGTCGCGGGCTCCGCCGGCGTGGTGGTCGCGGGCTCCGCCGGCGTGGTGGTCGCGGGCTCCGCCGGTGTGGTGGTCTCGGCGAGGCGGGCGTTCTCTCGCCGGAACGTCTCGTAGATCTGGCTCAGCGACTGCTTCTGCGGCATGGTCAGGTCGGGGTCGGCCGCGATCGAGGCGAGCACCCCGTGCCCTTCCTTGTCGTCGAGCAGCCCGGCCCGCAGATACATGACCGGCGTCGACACCCGTAGGGCGCTGGCGAGTTGCTGGAGAACCTCCGCACTCGGCTTGCGCAGTCCACGTTCGATCTGGCTCAGGTAGGGGTTGCTCACCCCGGCCTGGTCGGCGAGCTGCCGCAGCGAGATCTTCGCGTTGCGGCGCAGGTCGCGGATGAACCCACCGACGTCGCGGGGCAGGTCCTTGGGGTTCGCCATGTCCTCGACGGTAGTTCGCGGCGCTAGCTCTTGCAAGCAAAACGCTAACAACAGTTAGCGAGGTCTCATCCCGGCCCGCTTTGCGCCCCAGGGGGCGAAGTGCGTAGCTTCCTCTGGTGCCGATGATCGAACTGAACGGGACCGCACTGGCCTACGACGACCTGGGTGACGGAAGCAGCGTCGTACTGCTGCACGCCGGCATCGCCGACCGCCGCATGTGGCGGCACCAGATAGCCGTCCTCGCCCAACACCACCGGGTCATCAGCCTGGACCTACGCGGGTACGGCGACTCCGAACTGTCCGAGCAGTCCTTCGCCCACCACGACGACGTGGTCAGTCTGCTCGACGCACTGGGCATCGAACGGGCCGCCCTGGTCGGCTGCTCGTTCGGCGGCGCGGTGGCGATCGACACCGCGCTCGCCCACCCGGACCGGGTCACGGCGCTCGCCCTCTTCGGCTCGGCGGTCTCCGGATACGAGTGGTCCGACGAAACCAACGAACTCTGGGAAAGCCTCGTCGGCGAGGTCGATGACGAGGACTTCGACGCGGCAGCCGAGGCCGAGGTGCGGTTCTGGGTCGTGGGCCCGTCTCGCCAGCCAGCCGATGTGGACCCCGCGCTGCGCGAACTCGCTCAGGAGATGGACCGCCGGGCACTCACGGCCGAGGCGGCGCTCGGCAACGTCGAGGTACGCGAACTCGACCCGCCCGCGATCGAACGGCTCGCCGAACTCCGGGTGCCGGTGCTGGTCGGGGCAGGTGCGGCCGACGTACCGGACATCCCCCGACTGGCGGACACGATCGCCGCCCAGGTGCCAGGGGCAGTCCGGCTGCCGGACGTACCCGACGCCGGACACCTGCTCCCGCTGGAACGCCCGGCCCCGGTCAACGACGCCCTGCTGCGCTTCCTCCCCTGAGAACACGTAAGGAAGGGTCCCTTGTTAACGCATAGCGTTAACAAGGGACCCTTCCTTACGTTCAGAGGGGGCGGATGGCGCCGACCGGGACGCCGCCACCGAGCAGCGGCACATCGGCCAGGTCGTCCAGCACGGGGGCGGACACGCCCAGCTTGCGCAGCGCCGTGACCAGCACCGGCATCCGCGCGCGGGCGGCCCCGTCGTCGATCTTGAGCGCCACCGCGCCGACCCCGGGCAGGGCGACGACCAGCACGCCCTCCGCCCCGACCTTGGAGAGCAATCCGGGCACCCCGGTCATCAGCAGGTTGTCCTCGGCCCCGGTGCCGGAAACCAGGTCGGGATGGGCCCGCATCGCGTCGGCGACGGTCCGCTCCACCGAACCCGGCGCCCCCGAGACAAGACGCAGGAATGCGCCGGCCAGCCCGGTCAGCGAGACCCCGAGCACCGGGGCGCCACAGCCGTCGACCCCGGTCGCCGCCACCGGCTCACCGGTGAAATCCTCGATCGCCGTACGCAGCCGCTGCTGCAACGGGTGCTCGGGCCGCCAGTACCCGTCCACCGGCCAGCCGGCGGCGAGACAGGTCAGCAGCATCCCGGTGTGCTTGCCGGAGCAGTTCATCAGGATCCGGGCCGGCCCGCCACCAGCCCGGTAGACCTCCGCCCGCGCCGCCTCACTGACCGGCAGGTCGGGAGGGCAGCGCAGAGCCGAGGCGGTGAGGCCACCGCTGCGCAACATGGCCTCGACCCGGGCCACGTGGAAGTCCTCGCCGTAGTGGCTGCCACAGACCAGTGCCAGGTCGGCCGCGTCGACCAGCCGCAGACCGGAACGGAGCATCCCGATCGCCTGCATCGGCTTGCTCGACGAACGCGGGAAGATCGGCGAACGTACGTCACCCACCGAGGAGAAGACCGCGCCGTCCGAGTCGAGGAGTACCACCGAACCCCGGTGTGTTCCCTCGACGAAACCGGACCGGACCACCTCGGCGAGCGGCTCGCCGCCCGCGTAGCTCTGTGTCATGATCCCAGAACTTAGCGAGTGGCCCAACCGCTGCCTTAAGGAGCCCTCAGGAACGAGGCGGAAGCCTCAGCAGCTCACGTACGTCCGCACTCGTCATCGGGGGGCGCTGAGCAAGTTGGGCGAAGCCGACGGCACGCGCCACCAGTTGCATGTTCGACTCCACCGGCCGGCCCTTGGCGTACGTGACGGTGTCCTCCATGCCGACCCGGAGGTGACCACCGGCGGAGAGGGAGGCGAGCATCACCGGGATCGTGCTGCGCCCGATGCCGGTGGCGGAGAACGTGGTCCCCTCCGGTAGGTCGCGCAGCGACTGACGGCACGCGACCAACGCCTCGGTGGTGCCCGGCATGCCGCCCGGCACCCCCATCACGAAGTCGACGTGCACGTGACCGCCGGCGGGCAGGCCGTACTTGTCGAGCAGCCGGCCCAGGGTGGTGAGCTGGCCCAAATCGAAGATCTCGTACTCGGGGGCGATGCCGCGCTCCTGCATCCGGGTGTGCAGCTCGACGACGAAGTCCCACCGGTTCAGAAACACGTCGTCGCCGAAGTTGACCGTCCCCATGGTGCAGGAAGCCATCTCCGGACCGGCGTCGAGCACGGCCAACCGGTCCGCCGCCGGGTCGGTCACCGCCCCACCGGTGGAGAGTTGCACGACCAGGTCGGTGTTCTCCCGTAGCGCGGCGACGGTCTCGCGCAGCCGCCCCTGGTCGAGCGTGGGCCGGGCCTGATCGTCACGGATGTGTACGTGGATCACGGCCGCGCCGAGTGCCTCGCACTCCTTCGCGGTCCGTACCAGCTCGTCCAGGGTCACCGGCAGTGCCGGGACCTCGGACTTGGTCGATTCGGCCCCGGTCGGGGCCACCGTGATCAACGTCCCTGTCGTCATGCCGGCGATCCTAACCAGGCCGTCCGTTACCCCCGCCACACCAATCGTGCCCCGCCCGTCGACGCGCCGGTGACGCGGATCGTTCAGGAGGGGTCGATCGCGGCGGCGACCCCGTCGACGACCAACTGGGCGTCGTCGGGCACGTTGCGCTTGAGCACTGCCAACGCGACCGGTCCCAGTTCGAAGTGGCGGACCGCCGTACCGACGAAACCGACCTCCCGGTCGCCGTTGCTCACCGGGGTGCCGACGGCCGGAAGCTGGTCGGAGCCGAGCCCGTCCAGGTGCAGCAGCACCAGCCGGCGCGGCGGCCGACCCAGGTTGTGCACCCGGGCGACCGTCTCCTGCCCCCGGTAGCAGCCCTTGTCCAGGTGCACGGCCGGGGCGATCAGGTCCACCTCCGCCGGGATGGTGCGGTGGTCGGTCTCGAAACCGACCCGGGGCAGCCGGGCAGCGACCCGGACCGCCTCGTACGCCCAGAGCCCGGCCAACGGCACCCCGGCGTCGGTCAGCTCAGCCACCACCCGGTCCAGTTCGGCGCGGGGCACCAGCAGGTCGACACCGAGTTCCACCCGCCGCGCCCAGCCGCCGCCCGGCAGCGGGCGTACGTCGTACCGCGTGGTCGGTCGGGGTGGCAGATCCCCGCCGGCGAACTTCGGACCCGGCACCGGCAGCGCGTCCGGCGCGTCGAGCCCGGTGACGCCGAGCGTGCCGACCGCGTCGGCGGCGCGCGGACCGACCAGGGAGAGAACGGCCCAGTCGGCGGTCGCGTCACGCGGGTCGACCCGGGTGAAGAAACGCATCTTCTCCAGGTACGTGAGTAGCCCGGCAGTGTCCCGGGGCTCGGTGTCGAGCCAGGTGGTCTCGCCGTCCTCGGCGACCATCGCGTGCTGCTCGATGTGTCCGTGCGGCGAGAGGACCAACAGTTCGCTGCCCTGCCCCGCGCGGAGGTCGGCCAGGTGCTGGGTGGTCAGGGTGTGCAGCCAACTGGCTCGTTCGACCCCGGGGACCGCGATCACACCACGGTGGGAGCGGTCGACGAGGCCCACCTCGCTGACAAGGATCCGCTGTTCCCGCATCGGGTCGCCGTAGTGGGCGGCGACCCCGCGCACGCCGGCCGTCGCGTGTTCCGGCGTCGGCTGGTCCGGCGTCTGCTCGTCCAGCACCTCGACGGCCACCGCACCCGCGATGTCGATCATTTGCTACCCCGCAGTCGACTAGTCCTGCTGTTCCCCGCACTTCCGGCAGAGACCGAAGAGTGCCACGTGCCCGACGTCGACCACGAATCCCCGTTCGCCGGTCAACTGGTCGGCGAGCGGCCGGAGCATCTCCGGGTCGATCTCGTCCACCTCACCGCAGGACCGGCACACCAGATGGACATGCTGGTCCGCACCGGCCGCGTGGTAGGTCGGGGAACCGTGCGACAGGTGCGTATGGGTAACGAGCCCGAGCCGCTCCAACAATTCCAGGGTGCGGTAGATGGTGGTGATGTTCACTCCGGCGGCGATCCCCCGGACCGCCGTGTGCACCTGCTCCGGGGTGGCGTGTCCCAGTTCGAGGACAGCCTCAAGAATCAGTTGCCGCTGCGCCGTCAGGCGCAGCCCACGGGAGCGCAGCATCTCGGCCAGCGATGATTCCGACACCCGTCGATCATAGTTCGCCCGAGCGGGCTCGGCCGACTGCGGCAATCACGGGGAGCGTCTCCCCCTCCCCCCGTACACCGCTACGCTCTGAAATCGTGTCCGGACGCCCGATCGTCGCCGTGCTGGGCCGGGGCGTGGTGCCGGCCGACGAACCGGTCGTGCGCGCCGACGACCGGGGGGTGCTGCACGGCGACGGCCTCTTCGAGACCATGCACGTACGCGGCGGTCGGCCGTGGCTGCGCAACGAACACCTGACCCGGCTCGCCAACGCCGCCGCCGCGGTCGATCTGCTGCTGCCCGACGCCACCGCGCTCGCCGCACTGCTGGACGAGATCTGTGCGCACTGGCCGGCACAGGCCGAGGGGGCACTCCGGCTGGTCTGCACCCGTGGGCCGGAGGAGGGCGGTCCCGCCACCGTCTTCGCCACCCTGTCGGAGGTCGCACCCGCGCTTCGCCTGGCCCGGACCGCCGGCGTCAGCGTCGCCACGCTGCCGCTGGGCGTACCGGCCGGGGCCCGCGCCGGGCTACCCTGGCTGCTCGCCGGGGTCAAGTCCACCTCGTACGGGGTGAGCCTGGCGGCCCGCCGTTGGGCCGCCGCGAACGGGGTCGACGACGTGCTCTGGACCTCGACCGACGGCTACGCCCTGGAGGGGCCGTCGGCCAGCCTGGTCTGGTTGGCCGGCGACACGCTCTGTACGGTGCCGCCCGCCAGCACCGGCATCCTGCCCGGGGTGACCGCCAACTGGCTGCTCGCCCACGCCGGTTCGCTCGGTTGGTCGGCCGAGGAACGCCTGGTGACCCCGGCGGAGCTGCGTGAGGCGGCCTGCGGCGGCGCCTGGTTCACCTCGTCCGTACGCGGCCTGGCGGAGGTGCGGTCGCTGGACGGCATGCCGTTGCCGCCCAGCCCGCACAGCCGAGACCTGCTCGATCTCCTGGGTTTCCCGGCGGCCTGACCTGATCGGGCCGGTGACCTGCTCAGCCGCCGACGCGGATGAGGCGGGCGGAGAGGTGGGGCACCAGGGGCTGGCCGACGGCGGCCATCTCCTGGGCGTAGAGCAGGGCACCCTCGACGATGCCGAAGAGCCGGTGACCGGCGGTGACCTCCTTCGCGGTGGAGGTGCGCACCACCGCGTCGGTGACGAGTTCGAGCCGGGTGCCGGTGACCTTGCCGACGTGCAGTTCCATGATCCCGGTCGGGGTGGTCAGCAGCGCCTCGATCTCGTCGGTCGCCCGCTCCCCGTCCATCACCGGCCGCCACCAGCCCACCTCACGGCCGGCCGGCCGGATCGGGCGGCTCTCCTCGTCGAGCAGCCAGGCCCTCGACTCGTAGCTGAGGAACGGCCGCCCGTCGTGGCTGATCTTGATTTCCTGGGCGTAGTCGAAGTCGTCGACCGTGGGATAGCCGCCGCGTCCACGTCCGCGCCAGAGTCCGACGTACGGGAGCAGGCCGAGCAGGGCCGGGTGCAGGTCCGGACCGACCCGCAGGTCGTACGTCTCCTCGAACGGGTACGGCTCGACCGGCGGCGCGTTCAGCCACGGCGGCGGTGCCATCGGATTGTCCGGGGACGTACTCTCCGCGTTCACCAGCGTCCTCTCGAAATTCGTACCGCCAGATAGACCAGGCCACCGGCAAGCAGGCCGAAGCCCGCGACCAGCAGGCTTACGAACCCAATCTCGGTAACCATGACAAGGTCATCCTATGCTGGCCGGTATGACACGCACTCTGGTCGTCAAGGCCACCGCCGGCTCCGATTCGCCGGAACGGTGCGCCCAGGCGTTCACCGTGGCCGCGACGGCTGTCGCGGCGGGAGTGGACGTGTCGCTCTGGCTCACCGGCGAGTCGAGCTGGTTCGCCCTCCCCGGGCGTGCCGCCGAGTTCGAGTTGCCGCACTCCGCACCCCTGGCCGAACTGCTGCACGTGATCCTGACCAGCGGGCGGGTCACCGTCTGCACCCAGTGCGCGGCCCGGCGGGAGATCGGTGAGACGGACGTGCTGCCCGGCGTACGGATCGCCGGGGCGGCGGCCTTCGTCGAGGAGGCAATGGCCGACGGCGCCCAGGCGCTGGTCTACTGACCCGCCACGGCGACCGGCCCGGTCCGCCACCGGCGTGCCGCCTCACCGGAGCAGGTCCCGCCGCATCGCGGTACGCGGCCAGCGGTCCAGCCCGAGTGCGGTCTCCCGGTCCCGGATCGCCCGCAGGCCGGGCGTCAGTTCGTCGTCGGTGAGGATCCGGAAGCCACACCGTTCGTAGTAGGGCGCGTTCCACGGCACCTCGACGAAGGTGGTGAGGGTCAACGCCGGCATGCCCCGCCTGGCCGCCTCGCCCGCGAGATGCTCCAGCAGCCGCCGGCCCAGGCCACGTCGGGCATGCTCCGGGTGCACCGAGATCTGTTCGACGTGCAGGTTCCCGTCGACCTCCTCGACCAGCACGTACGCGATCGGCCGGTCGGTCTGATCGGCCGTGACCCAGGCCCGACCGTCCTGCTGGTACGGGGTGAGTTCGGCCGGTGTCGGCAGGTCGTTCTCAGCGATCTCCGCCATGTCGAGGTCGTGGAACACTCGGCCGGCGGCGTACTCGATCTCCAACAGCAGGGACAGCTCGCCGATGCGGGCGGGACGGATGCGCATCAGCTCATTCTGCTGGCTTCGAGGCGAACCCGGCCTCCCGCACCAGGGCGAGGACGGCCGGCAGCAACGCCTCGCCAGCGCCGATGGTCGCGCCCGATTCGGCGGTGTGCGGGCTGCCGTCCAGGTCGGCCAGGCGGGCGCCGGCCTCCGCGGCGATGATCACGCCCGCGCTGGTGTCCCAGGGCTTGTTACTGAGCATGACAAAGGCGTCCAGCCGTCCGTGGGCGAGCCAGGCCAGGTCGATCGCGGCGGAGCCGAACATCCGTACGCGCTGGGCCTGTTCGGCGAAGGCGGCGGTGATCGCGAGCCGGTGGGCGTTCCTGCCGGTGGCGTCCTCACCGACGGCGAAGTCCCCGAGCGCGACCAGCGCCTCGCCGAGATCGCTGGTGCGGCTGGCGTGGATCCGCTCGCCGTCGCAGAACGCGCCCTGCCCGAGTGCGGCGGAGTAGCGGTTGCCGAGGAACGGCAGGTCGATCACCCCGAGTACGGAGCGCCGGCGCGCGATCAGCCCGAGCGAGACGGCGCAGAGCGGCGACCCGTGCACGAAGTTGACCGTGCCGTCGACCGGGTCGAGTGACCAGGTGAGTTCGTCACCCCCGCCACTGGTTCCTTCCTCCTCGCCGAGGAAGCCGACCTGCGGCGTACGTTCGGCCAGGAAGGCGCGGAGTTTCCGCTCGATGGCAAAGTCGACCTCGGAGGCCATGTCCCGGTCACCCTTGCCGGTCAGCACACCGGGTCGGAGGGTGCGCATCATGTCGCGGGCGAGGTCGACCGCCTCGTGCGCCACCGTGAGCAGGTCGCCGTACTCCGTCATCCCACACCTCTCCGCACCCTGCGGTCCCCACAGATGATCGAACCACGCCGCCACCGGTCGTCGCTGACGCGGGCCCACGGAGACGGTCAGGGGCAGGGGGTCGTGGTGGAGACACGGGTTCCGGTCTCGGTCAACGTCACCACGACGCCGAGCGAAGCGGTGCGGTAGGCGTAGCTGTCGGGTTGGTCGGTGACGACGGTCGCACCGGGGCCGACGACCGGACCCAGGGTGGCGCCGAGCGGGGTGGTCGGAGTGCCCGGGACGGTCACCCGGGTGGTGCGGGCGACGCCGCCGGACGGACAACGGAGCGTGGGGTTGTCGTCGGCGAACTCGGGTGCCGACAGGCCGAGCGCGGTGAGCACCCGGACGGCCTCGTCGTTGAGCACGATGCCCATGAGGGTGTTGGCGAACTCGACGTCGGGACTGGGCCGGCAGCCGGTCTCGGCGGTGAATTCGACGACGCCGGGATCGGTGACGGCGCCGGAGATGACGACGAACTCGCCAGCGTCTGCGCGCAGCGTGTGCGTGTCGGTCTCCGGGCGGTGCCGTACGCGGGCGTGGTAATCGGCCGGCAGCCGCTCGGCGATCCGGTCGAGCAGGGCCGGCGCGTCGGCTTCGGCGGTACGCAGGGTGAGGATGCCGACCAGGTTGATCCCGTCGCGCATGGGGCTGATCCGGCAGCCCGGCTCCAGTTCCTGCCCGCCGATCTCGGCGACCACCTCCGGTCCGGCGCCGCTGAGCAACCGGCCGAGGGCCCGGTTCACCACCGGCATGGCCGCGACCACGTCACGCTGCTCACGCACGGTGGGCGCGTCGGTCCGGACCGAGACATACGCGACGAGCAGCAACAACACCGCCCAACCGGCCACACCGCCCAGCAGCCGGCGCCGTCGCTTTCCGGCCGGCGGCTCCGGTGCGGGTCGGCTGTCCGGCGGGGGAGGCGGGGCCGTGTCTGTCGTCACGACCGCCATCGTGACACGGAAGCACAGGTCAAAGTACGGCCGCCAGCCGGTCAGAGTGCGGGCAGCAGGCGGTAGCCGACGCCGCGTACGGTCTGCACCTGCGGACCGCCCTCGATCCCGCGCAGCTTGCGGCGCAGTCGTTTGATCGCGGAGTGCAGGATGGCCGTGTCCCCGAGGTAGGCCCCGCCCCAGACGGAGTCGAAGAGCCGCTCGTAGGTCCAGACCATCAGCGGTGGTCCGACCAGCCGCGCGAGCAGCTCCCGCTCCAGTCGGGTCAGCGCCAGCGGCTCACCCCGCCAGGTGACGAGGTGACCGCCGGGGTCGACGAGGAGTTCGCCGATGCTCACCGGCATCGAGGACGGCAGCGTCGTCGGTGAACCGGCATTCTCTGGTGGGAACAGCGTCGCCCGGAGTTCTGCCAGGTCAGCAACGATCAGTACGCGACCGAAGTCGTCGAGCCGACGCAGTACTCTTGCCCGTACGGCCGCGTCCGTGGATACACACACCACGAGTGGCACCTCGGTCTCAGTCAACCCGAATCCTCCCCGTGCATCAGCTCGCACCAGCCAACGCGGTCGCAGCAACGGAGTCAACGGGGTGTGGGCGCCCTCCCCCATTCAATGGGCACCCTCCCAGAAACGTCAAGATGCCTACCTTCAAGCTGAATACTGCCTTAATACTGCCTACCTTTGGTCTTGATCATGGTCAAAACGCCCCTGACCATGTCATCTGGCAGGTGCGGAGTCGCTCTCCAAACTCGACACCCAACCCCGCACCCGCCGGCGGCGCCGGACATACCGGAGCAGCGTGATCGACGCTCCGGGCGAACCGTGGCGTCGCGAAGGTGGAGGAACCATGACACACCGACTGGGACGCCGAGAGGCGAGCCGGTCCAGACTCTGGCGAACACTCGCACTGGTCTCGACCGTCGTCCTCGGCGTGACGGCACAACCGGCGATGGCCACGGCAGCCGGCCCAACCGCTCCGGTCAGCCCCCAGGTGATGACCGAACTGAGCACGACAGGCAGCAGCAGCTTCCTGGTCTACCTTCGCGAACGCGCCCAGTTGGGCGACGCGGCGAAAGTACGGGACGCGGACGCCCGCGCCACCCAGGTCTACCAGCAACTCACCGGCACCGCTGCCCGTACCCAGCGCGGGCTGCTTGACGTGCTGACCAAGCGCAAGGCCCGGTACGAGGCGTTCTGGATCGCCAACGCGATCCAGGTCAAGGGCGACAAGGCGCTGGTCGACGCGATCGCGGCCCGACCCGAGGTGGAGCGGATCGAGCCGGCGCGCACGTACGAACTGGTCGAGCCGAAGTCGACCAAGGCCGCGCCGCAGGACGTGACCGGCGTCGCGTGGGGTCTCACCAACATCGGCGCCCCCCGGGTCTGGTCCGAGTACGCCGACCGGGGCGAGGGCCTCGTCATCGCCAACATCGACTCCGGCGTGCAGTTCGACCACCCGGCGCTGGTCAACTCCTACCGCGGCAACCTCGGCGACGGCACCTTCGACCACAACTACAACTGGTTCGACCCGGCCGGTGTCTGCGCCGAGCAGGCGCCCTGCGACAACCAGGGCCACGGCAGTCACACCATGGGCACGATGGTGGGCGACGACGGTGCCGGCAACCAGGTCGGCGTCGCCCCCGGTGCGAAGTGGATGGCGGCCAAGGGCTGCGAGAGCAGCAGTTGCTCGAACGAGTCGCTGATGGCCGCCGGCCAGTGGATCCTCGCCCCGACCGACCTCAACGGCGAGAACCCCCGGCCGGACCTGCGTCCCGACATCGTGAACAACTCCTGGGGCGGTGACCAGAACGACCTCTGGTACCAGCAGACCATCGCCGCCTGGCGGGCCGCCGGCATCTTCCCCACCTTCGCCGCCGGCAACGACGGCGAGTTCGGCTGCAACACGGCGAACTCCCCCGGCGACAACCCCGGGGCGTACGCGGTCGGCGCGTACGACGTCGACAACAACATCGCCGAGTTCTCCAGCCGAGGACCGTCCCTGGTGGACGGCCAGCCGAACCCGAACATCGCGGCGCCCGGGGTCGACATCATCTCCACCCTCCCCGGCAGCGAGTACGGCATCATGAGCGGCACCTCGATGGCAGCACCGCACCTCTCCGGCGCGGTGGCCCTGGTCTGGTCGGCGGCACCGGTGCTGCGCGGCGACGTGGCCGCCACGGAGAAGCTGCTCGACGAGACCGCGACCGACGTCGAGTCGCTGAGCTGCGGCGGAACCGCGGCCGACAACAACAACTTCGGCGAGGGCAGGCTCGACGTGTTCAAGGCGGTCGAGACCGCGCCACGCGGCCCGGCCACCAAGATCACCGGTGTGGTCAGCGACGCCGGCAGCGGCGCACCGGTCACCGGCGCCTCGGTCCGGGTGGAGGGCCGCACCGCTCTCACCGACCAACTCGGCCACTACACCCTGCCGGTCGTCACCGGAACGTACCCGGTCACCGTCGAGGCGTACGGCTTCGCCAGCAAGAACGCGACGGTGGTCGCCACCGGAAGCACCGTGACCCAGGACTTCGCGTTGTCCGCGCGACCCATGGTGACCCTCTCCGGAAAGGTCACCGACGGCTCCGGCCAGGGCTGGCCGCTCTACGCCCGGATCGAGGTCGCCGGTCGTCCCGGCGGGCCGGTCTTCACCGACCCGGCCACCGGCCGCTACTCGGTCACCGTGCCGAGCGGCGGAACACAGCGGCTCACCACGACCGCCGTCTCCGCCGGCTACCGGAGCGTCTCCACCGAGGTCACGGTGGCGAACCGGGCCAAGACCACGAACATCGCCGTCCCGACGGCGGTCTCCTGCGACCTGCCCGGCTACACCGCCGGCGTCGGCCGGACCGTGCTCTCGGAGGGCTTCGACGGCACCGGCACCCCGGCCGGCTGGTCGGTGGTCAACCGGGCCGACACCGGCTGGGCCTTCGACAATCCGCGCAACCGGCAGAACCTGACCGGCGGCACCGGCGGCTTCGCGATCGCCGACAGCGACGGCTTCGGCTTCGGGCACACCCAGGACACCGACCTGGTCAGCCCGATCCTCGACCTCAGCACGGTCAACGCGCCCGTCCTCCGCTTCGCCAGCGACCTGTACGTGGCCGGCAACGGCGACGCGGCCAGCATCGACGTCTCGACCAACGGTGGCGCCACCTGGGTCGGTGTCGCGATGCAGGAGGTCTCCCGGCGCGGCCCGGCGGCCGAGGAGGTGCCCCTGCCCGCCCTCGCCAACCAGGCGAGCGCGCAGATCCGGTTCCGCTACCGGGGCGACTACTCGTGGTGGTGGCAGCTCGACGACATCCAGGTGGTCGATCGCAGTTGCACCCCGGTCCCCGGTGGTCTGGTCACCGGTTTCACGTCCGACGCCAACACCGGCGCCGGGGTGAACGGGGTCGCGGTCAGCAGTCCGGACCGGCCGGCCGAGCGGGCCGTCTCGGCGGCCACCCCGGAGGACCGCAACGCCCCGGACGGGTTCTACTCGTTCTTCTCCACCCTGGTCGACGGCAAGCACTCCTTCGTGGCGAGCGCGGCGCCGTACCAGGACCGGAAGAAGACCAGCACGATCACCGACGGCGGCACGCGTCGGGTCGACTTCGACCTGAAGATCGGCCGGATCGCGCTGAACACCACCGAGATCAAGAGCACCCAGCCGTACGGCAGCAGCCGTAACGCCGAGGTCACGGTCACCAACACCGGCAGCGCCCCGATCACCGTCGAGGTGCTGGAACGCGACGGCGGCTTCGCCACACTCGCCACCGGCAAGGGTGCCCCGCTGACCGAGTACGCGGTGCCGAAGGTCAGCGCCGGCATGTCGTTCGGCACCGCGAAGCCGTTGACGTCGGTGGGTCGTACCGGGGTGGCGGCGCCCCTGGACGACTCGTGGAGCCGGATCGCGGACATGCCGGCACCGGTGTACGACAACTCAGCCGCCCTGCTCGGTGGCAAGGTCTACTCGGTCGGCGGCGGATCGACGGACCGGGAGGAGAAGCGGGAGGCGTACGTCTACGACCCGGCCACCAACGCCTGGCAGACCCTGCCCGACATGCCACACAGCCGCTACAAGCCGGCCACCGCAGCGGTGAACGGCAAGCTGTACGTCTTCGGTGGCTGGACCACCGAGGGCGAGACGGAGACCACGGTCGACGTCTTCGACCCGGCCACCGGCGGATGGCAGACCCTGCCCGGGGTGACCAACCCGGCAGCGCGGGCGGCGGGCACCGCGTCCGTGGTCGAGGGAAGGGTGTACCTGGTCGGTGGCTGCCTGGACTTCCTCTGTAACGCCAGCGCCGACGTGGTCGCGTTCGACCCGGCGAGCAACACGTTCCGGGTGAAGGCCGCCTACCCGCACGAGATCGCCTGGCAGTCCTGCGGTGCGATCGGGGCCCGGATCTACTGCGCCGGTGGCTTCAACCACGACGCCACCTACACCGCGGGCTACGCGTACGACCCGGACGCCGACAGGTGGAGCCCGATCGCCGACCTGCCGGTCGACCTCTGGGCCTCGCAGTACTCGGTGGCGGGCGGCCGGCTGGTGCTGGCCGGCGGTGTCATCGACGAGGGCCAGACGCTCACCAACCGGACCATCGGCTACGACCCGGCGGCGAACACCTGGCAGGACCTGCCGAACACGCTGGTCCCCCGGGCCCGGGGTGCCGGCGCATGCGGCGGCTTCAAGGTCGGTGGCGCGGAGTTCGCGCCGTTCGCCGGCGCGGAGTCGGAGCGGATGACCGGGCTCGGGCTCTGCGACGAGAGTGGTGAGCTGTCCTGGCTGACCGTCACGCCGAGCCGGTTCACGCTGGCCCCCGGCGCGTCGAAGGCGCTCACGCTGCGGATCAGCGCGACGGCCCCGAACGGTGTCCCCCAGCCGGGCACCTACCAGGCCCAGCTTGCGGTGCGGACGGACACCCCGTACGCCGTGCCGACGCTCGGCGTCACGCTGGACGCGCAGCCCAGGGGCAACCAGGGCCACTAGCCGGCCCGCGCCCGACGCCACAGGTGGCCGTCGCACTCCCCACCGGGTGCGGCGGCCACCGCCGTTTCCGCCGGTGCCGCAACGAGCGGCCGAAGCTCACCCGGTACGGCCGGTGCCTCACCCGGTACGGCCGAAGGCGAGGCGGTAGCCCACACCGCGTACGGTCTGCACCTGCGGGCCGCCGTCGACCGCGCGCAGCTTTCGACGCAGTCGTTTGACCGCCGAGTGCAGGATCGCCGTGTCGCCGAGGTACGCGCCGCCCCAGACCGAGCCGAAGAGCCGCTCGTAGGTCCAGACGCCGACCGGTGGAGTGGCCAGCCGGGCCAGCAACTCCCGTTCCAACCGGGTCAGTGCCAGTGGCTCACCCCGCCAGGTAACCAGGTGACCGCCAGGGTCGACGCTGAGTTCTCCCAGGTTGACCGGCTCCAGCCCGGCGCCCGGCTCTGTGGTCGCGGTGGGAAAGAGCATCGCTCGCAGTTCCGACAGGTCCGCACAGATCACCACGGTGCCGAAGTCGTCGAGTCGACGGACGACCCGTTCCCGTACCGCCACGTCGGTCGAGACGCACACGACGAGCGGAACCTCGTTATTGGACACCCGCACCCTCCCCGTCTGCCGCGTGCGCACAAGCCAAGCCCCTTTGATCGACCGAGTCAACAACGACACTCACCGATGTCCTGAACTCGCACCGCGTCGCCCGCATCTCGACCAGTTACTGCCTGAATACTGGCTGAGAACTTCCATTGATCACTACCGCTATATCACCAGAGCATGACTCCTAGCCGATGTGGGGGCTGCTCTGCGTATCCAACGAAGCCCCCACGCGCGCTACGTGGTGCCGGACAACCCGACGCCACGGCAGGCGCCCCGAACCGATCGGGGCGCCGTCAGTGGGGAGGAAGAGATGTCACACCGACCAGGGAGCCGATCAAGACTTTGGCGGTCATTCGCCATCGTCTCGGCTGTCGTCCTCGGGATCACCGCTCAGCCGGCGCTCGCCGTCGCGGCGCCCGCAGCCGGCGCGGCGGTCGACCCGCAGGTGCTTCGCGAGCTGAGCACCAACGGCAGCACCAACTTCACCGTGTACCTGCGGGAGAAGGCCAACCTCAGCACCGCAGCCTCGATCGGGGACGCGGATGCGCGGGCGGCCAAGGTGTACGAGCAGCTCACCGGCACCGCCACGCGTACCCAGCGCGACCTGCGGGCCGAACTGGACGACCGCAAGGCCAGCTACAAGGCGTTCTGGATCGCCAACGCGCTCCAGGTCGCCTCCGGCAACCAGGCGCTGGTGAACGCCATCGCCGCCCGCCCCGAGGTCGAGCGGATCGCGCCGACCCGGACCTACGAGCTGGTCAAGCCGACCCCGGCCGACCCCGCCGGAGCGGGCACCAACGCCGTGGAGTGGAACATCGAGAACATCCAGGCCCCCCGGGTCTGGAACGAACTCGGTGTACGCGGCGAGACCGTGGTGGTGGCGAACATCGACACCGGCGCCCAGTACGACCACCCGGCCCTGGTCGGCAAGTACCGGGGCAACCTCGGTGGTGGCAACTTCGACCACAACTACAACTTCTTCGACCCGGCCAACATCTGCGCCGGCGACACCCCCTGTGACAACAACGGCCACGGCACCCACACCATGGGCACCATGGTCGGCGACGACGGCGGCGCCAACCAGATCGGCGTCGCCCCCGGTGCGAAGTGGATCGCGGCCAAGGGCTGCGAGACCAACGGCTGCTCCGAGGCCTCGCTGCTCGCCTCCGGTCAGTGGGTCCTCGCGCCGACCGACTCCAACGGCCAGAACCCTCGGCCGGATCTGCGCCCCGACATCGTGAACAACTCCTGGGGCGGCGGCCGCGGTGACTCGTGGTACGAGCAGACCGTGGCGGCGTGGCGGGCGGCGGGGATCTTCCCCAGCTTCTCCGCTGGCAACGACGGCGAGGCCGGCTGCAACAGCACGGAGAACCCCGGCGACTACCCCAACGTGTACGGCGTCGGCTCCTACGACTCCGGCAACAACATCTCCAGCTTCTCCGGTCGGGGCACGTCCTCCATCGACGGCTCGATCAAGCCGAACATCTCGGCTCCGGGCAGCAACGTCCGGTCGAGCATTCCCGGCAACGGCTACTCGTCGTTCAACGGCACCTCGATGGCGGCACCGCACGTCTCCGGCGCGGTAGCGCTGGTCTGGTCGGCGGCACCCGCCCTCCGTGGCGACGTCGCCGCGACCGAGGAGCTGCTCGACGACACGGCCACCAATGTGGAGGCGCTCGCCTGCGGCGGCACCATCGACGACAACAACGTCTTCGGTGAGGGCCGGCTCAACGCGTACGAGGCCGTCTTCAACGCCCCTCGGGGCGGCGCGGGTGAGGTCACCGGCACGGTGACCGAGGCCGACGGCGGCGAGCCGATCGCCAGCGCGACCGTCAGCGCCGGTTCGCGTACCGCCACCACCGGCACCGATGGCAAGTACACCCTGCGGCTGCCGGTCGGCGACGCCACGCTGACCATCGCCGCGTTCGGGTTCCACACCCAGACCGCGACCGTCACGGTGCCGGACGGTACCTCGGTGACGAAGAACTTCGCCCTCGTCGGGGCGCAGTTGGTCACGGTCTCCGGGAAGGTCTCCGACGGCTCCGGCCACGGCTGGCCGCTCTACGCCAAGATCGAGGTGGCCGGTCGGCCCGGCGGGCCGGTCTTCACCGACCCGTTCACCGGCCGCTACTCGTTCACCGTGCCGGGCAACGCCACCTACGCGGTCACCACGACCGCCAAGACCGCCGGCTACGCCCCGGTGACCAGCGAACTCGCCCTCGCGGGAGCGGCGAAGACGCTGGACGTCGCGGTGCCGGTCGCGGCGGCCTGCCAGGCGCCCGGCTACTCGGCCAACCTCGGTGCTCCGCTGCTCTCGGAGAGCTTCGACACCGAGGAGACGCCGGCCGGTTGGTCCCTGGTCAACCGCACCGACGACGGCGGCTGGGAGTTCGACGACCCGGGCAACCGGGGCAACCAGACCGGTGGTTCCGGCAACTTCGCCATCATCGACAGCGACATCCTGGGCGTGGGCAACACCCAGGACGCCGACCTGCGTACCCCGACCCTGAACCTGACCGGGATCGCCGCGCCGGTGTTGAAGTTCAACAGCGACTGGCGGTCGGTCGGCAGTGACAGCGCGGACATCGACGTCTCCACCGACGGCGGTGCCACCTGGGCCAACGTCTGGCACCAGACCGCCAGCCGGCGTGGCCCGCGGGTGGAGGAGATCCCGCTGACCGGGCTCGCCGGGGCGGCCACCGCCCAGGTCCGGTTCCGGTTCAACGGCACCTTCGCCTGGTGGTGGGAGCTCGACAACGTACAGGTCGTCAACCGGATCTGCACCCCGCTCCCGGGTGGCCTGGTGGCCGGCTTCACCACCGACTCCAACACCGGTGCCGCGCTCAACGGCGTCACCGTGACCAGCGGCGACGTCCCGGCGGACAAGGGTGTCTCGGCGGCGACGGCGGACGACCCGAACATCGGTGACGGCTTCTACTCGTTCTTCTCCAGCGTGACCGGGACCCACCCGTTCACCGCCACCAAGGCGCCGTACCGCGCGGTGACGAAGAACATCGCGGTGGCCGCCGACAACGTCAAGCGGGGCGACTTCGCCCTCAAGGCGGGCCGGCTCACGGTCAGCCCGCCGCAGATCGAGTCGCACCAGCCGTACGGCAGCACCCGCAGCGCCAAGGTCACCGTCACCAACACCGGCAACGCGCCGGCCGAGATCGAGGTGCTGGAGCGGGACGGGACGTTCGACCTCCTGTCCCAGCAGGGCGCGGCCCTGAACGAATACAAGGTGAAGGGGCTCAGCACGGCCCAGAACGGGGTCGCGTACGGTCTCGCCGGTAACTCGGCGGCGGCTGCTCCCGCGATCGACCCCGCCTGGACCCGGGTCGCCAACACCCCGGCCGCGGTCTTCGACAACGCCGCCGCCGTGATCGACGGAAAGGTCTACTCCGTCGGTGGCGGCACCTCCAGCGGTAACGAGAGGAAGACCTGGGTCCTGGACCCGGAGACCAATGCGTGGAGCACCCTCGCCGACATGCCGACCGCCCGCTCGAAGGCGTCCGCGGCGGCCGTCGGTGGCAAGCTCTACGTGATCGGTGGCTGGAGCGCCAGCGGCGCCCCGGTCGCTTCGGTCGACGTCTTCGACCCGGCGACGGGTGCCTGGAGCACCGTGGCCGGCGCCACCAACCCGGCGCCGCGTGCGGCAGCCGGTACGGCGATCGTCGACGGCAAGGTCTACCTGGTGGGCGGCTGCGCCGACGGCACCTGCACCAGCTCGAAGAACACGGTGATCTTCGACCCGGCCAGCGGCACCTTCAGCACCGGCGCGGACTACCCGATCGCCGTCGGCTGGATGTCCTGTGGCGGCATCGGCGGCGCGGTCTACTGCGGCGGTGGTGCGGCGGGCACGACGACGTTCACCGACGCCTTCGTGTACGACCCGGCCGGCGACGCCTGGTCGGCCCTGCCGGACCTGCCGATCGACCTGTGGGGCGCGCAGTACGCCGCCGCCGGTGGCCTGCTGGTCATCGCCGGTGGTGTGACCGCCAACTCCAGCACCATCACCAACCGGTCGATCGCGTACGACCCGGCCACCGGTGCATGGCAGAACCTGCCGAACGCGGCGTTCACCCGCTACCGGGGTGCCGGCGCGTGTGGTGCGTACAAGGTCGGTGGTTCGCCGAGTTCGTTCGTCGGCTCCGTGGAGACCGAGTACCTCGGTGGCCTTGAGCTCTGTGACGAGTCCGGTGGCGACGTCTCCTGGCTCTCCACCGCTCCGGCGACCCTCACCCTCGCCCCGGGCGCCTCGAAGCAGGTGACGGTCACCCTGACCGCCACCGCGGAGGCCGGCGTCCTCCAGCCCGGTACGTACACCGCCGAGCTGGGCATCGGTTCGGACACCCCGTACCCGGTCGAGGCCGTGTCGGTGGAGATGAACGTGTCTCCGCCGAACGGTTGGGGCAAGGTCCAGGGCACGGTGATCGGCGAGAGCTGCTCCGGCACGGACGTACCGGTCAAGGCGACGATACGGGCGAACCTGAACGGCAACCCGGCCACCGGCTACACCCTCTCCTCCGACTCGGCCGGTGCCTACGGGCTCTGGCTGCCGAAGGGGAAGTACGACCTGATCGTCGCGAAGGACGGCTGGATTCCCGAGGTGCAGCGCATCACCATCTCGGCCGGCTTCGTCTCGACTATCAGCTTCAACCTGGATCCGGTGACGCCCTGCGACACCCGGGTCGGCGGGATCTGATCCCGCCGCACTGACCCGCTGTTGATCCACGGTGGCCGCCGTGCTCTCGCGAGCACGGCGGCCACCGCCTTTTCCTCGCGCCTCAGGCGGTGGGGAGTTCGATGGGGGGCCAGATCGGGGACCAGTCGGACAGCTCGTGGTAGCGGCGCAGCTCGGCGACGCCGCTGAGCCAGCCGAGCCAGCCGCTGTACGGGGGCCGGCTGGTGTCGAACCCGCTCTGCACGAAGGTGAGGCGAGTCCTGCCGTCGGACTCCTCCAACTCCCAGGTGGTGACCCCCGCCTCGGCCCAGTCGATCGACATCCGTCGGTCCGGCTCCAGGTCGATGATCTTCCCGGCGTATCCGTGCTCCAGTTCCAGACCACCCATGGCGAACCGACCGCCGACATGCGGCTCGATCCCGACCGGGTAGCCGAACCAGGTGGTCACCTGATCGGACTCGACCAGCGAGCGGAAGACCGCCGAGGGTTCGGCGCCGATCAGGAACTCCCCACGCAGTTCGGGAGAGGTGAAGTCGACCTTCGAGGTGAGTTCCCGGCCAGCGAGGTGGTCGGCCAGGTTCGCGATCGACAGCGCCCAGTACGTCTGGAGCACACCGCGTACGGTGTTGCCGGCCGTCGCCTCCGCGATCGAGAAGTGGGTCTGGGAGAGGTCCAGCAGGGTCACCTCGTCACTCTCCTCGGTCAGCCGGATCTCCACCGTGGTCTCCTCGCCGTCGAGCAGCCAGGAGAAGCGCAGGGTGTGGTCGTCGAGGTGGAGCAACCGCTGGTGGGGTGCGTCGCCCTCCGGGGTGTAGCGGCCCCAGAACTCGTACCGGTCCGGCAGCTCGACCTCGGCGTGCTCGGCAAGCCAGGTACGCAGTGCGCCAGCGTCGGTCAGCGCCCGGTGGACCTCCTTGCGCGCTGCGGGAATCCGTGCCTGGAGCTGCAACGACTCACTCATGCTCTTCTCCCTTGGGATAACAGGCGACAGCGAGTTTGAACGCGTCACCCTCGGCGCCGCCGTAGCGGCTGAACAGGTCCTGCAACGCCGTCTGCAGGTCGGTCATGAACTGTTGGCGGTGCTCGGCCGGAACCCGGATCTCGCCGGACACGCCGATCGACGGCAGCTCCGGCCTGGTCCGGTCGAGCGCGGCGACGTCGGCCTGGACCTCCTCCGTCAGGTCGAGCAGGTAACCGAGGCTGAGCTCGTCCCGGGTGGCGCGCAGTCCGATCCGGCCGACCAGCCTCGGTGAGAGCCAGTAGGAGCGGGCGGTGGCCTGGTAGATGCCCTCGTGGATGCCACGCACCCGGCGCTCGGCGACCTGGGTCACCAGGCCGGCGTCGACCAGCCGTTTGACGTGGTAGTAGACCCGCTGCGGGGTCTGGTCGAGGCGGGCCCCGACCTCGGTGCAGGTGTCGGGTTCGGCGAGCTGCCGCAGCACCTCGATGCGCTGCGGCTTGAGCAGGGCTTCGGCCTGCTCAAGCTGTTCCAGGTACAGGACTTCTCTCATGGCAAAACTATTTTTTACGTAAAGGAGGAACTTGTCAATCGCCCACGGCGAACCCGTCGACCTGGCGGGAAGATCTGCCGACGGAAAAGCGGATCGCCGCCCAGGCCGGTTGGCCCGAGCGGCGATCCGCTTCGCTGTGCTGGGTCAGGCGACCGTGACGCCGACCTCGTTGACGCCCCGGCCGGCGGTGACGAGGATGTCACCGTTGCCGTGCCGGGACAGTGCCCGCAGGGTCCAGGTGCCCGGCGCGGCGAAGAAACGGAACTGCCCCTCCGGGGAGGTCACCACCTCGGCGGTGAACTCGCCGGTGGAGTCGAGCAGCCGGACGTACGCGCCCGGAACGGCGTCGCCGGAGTCTGCCCGGACGACACCGGTGATGACGGTTTCCCGGTTCAGATCCAGGCCGGCCGGCAGCGGGGCCGACTGGTCAGGAGCCGCGCAACCGGCGGCGGTGGGAGCGGTCATGGCTCAGGCCCTCCCCGGTTCGTCGCCGAGCACGATCGGCACACCGATCAGCGAGCCGTACTCGGTCCAGGAACCGTCGTAGTTCTTGACGTTCTGGTGCCCGAGCAGTTCCTTGAGAACGAACCAGGTGTGCGACGAGCGCTCACCGATCCGGCAGTACGCGACGGTGTCGAGGCTGTCGTCCAACCCGGCATCACCGTAGATCTTGCGCAGCTCGTCGTCGGACTTGAAGGTGCCGTCCTCGTTCGCCGCCTTGGACCACGGGACGTTCACCGCGGTCGGGATGTGGCCGGCCCGCTGGGACTGCTCCTGCGGCAGGTGCGCCGGGGCGAGCAGGCGTCCGGCGTACTCGTCGGGGGACCGGACGTCGACCAGGTTCTTGACCCCGATGGCGGCGACCGCCTCGTCGCGGAAGGCACGGATGCTCAGGTCCGGTTCCTCCGCCACGTACTGGGTGGCGGGGCGGATGACCTGGTCCGAAACGAGCGGCCGGCCGTCCAGCTCCCACTTCTTGCGACCGCCGTCGAGCAGCTTCACGTCGCGGTGGCCGTAGAGCTTGAAGTACCAGTACGCGTACGCCGCGAACCAGTTGTTGTTGCCGCCGTAGAGCACGACGATGTCGTCGTTGGCGACGCCCCGCTCGGAGAGGAGCGCCTCGAACTGGGACTTGTTCACCGCGTCGCGGCGCACCGGGTCCTGCAGGTCCTTGCGCCAGTCCAGCTTGATCGCTCCGGCGATGTGGCCGCCGTCGTAGGCGGTGGTGTCCTCGTCGACTTCGACGAAGACCACGCCCGGGGTGTCGAGGTTCTTCTCGGCCCAGTCGGCCGAGACGAGTGCGGTGTCGCGACTCATCAGATCACTCCAAGGTCTTGGATGATGGATTGGTGAGCCTGCGCGGGTATCGAAGGATTTCGTCGCACCACGCGCGGGACCCATAGCGAGAGGATCACGGGTTTGTGCGACGGCGCCGCTGCCGGGCGTGGGGAAAATCAGAGGGTACGCAAAAGCAGCTCCGCCGTCAGATGACGGAGCGACACAGGCAGGTGGCCACGCGGCACAGGTCGACCGCGCGCCGTTTGGTGAGGAGCGTCCCCATGGGCTGGGAGCTTACCAGCCGGAGATAAACGCGTCACCAGTCAACCACGATCCGGGATCGCACCGAGCAGGCCCGACCAGCGGTCAGTTGATCGGTACGTCCTTCGCGGTGGCCCGGACGGACAGCCCCTGAGGCAGTGGCCGGACCTCCTGCACCTGAAGGTTGAACGGCAACTCCGGCAGTGGCAGCCGGATCGCGATCTGGCGGACGTACTCCTGTACGGCCAGGCGCGCCACCGGGATGTCGGGCAGGCCCTGCACGTCCAGGTCGCTGAAGCTGAGCGCCACCTCGGCACCCTCGACCTTGAGGTTCGCGGCGCCGGCGACCGTGAACGCCTGGCCCAGCACCTCGACCGGGGCGGTCACCATCAGCTTGCCGCCGTCCTCCTTGAGCTGGAGACCGGGCTGATTGATCAGCTTCAGCACGCTGTCGTACGCGATGGTCGCGGTCCCGTCGACGGTGCCGGCCGTGACCCGCCCCTGCCCGGTACGGAGCGTGTTGATCGACGCGCTGATGTCCTGCGCGTCGATGTGCAACTCCGGCAGGCGTACGGTCTCGGCGTTGGCGACCGGCGCCTCCACGTCACGGAGCACGACCACGATCGACTGGTAGTTGCCGGCGATCACCTGGCTCAGGAACGGGAACCCGTGGACGCTCACGTCCGGCGGGCCGGCCTTGATCCCCTCGCGGGTGATCTCCTGACTGATTCTGGTACCGATCTCCCGCTCGGCGAAGCCGACCGCGTACCGGTCGGCCACGACAAGGCCGACGAGCAGCACCAACAGCAGGATCAGCAGGCCGATGAGCAGTTTGCGGCCACGCCGACGCGGACGCTCGCCCGTCCGGTGCGATCGGGGCAACCGCCGGGGGTAGCCCTCGTCCTGTGCCGGATAACTGTCTGCCACGCCACCCGCCTTCGCCTACCGGACCGGCGGTGCCACCGATCGGGGAACCGTTACGTACCCGGCCCGCGCGAACCTCAACCCGGGCGAGGACATGATCCCCTACGCCCGATTTTCCCGCCCTCCTCCCTCCCTCGGCGGATCACGCCGAAGAAAGGAGGAACCACCTAGAAGGGAACAAAGAGCTACAGGAAGAAAACGCTCATCGCGTACGCGGCCGGCGCGGCCAGGGCGAATCCGCCGAGCGGACCCTGCATGTGCCGGGCCACCCACATGGTCGGCGGCTCACCCGCCATCAGTCGACCGGCTTCCGAGTAACCGACACCGAGGTCCGCCAGGACGGCGGCGGTCGCCGCGACCAACCCGACGACCGCACCGCTGGTCGGGGTGAAGCCGACGACGTATCCGCCGATCACACCGCTGGCCAGGGTGCCGAGCATCGCTCCCAGGACCACCCCCGCCGCACCCCGGGGCACCTGTGGCGCCAGCCGGGGCCAGGGCAGTACCGCGTCGGTGAGCCGGGCGACCACGAGCGCCACTCCGCTGCCGCCGAGACAGACGAAGATCGCCTGGGTGCCGATCGGCAGCCGGCTGAGCACGATCAGGCTCGCGAACGCGACCACACCGATCACCACCAGAAGGGTGGCGCCGAGCGACTCGGTCACCTGGGCGCGGTCGGTTCGGCGGACAAGTTGGCCGAGCACGCCGACCACGAACCCGGCCACCGCCACGTAGCCGACCGGCCCGAGTGCCGCGACCTGCGGCAGGATCGCCGCAGCGTCGGCACCGGCGGCGACCGCCACGGCGACCCCGGCGACCAGCGGCAGGGCGGGCGGACGCATCGCCATGGTCCAGGCCAGGATGTAGAGCAGTTGCACTCCGAACACCACGAGCGCGAACGGGATCCGCGCCCCTGGGCCGGAGGTCTGCGCACCGAAGACCAGCCCCAGGCCGAGCAGGCCGGCGAAGCCGGCGATCGCCAGCGCGAGCGGGCGGCGGATCGGGACGGGCTCGAACTCCTCCTCGTCCGACTCGTCGTCGATCTCCGGGTCCAGGCCGCTGCCAGGGACCGGATCGTCGGCACCGCGCTTGCCGCGCAGGCGCCGCCGGCCGGCCTCGGGCTCCCGTTGTTCGTCCGCCGTGACGGGCGGCTCGTCGAAGGGCATGCCGGACGGGCCGGGCGCCGGCGGGTAGCCGCGGTGGGGGCCGGACGGTGGTCCGGCCGGTCCGCCACGGGGCCCGTCGGCCCAGGAATCGCGACCGGTCTCGGGTGACGTCGAGGGGAACACGCACTGATCGTGCCAGATCGGGCCGCTGACGCACGGATTCTGGTTTCGGTCGTGTAAAAACCTCCCCCATTGAGGTTGAGAACACAGCCAAAGAGGCAATCGTCCGGGATCGCCGTCCGTCGGATCCGTTAAGCTCGGTCCTTACCCCGCCCCGTCAGCGACGCCGGGACCGACACCATTAACCAGTGGCTCAAGCCGGCCCTGATCCGGAGCGCCACTGGCCACCGCGCGGCGATGCGCCGCCGGGACGGAGGTGATGTGTGGAGATCCTGTTGCTGGTCACCGCGCGCGCAGGCGAGCCATCGGCCGTGCTGCCCGCCCTCGACCTGCTCCCCCACTCGATTCGCACCGCGCCACGGGACGTCCGCACGCTCGTAGCCGGGCCCAGCCCGGACGCCGTACTGGTGGACGCCCGCTCGGAACTGAGCGAGGCCCGTGCCACCTGTCGCATGCTGCACGCCACCGGTCTGGGAGTACCGCTGGTCGCGGTGGTCACCGAGGCTGGCCTGATCGCGCTCAACGCCGACTGGGGTGTGGACGACGTGATCCTCGCCAGCGCCGGTCCCGCCGAGGTCGAGGCGCGGTTGCGGCTCGCCGTGGGGCGGCTCACCAACGCGATCGCCGGTGCCGGTGGCCAGATCCGGGCCGGCGAGCTGTCGATCGACCCGGACACCTACGCCGCGAAGCTGAAGGGTCGGCCGCTCGACCTCACCTACAAGGAGTTCGAGCTGCTGAAGTTCCTCGCCCAGCACCCCGGTCGGGTCTTCACCCGGGACCAGCTGCTGCGCGAGGTCTGGGGCTACGACTACTTCGGCGGCACCCGTACGGTCGACGTGCACGTACGGCGGCTGCGGGCCAAGCTCGGCTCCGAGTACGAGTCGATGATCGGTACGGTCCGCCAGGTCGGTTACAAGTTCGTCGTACCGCCCTCGTCCCGCTCCCTGCCGGAGTCGGAGCCGGCGGCGGCGACGGTCTCGCTCTGACCCTTCCCGGGCTCCATTCGTTCCTTCCTGTTCCATCTTCGACCGACAAACACCACCCGGTGACCGCCGGGTGGCGTTTGTCGTGCCCATGTCACCATTCCTCCTAAATGGTAGAAACGGTCATTTAAGCGGCATTTAGTACGTACGCTGAGTTCCCAGGTACAGCGGCAAGGGGGACGGCAGTGGCACCGATGCGTGGCCGCGGAGGATCGATCGGCCAAGGCGGACGTCAGCGATCCTTCCTGTCCAACCCGGCCAACCTCTCCCTGATCATGGTCCTCACCCTCGCCGCCGGCTCGATCCTCGGTGGGGTCTACGTCCTCGGCCGCGCGCTCAGCCCATCCGAACAGACGCAGAACCCGCTCAGCGCCTCAGCCCCGCCCGACAGCAGCCCCACCCACGCGTCCGCACCGAGCAACCCAGCCACCGCCTCCCCGTCGGCCACCTCCCCCTCGCCGACCCCGACGGAATCGGCCCGGGAGGCGGCACCCGCCGACGACCGCCCCCGGCTCGCCCTCGAACGGGGCGGCCCGTACGGTGCTCGACTCACCTCCGGCTCGGCCGACGTGGCACTCACCTTCGACGACGGGCCGGACCCGAGCTATACCCAGCAGGTCCTCGACCTACTGGCCGAATACCAGATCAAGGCGACCTTCTGCATGGTCGGCGAACAGGTCGCCGCCCACCCCGACCTGGTACGGGCGATCGCGGCAGCCGGTCACACCCTGTGCAACCACTCCTGGTCACACGACCTGACCCTGGGCAGCCGGTCCCGTACGGCGATCCGGTCCGACCTGTCCCGGACCAACGCCGCCATTCGTGCCGCCGTACCCGGCGCCCGCATCCTCTACTTCCGCCAGCCCGGCGGTGCCTGGACCTCCAACGTCGTCGGCGCCGCCTGGGAACTCGGCATGACCTCACTGCACTGGGCCGTGGATCCACGGGACTGGACGCGGCCGGGTGCCGGCAACATCGCGTCGACCGTCACGGCAGGCGTACGCGCCGGCTCGATCGTGCTCATGCACGACTCCGGCGGCAACCGGCAACAGACCGTGAACGCACTGCACACCATCCTGCCCAACCTGCTGCGCCGGTTCGAACTGTCGTCCCTGCCGACCGGAATGCCCGAGACCAGCGCCGACAACACCGGTGCCACAGAGTCGGGCGAGCCCCGGCTCGACACCTCGGACCGCACGCACGCCCCGTCGGCGACGGCCACCGAACCGACCGGCCCGGCCGTCCGATGACCCGGTCGGACCGGCCGCCCCGGACCGACTCCCGGACGGGTGGTGATGTCGCCCTCGGAACGCGAACGCGATCCGGTCGAGGCGGTAGTGGCGGGATAACGTAGCGAAGTGACCACGGCAGCCCCAGAGGTAACCCGCATCGACCGCCTCGCACCGGGGCAGATCAGCGACATCCTGGCGCTTGTCCGGGCCGCTGACCTGGCCGATGGCGCACACCCTCTCTCTGAGCACGTGATGCTTCGGCTCCGCTCGGAGGATCCCACCCCGGTCGACCACCTCGTCCTGCGCGACCGCACCGGCGTACCGGTCGGATACGCCCAGCTCGACCGGACCGGTGACCCGGCCGGCGCCGAAGCGGAACTGGCCGTACACCCGCAACACCGCCGGCAGGGGCTCGGCCGGGCACTGGTTGACGCCGCAGTCGCCCGCAGCGGCGGCGCCGACCTGCGCATCTGGGCGCACGGCGACCACCCGTCGGCCGCCGCGCTCGCGCTGGACCTGGGCTTCGCCCGCGACCGGGTGCTGTGGCAGTTCCGCCGACCGCTCGGCGGGAGCAGCACCGGGCCGGGCCTGCCGCCGGGTGTCGTACTGCGCGCGTTCCAGCCCGGTCAGGATGACGAGGCGTGGCTCGCGGTGAACCGGCGTGCCTTCGCCGATCATCCCGAACAGGGCCGTTGGACCGCGGCCGACCTGACCGTACGGATGGCTGAGCCGTGGTTCGATCCGGCCGGTTTCCTGCTCGCGGTCGAGGAGTCGACCGGCCGCCTGCTCGGCTTCCACTGGACGAAGGTGCACGCCCAGCCGGGTCCGGCCGACACGCGTGGCGAGCGGGACGCCACCGAACAAGGCGGGATCCACACCAAGCCGATGGGCGAGGTGTACGTCGTCGGGGTCGACCCGAAGGCACACGGCCTCGGCCTCGGCAAGGCGCTGACCTGGGCCGGCCTGCACCACCTAGGTAACCGTGGGTTGACCCGGGTGATGCTCTACGTAGACGAGTCCAACGTCGCGGCGGTGGCCCTCTACACGCGACTCGGCTTCTCCCGGTGGACAACGCACGTCCAGTACCGACGCACCCCATAACAGGCATAGCGAACTCCGGCCCCTCGGTTCACGGAACGGACAACTCGCCCTCAGCTCCGGTCCATCTGACCGGCCGCACCTGTTCACCCTTCGTTCACTCGCGTCCGGCAAACCGGCTACCTGGCACTTCTAACTTGCCTAGTAGCCGGTGGATAGCCGGCTCCCGGGGCAGAGTTCCCGGCGCTCCGTCCATGTGAAGGGAAACCCCTCAGGTGAAGCTCCAGCGGCACGGCATTCTTGCCTGCCTCGCTCTGACTGCGGCACTTGCACTCAGTGCGTGCGGCTCGGACAACAACGAGCCCGCCGAGCCCTCGGCCTCCGGGTCTGCCGCCGCGGCCGAATGCGCCACCGGCACGATCAACGCGCAGGGTTCCTCCGCGCAGAAGAACGCCGTTGCCGAATGGGTCAAGGCCTACCAGCAGCAGTGCACCGGCGTAACCATCAACTACGAACCTTCCGGTTCCGGCGCGGGCATCCAGGCCTTCATCGCCGGCACCGCCGACTTTGCGGGCTCGGACTCGGCGCTCAAGGAAGACGAGCAGCCGAAGGCCGACGCCAAGTGCCCGTCGGGCAAGGCCATCCACCTGCCGATGGTCATCGGCCCGGTGGCGATCGCCTACAACCTGCCCGGTGTTGACGGCCTGCAGCTCAAGCCGGCCACCCTGGCGCAGATCTTCGCCGGCAAGGTCACCAAGTGGGACGACGCCGCGATCAAGGCCGACAACCCGAGCGCGACCCTGCCGTCGACCGCGATCCAGGCCGTGCACCGCTCGGACGAGTCGGGCACGACCGACAACTTCACCGCCTTCCTGAGCAAGACCGCCGAGGCCGACTGGACCTTCGGCAAGGCCAAGGCGTGGAAGGCCCCGGGCGGCACCGGCGCCAAGGGCTCGGACGGCGTCGCCGCCCTGGTCAAGCAGACCGCCGGCACCATCGGCTACGTCGAGCTCTCGTTCGCCGAGAACTCCTCGCTCAGCACTGCCAAGGTCGCCAACGGCGCCGGCGAGTTCGTCGCGCTGAACGCCGAGTCGGCCGGCAAGACCATCGCCAGCGCCGAGGTCACCGGCCAGGGCGACGACCTGAAGCTGTCGATCGACTACAACACCAAGGAGGCCGGGGCCTACCCGATCGTCCTGGTGACCTACGAGATCGTCTGCAACAAGGGCCTCGCGGCTGACAAGCTCGCGCTGGTCAAGGGCTTCCTCGGACACGCGGCCAGCAGCGCCGGTCAGGCCGACCTGGCCGACCTGGGCTACGCCCCGCTGCCGGAGTCGGTCCGCACCAAGGTCGAGGCCGCAGTCAAGAGCATCGCCTGACCCGGTAATCCAGCCCCCGGAAACCACACGGAGCGAGCGAGCAGATGGGTGAAACCCCTCCCCGCTCGGCCGACGCCAGCACCGGCGGATCGGGCGTGACGACGAGTCACGGCCGACCCGCCGGTGCTTCGGCGCAATCGGCCGAGTATCCAGCGATACCGTCCCACCGGGCCTCCCTCGACGGCCCCGGAATGGGCGGCGGCGGCGCGCTTCCCCGGCGCCGGGCGTTCGGTGCCGAACAGGCATTCCGCGTGCTGACCCTGGCCGCGGGCACGATGGTGCTGGTCATCATCGTGGCGATCGCCATCTTCCTGGTCAGCAAGGCGATCCCGGCGCTACAGGCCAACCACGAGAACTTCTTCACGTACAAGAACTGGGCGCCCAACGAGGGCGAGCCGCGTTTCGGCATCGCCGCGCTGGCCTTCGGCACCGTGCTCAGCGCGGTGATCGCGCTGCTGCTCGCGGTACCGGTGGCGCTCGGCATCGCGCTCTACCTCTCGCACTACGCCCACCGGCGGATCGCCACCACGCTGGGCTTCCTCATCGACCTGCTCGCCGCCGTACCCAGCGTGGTCTTCGGTCTCTGGGGACGCGACGTGTTCAGCGGGCCGGTCACCGAGTTCTCCGTGTGGCTCAACAAATACTTCAGCTGGATCCCGCTCTTCGGCGGAGAGGGACCGTTCGGCCGCGCCATCATCCTCGGCTCCCTGGTGCTGGCGATCATGGTGTTGCCGATCGTCACCTCGCTCTCCCGTGAGGTCTTCACCCAGACCCCCACCGCCAACGAGGAGGCCGCCCTCGCCCTGGGCGCCACCAAGTGGGAGATGATCCGCACCTCGGTGCTGCCGTACGGCCGGCCGGGTGTGGTCGCCGCGGTCATGCTCGGGCTGGGCCGCGCGCTCGGCGAGACGATCGCCCTGGCGATGACCCTCGGCGCCGGTTTCGCCATCTCGTTCAACCTGATCCAGTCCGGCGGCAACTCGATCGCGGCCAACATCGCCAACGGATTCAGTGAGTCCAACGACATCGGCCGGGGTGCCCTGATCGCCTCCGGTCTGGTCCTGTTCGCGATCACGCTGGTGGTCAACATGACCGCCCGGGTGATCCTCAACCGCCGCCGCGAGTTCACCGAGGGGGCAGCGTGAGCACATCGACACTGGCCGGCCCCAGCAACACCAGCGTGGACCTGCGCGGCCAGCGGCTGCCGAAATGGGCGCCGGTCGGCATCGCCGTACTCGCACTGGTCCTCGCGGGTGTCGTCGTCTTCGGCGCCGGCATCGGGAACTGGGTGCTGGTAGTCGCCCTCGGCGCCGTGTTCTACCTCGTCGGCCTCTACCTGGCGGCACGTAACGTCGAGGGACGGCGGGCGGCCAACAACCGTGCCTGGAGTGCTCTGATCCACTCCGCGTTCGTACTCGCCGTACTCCCGCTCAGCTCCGTGGTCTGGACGCTGGTCTCCAAGGGAGTCGCGCGGCTGGACGGCAACTTCTTCGGCACGTCGATGAACAACATCGGCGCCCGGGACCCGGAGGGTGGCGCCTACCACGCCATCATCGGCACGCTGGAGCAGGTCGGCATCGCCACCCTGATCACCGTGCCGCTCGGCATCGCCGGTGCGATCTACATCGTCGAGTACGGACGGGGCCGGTTCGCCAACACCATCCGCTTCTTCGTCGACGTGATGACCGGCATCCCATCCATCGTCGCCGGTCTGTTCATCCTCGCGTTCTGGGTGCTGATCGTCTCCCCGCACCTCAGTGCCGACGGTCGGCCGGGCTACTCCGGCTTCGCCGCCGCGCTGGCCCTGAGCGTGCTGATGCTGCCGACCATCGTCCGGTCGACCGAGGAGATGCTCCGGCTGGTGCCGGCGCCGCTGCGTGAGGGTTCGTACGCCCTCGGCATCCCGAAGTGGAAGACGATCCTCAAGATCGTTGTACCGACCGCTCTTCCCGGCATCGTCACGGGCGTGATGCTCGCCATCGCCCGCGCTGCCGGTGAGACCGCGCCGGTGCTACTGGTCGCGGGCGGCACCGCGGCGATCAACTTCAACCCGTTCGAGAACAACCAGTCGTCGCTCTCGCTCTTCGTCTACGGCCAGGCCACCGACTCGGTGAAGTACTCCGCCGACCGGGCCTGGACCGCCGCGCTGACCCTGGTGGCACTCGTGCTGGTCCTCACCATCGCGGCGAAGCTGCTCGCTCGCCGTAGCCAGATCTCCCGATGAACCCCGGAGGAGCAATCACCATGGCAAAGCGTGTCGAGGCGGAGGGCGTCACCGCGTACTACGGGTCGTTCAAGGCGATCGAGAACATCAACCTCACCGTCGAACCGAAGACCGTCACCGCCCTGATCGGGCCGTCGGGCTGCGGCAAGTCGACCTTCCTGCGCTCGATCAACCGCATGCACGAGGTACTGCCGGGTGCCCGGGTCGACGGGAAGCTGACCATCGACGGCCAGGACATCTACGACCACGACGTCGACGTGACCGCGGTACGGCGGATGATCGGGATGGTCTTCCAGCGCCCGAACCCGTTCCCCACCATGTCGATCTTCGACAACGTCGTCGCCGGGCTGAAGCTCAACGGCGTACGGAAGAAGTCGGTGCTGGAGGACGCGGCCGAGAAGGCGCTTCGCTCGGCCAACCTCTGGGACGAGGTGAAGGACCGCCTGGGCAAGCCGGGCGCCGGCCTCTCCGGTGGCCAGCAGCAGCGGCTCTGCATCGCCCGGACGATCGCGGTCGAACCTCAGGTCGTGCTGATGGACGAGCCCTGCTCGGCGCTCGACCCGATCTCCACGCTGGCGATCGAAGATCTGATGTTCAAGCTGAAGGACAGCTACACGATCATCATCGTGACGCACAACATGCAGCAGGCGGCCCGGGTCTCGGACCGTACCGCCTTCTTCTCGATCGAGCAGACCGGTGACCCCGGCCGCCTGATCGAATACGACTACACCCAGAAGATCTTCAGCAACCCGAGCGTCAAGAAGACCGAGGACTACATCACCGGTCGCTTCGGCTGACCGGCAGCGCCCTCAGCGGTCTTCCGGCGACCTGACCTGGTCGCCGGAAGACCGCTTTTTGGTTGTCTGTCACCCGGGACTGGACGGTCAGCGGAGCAGGAACCGCCCGGTGCCGTCCGGGGCCAGTTCCAGTCGGGGCAGCACCGGGGTCGCGACGTCCCGGGCCGACGCGGCGGCCGGCACCCCGGCCAGCGCCCCGCACGCGGCAACCTCGGTCAGCGTGACCCGGGTCGGCGGCAGCATCGCGATCTCGCCGGCGTCGGCGCGGGTCACCGCGTCGGTCGGCCGGATCCACATGGTGTGGTCGGCCTCTCCGCTGACATCGCGGGTCCGCTGCCCCCGGGGCAGCAGGGCGACGAAGAAGTACGTGTCGAAGCGGCGCGGCTCGAACTCCGGGGTGATCCACCGTGCCCAGGGCAGCAGCAGGTCCGCCCGGAGCGTCAACCGGCGCTCGCGCAGCAGGTCGGCGAAGCTGATCCGCCGCTCGACCAGCGCCTGTCTCGCGGCCTCCCAGTCGTCGCCGCTGACATCGCCCACGATCGTCCCGGGGCCCGGCCCGGCGAGCAGCACCCCCGCCTCCTCGAAGACCTCCCGCGCGGCGGCGCAGAGCACCGCCTGGGCGGCCTGCGGCGCCAGCCCCAACCGGTCACCCCAACTGTCGGCGGACGGGCCGGACCAGTCGAGTGGCACCCGCGAGTCGGACGGGTCGACGCCGCCACCGGGGAAGGCGTACATCCCGCCGAAGGTCATCGCGGCGAGCCGGCGGATGACGTACACCTCGAAGTCGGCACCGGCGACGGCCGGGCGGCCGTCCACGGTCACCGCGCCCGACGGCGCAGGCAGCCCAGGGTCCGGCCGGGTCGTGGTGGGTTCCGGACGGAGCAACAGTACGGTCGCGGCCACCCGGGGCGTCGCCGGGACCGCGCCCGTGGCGTAGAACCGGCGGGCATGCTCGACCAGCGGCTCCGGCGCGGCGAACCCACCGCTGTCGATCGTCATGCCGCCGAGCCTAGTGGGAGATCTTGACGGGTGGACGTGCTGGCCGGGACCGATCCGGGCTCGGCTAGCGTGCTGCCATGACACGTTGGGGCATCCTGGCCACGGGCCACATCGCCGCCCGGTTCGTCGAGGACCTGCGGCTGCTACCGGACGCCGAGGTCGTCGCGGTCGGCTCCCGATCCGTAGACGCGGCCCGGCTCTTCGCCGACCACCACGACATCCCCCGAGCTTATGGATCATGGGCGGAACTCGCCGCCGACGACGAGGTGGACGTGGTGTACGTCGCCACCCCGCACGCCGCCCACTTCGACGCCACCATGACCTGCCTCGAAGCCGGTCGGGCGGTGCTCTGCGAGAAGCCGTTCACCCTGGACCTGGCGACCAGCACCACCCTGATCGAGACCGCCCGGGCACGGGACGTCTTCCTGATGGAAGCCATGTGGATGCGCTGCAACCCCACGGTGCTCCGGGTGCTGGACCTGATCGCCGAGGGCGCGATCGGCTCGGTGACCGCCATACAGGCCGCGTTCGGGGTCAGCGGGCCGTTCCCGCCCGAGCACCGGATGCGGGCCAAGTCGCTGGGCGGTGGCGCTCTGCTCGACCTCGGGGTCTACCCGATCAGCCTGGCCCACGTGGTGCTCGGCCGGCCCGACCACGTCCGGTCCTGGGCGAAGATCAGTCCGGAGGGTGTGGACGAGAACACCGGCATCATCTTCGGGTACGACTCCGGCGCGGTCGCGTCGCTCAGCTGCGGCATGGTCGGCGAGACGCCGCTGACCGGGACGATCACCGGCACCACCGGCCGGATCGAACTCTCCACGCCGTTCTTCCGGCCGGCGGGGGCGACCGTGTACCGGGCCGGGGCCGAGCCGGAACTCCTGCCGGCCGAGTTGGTCGGCAACGGCTACCAGTACGAGGCGGCCGAGGTGCAGCGCTGCCTGGCCGCCGGGCTGAAGGAGAGCCCACTGGTGCCGCACGCGGTCACGCTCGACGTGATGGACCTGCTGGACGGCATCCGCACCCAGATCGGCGTCACCTACCCCTGACGTCGGTTGCCCGCCGAACGTTAGGAAGGGCCCCTTCTTATACAGAAAACGATAAGAAGGGGCCCTTCCTTTCGCGGGTCAGAAGAGGGGGCGGACGACGAAGTAGCAGATCCCGGCGATCGCGGCGGCAGCCGGGAAGGTCAGGATCCACGCGGTGACGATGTTGCCGGCTACTCCCCACCGGACCGCGGAGAGCTTCTTGGTCGCCCCGACACCCATGATCGCCGAAGTGATGGTGTGGGTGGTGGAGATCGGCAACCCGAGCCGGGAGGTGGTGAAGAGCACGATGCTCGCCACCGTCTCGGCCGCGAAGCCCTCCGGCGGGCCGAGGTCGATGATCTTCCGGCCGAGGGTACGGATGATCCGCCAGCCGCCCGCGTACGTGCCGAGCGCCAGCACGGTCGCCGAGGTCCAGAAGACCCACTCCGGGATGTGCGTCTTGCTGTCCTGGTAGCCCCCGGCGAAGAGGGCCAGTACCACGATGCCCATGGTCTTGGCGGCGTCCTGCATGCCGTGGCCGATCGACATCGCCATCGCCGAGGCGGTCTGGGCCCAGCGGAAGCCCCGGTTCAGCTTCGCCGGGTTACCCCGTCGGAAGATCCACATCACCGCCAGCATCATCAGCGCGCCGAGCCCGAACCCGACCAGCGGCGAGGCCACCATCGGGACGACCACCTTGATCAGGATGCCGTCCCAGAGCACGGTGCCGCCGACGCCGAAGAGGGTGGCGCAGAGGGTCGCCCCGACCAGCCCACCGAAGAGCGCGTGCGAGGACGACGAGGGGATGCCGAAGTACCAGGTCAGCAGGTTCCAGCAGATGGCGCCGAGCACTCCGGCGAAGACCACGCCGAGGCTGGCGAGTCCGGGTGGCAGCTCGACCAGGCCGTCGCCGACCGTCTTGGCCACGTTGCCGCCGAGGTGGGCACCGATGAAGTTGCCGACGGCCGCCATCGCCAGCGCGACGCGGGGGGTGAGCGCGCGGGTGGAGATGCTGGTCGCGATCGCGTTCGCGGCGTCGTGGAAACCGTTGGTGTAGTCGAAGAACATGGCCACGGCGATCACCGCGAGTACGGCGATGAGTTCCGGGGTCACGCGCTGACCCCAACCCACGTACGGACCATCGGAGGGGGCGCCTGCGGAGGCGCGATGGTTCGTTCGATCACCGGGATCAGGACTCCTTGACCGCGATGGTCTCGACGGTGTTGGCAACATGCTCGAAGGCGTCGCAGGCCGCCTCCAGTTCGTCGGCGACCTCCTTCATCTTCAGCACGGTCAGTGCGTCGTACTCGCCGGAGAAGAGCCGGACCAGCAGCATCCGGTACGCCTGGTCGCCGTCGTTCTCAAGCCGGTTGCACTCGATCCAGTAGTCCTCAAGGTCGCGCATCGACCGGAGCCGGGGCATCGCCTCGGCGGTCAGCCGCGCCTGCTGGTCCAGGACGTTGACCAGCTCGTGCATTTCCCGGGGCAGGGAGGGGAGCTTGGTCAGGCCGTAGAGGTAGAGCAGGTTGCCGACCGCCTCCAGGTGGTCCATCACGTCGTCCAGCAGCGAACCGAGCCGGTAGATGTCCTCCCGGTCGAAGGGCGTGATGAAGGTGGAGTTGATCTTCTTGTACAGCTCGTGGGTGATCTGGTCGCTGTCATGCTCGACCTCGGTGAGTCGCTCGCTCACCGACTGCACGTCGACGCCGGGCAGAGCCAGCTCGTTCAGCAGCTCGGTGCCCCGCACCAGGTTCTGCGCGGCTCTGGTGAAGAGCTCGTAAAAGGCGCCCTCGGTAGGGCGAAAGGAAAACTTCACGGCACGGACCTCGTCGCGTCGTCGGTGGGGGTGGCGGGCGTCAACGGACCTCGAAGCTGGACGTCAGCGGTACCTGCCTTGGGGAATGCTAGGAAACGACAAAATCCCGCAACCGGCGGCCCACCCCTGGCCAGGTCCGATTCACTTTTCGTTTACCTACTGTTCACCTTGGCTCGACGGTGCCGACACCGGAACGTACCGGTCCGGCTGCCGGTCGAGCAGCCGACGCCGCTCCAGATCCAGATCGAAGGTCGGCTCCGGGTAGGTCAACCCCAGCCCCTCGAAGGTCTCCCGCAACAGGTTCGCCACCGCCCAGTCGCGATACCACTTCCGGTTCGCGGGCACCACGAACCACGGCGCCAGCGCCGTGTCACAGCGGGCCAGCACCTCCGCGTACGCGGCCTGGTAGTCGACCCAACGTGCCCGGGTGTCCACGTCCGCCGGCTCGTACTTCCAGTGCTTGTGCGGATCGGCGAGCCGCCGCAGCAGCCGGTCGAGCTGCTCCTCGTACGAGATGTGCAGGAAGACCTTGAGCAGGGTCACCCCAGCCTCGGCCAACTCCTCCTCGAACTCGTTGATCTCGCCGTACCGGGCCCGCCAGACCTGCTCGGGCACCAGCGACTCGACCCGTGGCACCAGGACGTCCTCGTAATGTGATCGATTGAACACGCCGACATACCCCGGTGGCGGCAACGCCCGCCGGATCCGCCAGAGGAAGGGGTGGGCGCGCTCCTCCTCGGTCGGCCGCACGAACGACCTGATCTGCAACCCCAGTGGGTTCATCGTGCCGGCCACCCGCCGGATGGTGCCGTCCTTGCCGCCCGCGTCCATCGCCTGGAGCACCAGCAGCACCCTGCGTCCGGCCGCCGGCTCGACCTTCGCCGAGGCGAAGAGCATCTCCTGCTGCCGCCCCAACTCCGTCCCGATCGCCGCCACCTGGGACCTGGCCCAGCTCTTCGGCGCGGCGCCGACCACCCCCACCGAGGGCAAACCCGGTGTCGTACGGGGGTCGATCGCGGCCAGATCCACCCCCGCCCCGCCGCCCGGCACCCGGAGCAACTCGCGGAGGGAGCCCCTGGACCCACTCATTCCGGCACCTTGTCGCATCCACTCATCCCCCGATCATCGCCGAACATCCGGCCCGCTGCCCGGCGCGTCACACTTCATTGGCCCAGCGAACCTGGCGGGCGGAGAATTCGACCGGAACCGATCCGCTGCGTGCGCGGCGGTGGGGAAGACGATCAGGGGGTGGGCAAGGGCGTGCGTGACCTGGCGACCGAGTTCGAGGCCGAACGCGATCATCTGATGGCGGTGGCGTACCGGATGCTCGGCAGCCGGGCCGACGCCGAGGACGCGGTGCAGGAGACCTGGCTGCGCTACGCCCGAACCCTCGCCGACCCGGCCGCCCGCGCCGAGATCCGCGAACTCCGCGCCTGGCTCACCACCGCCACCGGCCGGATCTGCCTCGACCTGCTCCGCTCGGCACGGGTCCGCCGTGAGGCGTACCCCGGTCAGTGGCTGCCCGAGCCGGTGGTGAGCCGGCTACCCGACCTGCCCGGCCTGCCCCGCCCCGCCACCGCCACGACGCCGACCGAGGCGGGCGGCTTCGCCCCCGACCCGGCGGAACGCGCCGCGCTGCGCGACGAGGTCGGCATCGCGCTGCTGGTGGTGCTGGAACGCCTCACCCCCGAGCAGCGGGTCGCGTTCGTCCTGCACGACGTCTTCGCCGTACCGTTCGCCGAGATCGCCACCGTGCTGCACAGCACACCCATCGCCGCCCGGCAGCTCGCCTCCCGGGCCCGGCGCGCGGTCGCCGAGGGCGGCGCCCGCCACACCGCCGACCTGGCCGAGCAGCACCGGGTGCTCGCGGCCTTCATCGCCGCCACCGAATCGGGTGACCTGGAGCGGCTGGTGACGGTACTCGCGCCGGACGTGGTCTTCGTCGGCGACAGTGGTGGGCACCTGCCCGCAGCCCGCAACCCGGTGGTCGGCGTACTCAAGGTGGCCCGACTCACCCTCGGCCTGCTCGACCGGACCGTCCGTGCCGTCGATGCCCGGACCCGACCGGTACTGGTCAACGGCACCCTGGGGCTCCAGGTCGAAGGGGACTACCGGGGACGTGGAAGGTTGCGGATGGTGACCTGGTACACGATCGCCGACGGTCGGATCACCGGCATCTTCCACCAGCTCAACCCGGAGAAGCTGAGCCGGGTGACGGAGCTGGGGCCGGACGCACCGAGCTGGCCTCCCCGCCCCTGAGCCCGGCGGACTCAGACCACCAGGGCCAGCCACTTCCGGTACGCCGACGCGAACGGTTCCGTGCCGTCGCCGAGCGCGTCGTAGAGCCACTCCGCCGCCGCCTCGGCCTGCACGACCACGTCCTCCGGGTAACCGAACCGGATCCGGTGCTCGGCGAACTCGTCCTCGTCTCGCAACTCCACCAAGCCGCTGGTCCGCCGCCGGACCACGTCCAGGTCGAGGTCGATCAAGTGGACCGTGTCACCCTCCCAGCGGGCCGGGCTGGCGATGTCGCAGTAGACCTCACTCGTCCTCGGCGGCGGGTTGAACATGCCGGTCCACCAGCCGGAATGCGGCACCAGCAGGACGAAGGGAATCTGCTCCACCGAGGGGCGGCCGTGGTAGACCGACTCGGTCCCGGCGGTCACCCCGAGCCAGATGCCCAGGTCGTCCTCGGCGAGCCGGCGGGCGGGGTAGTCCCGGTGTGCGGTGCCGTCGTACTTCCGGTAGACGACCCGGACCACATCGCTCGACATTCCCGCACCCTAGCCGATCCCGACCACCCGGCGCCCTCACCAGGTACGCCGAAAGGAAGGGCCCCTTGTTATCGGATTCGGTAGTACAAGGGCCCCTTCCTAACCGAGTACGAACCGAGGTGCGTGGTCCTGTCGGGACGGCCAGGTACGGTCCTACGGTGACCGCGCCGACCACCGCCAACGACACCGACGACTCTGGGAGCGCCGGAGCCACCGGCCCGGCACCGGCACCGGCACCGAAGCGTCGGCGACGCGGCGGGCGGCCGAGTACCGACGATCTGCTCGCCGCCGCGGTCGGGGCGGTGCCCGGCGGCTCCGCCCGACCGGGGCAGCAGCTGATGGCCTCGGCGATCGAACGGAGCATCGAGACCGGAGAGCACCTGCTGGTCCAGGCGGGGACCGGCACCGGCAAGTCGCTCGCCTACCTCGCCCCGGCGCTCACCGTCGACGGGCCGGTGGTGGTCTCCACCGCCACCCTCGCCCTCCAGTCCCAGCTGGTCGACCACGACCTGCCCCGGCTGGCCGACGCGGTCGAGCCGGTCCTCGGTCGGCGGCCCACCTTCGCCGTGCTCAAGGGTCGGCACCACTACCTCTGCCTGGCCCGGCTGGACAACTCCACTGAGGACGAGCCGGAGGACACCCTCTTCGACGCCCCGAGCCGGGGCGGCGGAGGAGGAGGCATGAAGTGGCTCGGCGAGGCTGGCCGGCTCGGCAAGCAGGTCGAACGACTGCGCGACTGGGCGGAGCGGACCGAGACCGGTGACCGGGACGAACTGGACCCCGGCGTCGACGACCAGGCCTGGCGGTTGGTCTCCATGCCGGCCCGCGAGTGCGTCGGGGCCGGGCGGTGCCCGTACGGGCCGGAGTGCTTCGCCGAGGCGTCCCGGGTGCGGGCCCGAGAGGCCGACATCGTGGTCACGAACCACAGCCTGCTCGCCGTTGACCTGCTCAACGACCGGCACATCGTGCCGCCGCACAAGCTGCTGGTAGTCGACGAGGCGCACGAACTCGCCGACCGGGTCTCCTCGGCCTCCCAGGCCGAACTCGTACCCGAGCTGATCGACCGGGCCGCCCGGCGGGCTCGACCGCTGCTGACCCCGGAGATCGCCGAGACACTCACCGCGGCCGGCGACGCGCTCGCGGTCGGGCTGGCCGAGGTCCCGGCCGGACGGATCACCGCAGGGCTCCCCAACCCGCTGCGGGAAGCGTGCACGCTGCTCGACTCGGCCACCCGTCAGGCCCTGGAGCGGATCGGCGAGATCAAGGCCGACGACCCCGATCCGGTACGCAAGCAGCAGGCGAAGGCCGTGCTGGACGACCTTTCACGTACCTCGCAGCGGCTGCTGGAGGAGGACGACTACGACGTCGCCTGGGTGGAGAAGTCGGACGGTCCCGGTGCGGGACGACGGGCCCTGGTCGTCGCCCCGCTCTCGGTGGCCGGAATGCTCGCGAACGAGCTGTACGACGAACGTACCGTCGTGGTGACCTCGGCCACCCTGACCCTCGGCGGCCGGTTCGACACCGTCGCCAAGGCCCTCGGGCTCGGTCCGGTGGTCACGGAGCCACCGTCGCCGGCAGCCGCCGCCCTGGCTACCTCGACGGCCCGGAGCGTCCCGACGGGAAAGACCGGACCGACGGGAAAGACCGGCCCGGCCCCGAAGGCTGCCCCTGCCGGCGACGCGGGTGAGGGTGAGTCCGGTTCGGGTTGGCGGTCGCTCGACGTCGGCTCGCCGTTCGACTACGCCCGCCAGGGCATCCTGTACGTCGCCGCGCACCTGCCCCGACCGGCCGCCTCCGGGCTCCCCGACGCGGCCGGTGCCGAACTGCTCGACCTGGTCGGCGCGCTCGGTGGGCGTACCCTCGGGCTCTTCTCCTCTCGGCGGGCCGCCCAGCAGGCCGCGGAGCTGCTCCGGGCGAAGACCGACCTGCCGGTGCTGCTCCAGGGCGAGGAGTCGCTGCCGCTGCTGGTCCGCCGGTTCCGGGAGGACCGGGCGAGTTGCCTGTTCGGGGTGATGTCGCTCTGGCAGGGCGTCGACGTGCCGGGTGACGCGTGCCAACTGGTGGTGATCGACCGGTTGCCGTTCCCCCGCCCCGACGAACCACTGGCGGCGGCGCGAGCGGCGGCGGTGGACGCCTCCGGCGGCTCCGGCTTCGCGGCGGTCAGCGTCCCGATCGCGGCGGTACGGCTGGCCCAGGGCGTCGGTCGGCTGATCCGCTCGACCGGCGACAAGGGTGTGGTCGCGGTCCTCGACTCGCGGCTGGAGACCGCCCGGGGCTACGGCGCGTTCCTGCGCCGGTCGCTGCCACCGTTCTGGTACACCACCCGCCCCGAGGTGGCCCGGGGCGCGCTGCAACGCCTCGGCAAGGAGTAGCGGTCAGGGCGCGGTCGAGGCGACCACGACCGCGTCCGGTGGCACCTCGGGCGGGCGGCGGTGAGCCAGCCGGCGTACGGCGGTGTTGAGGACCGCGATCAGTGGTACGGCAACCAGCGCGCCGACGATCCCGGCGAGCACCACCCCGGCGGCGATGCCGACGATCACCGCGAGCGGGTGGATCGCCACCGCCCGTCCCATGATCAACGGTTGCAGGATGTGTCCCTCGATCTGCTGCACGCCGATCACCACGCCGAGGATGATCGCCGCGGTGACCGGTCCACTGTCCACGAGCGCGACCAGCACCGCGACCGCACCGGAAAGGGCCGCGCCGACGATCGGGATGAATGCGCCGAGGAACACCAGGGCGGCGAGCGGGAACGCGAACGGCACGTCGAAGATGACCAGGAAGATGCCGATGCCGACGGCGTCGATGAAGGCGACCAGCACGGTGGCCCGTACGTAGGCGACCAGAGTGGTCCACGAGGCCCGCCCGGCGTCGTCGATCCGCCAGCGCGCGTTCACCGGGAGCAACCGGACCAGAAAACGCCAGATCTTGCCCCCGTCGCGGAGGAAGAAGAACGTGGCGAAGAGCACCAGCAGGGCACCGGTGAGCAGCTCGAAGAGGGTGGTCGCGGTGGAGAGGGCGCCACTGGTGAGCGCCTGGGTGTTCTCGTCAATCCACTTCTGTGCCTCGTCGATGTACGAGTTGAGCTGATTGTCCGACAGGTGCAGCGGACCGGTGCGGAGCCAGTCCTGGATCTGCCGGATGCCCTCGGAGGCGTTCTTGCTCAGCTCCGGGACCCCGCCGATGAACTCGGTCACCACCCGGGTCAGCGTGCCGACCACGGCCGCGATGCCGCCGACCAGCACCAGTGCGGTCGCCAGCGAACGGGGGAACCGGGCCCGGAGCAACCAGCCCACGGCTGGGGCGAGCAGGGCGGAGAGCAGCAATGCGATGGCCAACGGGATGATGACGATCCGGATCGTACCGATCACCTTGAGTAGCGCGTAGGTGACCAGGCCGATCGCCAGGAGTCGCCACGACCACGCTCCCGCGATCCGCAGCGCCCTCGGCACCTCCGCGTCGTCGCGGCTGGTGGTCGAGGAATGCACCGAGGCGGCCTGCTCCTCGACGACCGGAGACCAGGGCGGCGCCACCTCTTCCCGGGGCGGCTCAGGCACCGGCCGCTCCTGTCCGGCAGCTAGGTGCTCACCGGCCGCCCGCCTCGCCCGGACCGAAGCCCGGCCGGACTCGTACGCGCGGCGGGCACTCGCCCGCAGCTGCTCGAAGCGGCTCAAGCGCACCTCCTAGCCATCAGACCAGCTCCCAGCCGGAAAGCGGCCCCGTCTACGGTAACCGCAGTGACGAGACCGGAACGTTCCGTTCCAGCCCTGATTTCTCCCCCAAGTATTGCCCCGACCGGCAGTCCGGTACGCCCACGCGCGGCCGTGACCTCGGCCTCCGCCGCCGCCGGTTCGGCCGCACGGTAGCGTTCCGGTCGTGACCGCCGATCCAGACCTCGACAACGGAATACCGATCCGCCTGCTGCACGACCGCGTCCTGGTGCGCCTGGAGGGCAGTGAGGGCGAGCGGCGATCGAGCGCCGGCATCGTCATCCCGGCGACCGCGTCGATGGGCCGCCGACTCGCCTGGGCGACCGCGGTGGGGGTCGGCCCCAACGTACGGGCGATCGTCTCCGGCGACCGGGTCCTCTACGACCCGGACGACCGTTCCGAGGTGGAGCTCCACGGTCGCGAGTACGTCCTGCTGCGTGAACGCGACGTGCACGCGGTCGCCGCCCAGCGGGTCGACACCGACTCCACCGGCCTCTACCTGTAACCACCCGGCGGCGGACCGTACGGCCCGTGACCGGCTGACGGCGGCTGCCCGTACCCGGGCGGGACCGACGGACCGTAACCGGGCGGCGGACCGTAACCGGGCGGCGGCGTGTAACCCGACGGCGGACCGTAACCGGGCGGCGGCGTGTAACCCGACGGCGGACCGTATGCGGGAGGCGGACCGTAACCGGGCGGTGTCGCAGTGACCAGGACCACCGGGATCGGCACCACCGGCTCGTCCGACGCGGCCACCGTGCGCGGCGACCCGTCGGGGAAGGTCAGGTGGTAGTTCACCCCGTCCCAGCGGGCCAGCGGCGCCTGCGGATCCCGGCCCACGAAGACCTGCCGGTAGGCGGTGATCTGGTGGAGCAACGCCCACTCCTCCTGGGCCGTACGCGCCACGTCGGCCGGCTTGGTGTCCAGGCCGCGCAGCATCCCGTCGCGGAGCAGCGCGAGCCGGGTGGCGGAGAGCTGGAAACCACGCATCGCCTTCAACCCCGGCTCACCGGCCACCCGCCGAGCCCACCGCCGGGCCGAGTGGCGTCGGCCGAGAGACCCCAACGCGGCCACCTCCGGCGGACTGATCCAACCGGCCCGTACGTAGTCGGGCAACCTCCGCTCGGTGAGCCGCCCCTCCCAGCCTCGCAGCCAGACCGCCAGCCCGACCATGCCGAGGAAGATGGGCACCATCACGCCGACGTAGCCGTAGAGCACGATCAGGTTCTGCCCGAGCGCCGCTGCCAGCGACGGCATCAGGTTCCAGGTGCCGTGCAGCATCATCGCCGCCAGCAGGCCGGCCAGCGGGGCGAAGACCCGGATCCGCTTGTCCGCGCTACGGGCCGCGATACCCAGGCCGATCCCGGTCATCGAGGTGAAGAGCGGGTGGGCGAAGCCGGTGAGCAGGATACGCACAATGAAGATCGCGAAGACGTTCTGCACCCCGGTCGCCGGACCGTACTGATCGGCGCCGGCGGCGTAGCCGTACCCGCCGAGGTAGAGGATGTTCTCCACCATGGCGAAACCGACCGCCGAGAGTCCGCAGTAGACGATGCCGTCGGTGATGCCGGACCACTCACGGCGGAACAACAGCAACAGCAGGAGTGGACCAAGCGCCTTCGTCAGCTCCTCGACGAAGGGTGCACCGAGCACCGACACCAGCGAGTCGGGCAGCCCCCAACGAGCGAACTGATCGGCGGTGAGCTCGTTGACCTGCAACGAGGCGGCGGTGGCGACAAAGGCACCCCAGGCGAAGCTGAGGCCGAGGAAAAGCATCGGCTCGGGCTCGTACCGGTCGAGCCAGAGGAAGCAGGCGATCAACACCGGCACCGGCAGGATCGCCGCGGCCAGGCCGATGAGGAAAGCCTGGAGGCCGAGACTGTCACCGAGCCTGATCGCCATGAAGACCGCGCAGCCGGCGATCAGCAGGATCACCACGGCCCACACCAACACCCGCCGCCAGGTCGACCCCCGGCTGGTGATCTTCGCCACCGGCGGCGGCACGGTGCCTGCCGCCCCGTTCGGCGCGGCAGGCGGAATCAGCGGCGGTTGGGGAGTGCCACCGGGCGGGGTGTCGGCCATGCCGCCCAGCGTAGCCATCCGCGACCCACTACCCGGACCGCATCCGGGGCGGATATGCTGCCGATCAGGTCACGAGTGCCAGCGACCAACGTCCACAGCCACGATCCGCGACCGGCGACCGCCGGACCAGATCGAGCAGGTGGACGAAGCCCCAGCTTGCTGGCCGGCAACCCTCGTCGAGTTCGCGGTGGGGTGCCCTGGGTGATGACCGGGCCCAGCTCGACCCCGTGCTGGGCAAGCGCGGGCCCCATCCTCAGCAACCGGGGTCCCCGGACTGCCGGAGGTCATACCCATGCATCCCGCTCTCGTCACCCTCCCCTCACCCGCCACGTCGCCGGCACCGACCGCCCCCGCCGCCGGACCGCTCGACGTGTTCGGCGTCCCCGACCTGGTGAACCTCGACTACGCCGCCACCGCACCGTGCGCCCGCGTCGCGGCGGACGCGGTGACCGAACTGCTGCCCTGGTACGGCAGCGTGCACCGGGGCGCCGGGGGCCTGTCGCAGAAGAGCACCCTCGCCTACGAGCGGGCCCGGCAGACGATCGGCGACTTCCTCGGCACCCGGGCCGAGGACGAAGTGATCTTCACCCGGAACACCACCGACGCCCTCAACCTGCTGGCCCGCGCCGTACCGGCCGGGACGACGGTGGTCACCTTCGGCGGCGAACACCACGCCAACCTGCTGCCCTGGCCGAACACGGTACGGCTGCCGGTCCCCGAGTCACCCGACGCGGCGATCCGGGCACTCGCCGAAGCACTGCGGGAACTGCGCCGCGGCAGCGACCGGGCCGCCCCGATCCTGGTCGCGGTCACCGGCGCCAGCAACGTCACCGGAGAACGCTGGCCGGTGGAGGAACTCGCCGCGATGGCCCACCGGCACGGCGCCCGGATCGCCGTCGACGCCGCCCAGCTCGCTCCGCACGCCCCGGTGGACATCGCCGCCTCGGGCATCGACTACGTGGCGGTCTCCGGACACAAGCTCTACGCCCCGTTCGGTGCCGGGGTGCTCGCCGGGCGGTCCGACTGGCTCGACGCGGCGACGCCGTACCTGCTCGGCGGCGGCGCCACCCTCGGCGTCGGCAGCGCCACCCACGACGTGCGCTGGGCGACCGGACCGGCGCGACACGAGGCCGGTACGCCGAACCTCTTCGGCGCGGTCGCCCTGGCCGCCGTCTGCACCGCCCTGGAGGAGGCGGACCGAGCCGAACTGCACACCCGGGAGCAGAAGCTGCTCGCCCGGTTGCGGGCCGGGCTGGACGCCCTGCCGGACGTCGTCGAGCTGCGTACCTTCGGTGCCGACGCCCCCCGGGTCGGCATCGTCTCGTTCGTGGTCGCCGGCCGGGACTCCGCCGACGTCGCCACCGAGCTGTCCCGGCGCCACGCGATCGGGCTCCGCGACGGCCTGTTCTGCGCCCACCCCCTCGCCCGGCGACTCCTCACCGAGGCGGCTGGCCGCAGCGGTCGCACCGACCTGCCACCCACCGCGTTGCGCGCGAGCATCGGCCTGGGCAGCACCGCCGACCACGTCGACCGCCTCCTCGACGCCCTGGCCGATCTGGGCTGACCGGCACCGGATGGTCAGTGGGCCGCCGGGCGGGCGGCGTGGGTCGGTCCGGCCTGCGGGCTCACCGCCCGACGGACCAGTCGGTTCGCCTCGGTCCGCTCCAGCCCGGTGGCCCGGAGCACGTCACTGGCGGTGGTACGAACCTGGGCGATCACCACGCTGCCGGAGAACCCGACACCCTCGTTGTACGCCCGCCCAGCCGCAGTGACCGCACGCAGCACCCGCTCCCGGGCCGCCTCCGGCTCCAACCCCGCACCGAGTTCCTGGTGCAGCAGCCGGACCGCGTCGGCAAGCTGACGCACCGCGGAGGCCATCGCGGCCGGGATCGGCTCGTCGTCCTCCAGGGCGGTCACCGCCCGCCGTACCAGCACCCCACTGTTGTGTACGGCGTGGTTGATGTACTCGGCGCTCTCCGCGTACCGGGTCAGCGCCCGACGCCGGTTCCACCGGGCAGGGGCGAGGGTGGCCGTCTCTCGTCCGCCCTCCAGCGCGTCCTGGAGGCCGTCCATGTACTCCTCCACCCGGCGCAGTCGCTCCAGGGCTGTCGACGCCCGGTGGGGATCGTGCTCGGCAAGGGCGTCCGCGGTGACGGTCAACTGCTCGGCCAGGGTCTCCAGCGCGGGTCTGGCCGCCCGGTCCACGATCCGCAGCGGGTTGAGCGGCAGCAGCAACGCCACCACGGCGAGCCCCACCCCACCGCCGATGAGCGCGTCGATGACCCGGGGGAACTCGGGGTCCATCATCGGCTTCGGCGGCAACGCGACCAGCAGTACCGCGGTGGCCGCCGCCTGGGTCACCACGGCGACGCTGCCACCGAGGAAGATGGTGACGATGATGGAGAGGGTGACGATCACGCCGAGCTGCCACGCTCCGTGGCCAACCAGGATCACCAGCAGGTCGCCGATTCCGATCCCGACGGCGACTCCGAGGATCAGCTCGATGGTCCGGCGCAGTCGCTGGCCGAGTGAGGAGGCCAGGGTCCCGACCGCCGAGATCGGCGCGAAGACCGGGTCGGGGTTGCCGAGAATGTCGTGCGAGACGAACCAGGCCAGCAACGCCGCCACACCGGCTTGGAGGGCGAGCACGAAGTTGGCCCGGACGGCCTGCACCCGATCATGCACCGTGGTCTTCGAACGTTCGCTCAGTTCGCTCACCACATGGTTGACCCGCTCACTGTCAAGGTCTGCCGCTGAGCGGACCTTGTTCCGGGCGGACTCCATGGCCGGGACTACCCGGCGGACCCGGGCGCAATCCTGCCCAGGAGCACGGATTCCGGCCGATTCGGCGCCGAGTCGATGACCGGCCTGATCGAGCGCTGGTGCGTGGCGGCCCGGGGAGCGGGCGCCACCGAGACCGAGGCGGCACTCACCGCCGCCGGTGCGGAACTGCTGCGCCGGTGGCGGGAGCCGCACCGGCACTACCACACCGTCGACCACCTGTGCGCCGTACTCGACGTGATCGACGCCGAGACGGAACGACCGACCGGGACGGATCGGTTCGCGGACGCCGGCCGGTCCGGCGCCGACCTTGTCCGGCTCGCCGCCTGGTGCCACGACGCGATCTACGACCCTCGGTCACCGGGAGACGCGAACGAACGGGCCAGCGCAGCCCTCGCCGCCGAACTGCTGACCGGGCTCGGCCTACCGGCCGACGCGGTGGCCGAGGTCGTACGCCTGGTGCTGCTCACCGCCGGACACCGGGTCGAGGCAACCGACCGGAACGGTTCACTGCTCTGCGACGCCGACCTCGCCATCCTCGCCGCCCCCACCGGCCGCTACGACGAGTACGCCGCCGCGATCCGCCGGGAGTACGCACACGTACCCGACGCACTGTTCCGGACGGGACGGGCGGCCGTACTGCGGAACCTCCTCGACCTGCCGACCCGGTACCGGCTGCCCGACCTGGCCGCCCGGTGGGACGGCCCGGCCCGCGACAACCTCACCCGCGAACTGGCTCGCCTCGACCCGGGACCCGCCGGCGGCCGGTCAGCCGGCGAGGTGCTTCGGGAGACGTAGGTTCGCCGCGCGGAGCAGGCGGGCGATCTCCCGGCTGGGTACCACCCGCGCGCCGAGCCAGACCGCCATCGCGAACCGCTCCTCCGGCAGGTCGTAGTGGTCCCGGTCGAACGCCCGGCGCGGCGAACCGAGCATCTCCGCGAAGGCGTGCAGCTCGGCGTAGGACACGTCGCTGACCAGGTGCGACCAGAGCCGGTTGCGGGCGGGCCAGGCGGGCGGGTCGACGTACACCATGGCCGTCACGGTAGTCCGGCGGCTAGCCTGCCACCCATGGCCGGCTCCCTGATCGACGACCTTCGCGCCACCCTCGGTACGGCCGCCGTACTGACCGACCCCGACCTGCTCCGTGGTTACCAGCGCGACGAGGCGGACCTCTGCGAGTCGGCGCCCCCCTCGGTGGTGGTACGCCCTCGGAGCACCGCCGAAGTGGTCGAGGTGGTACGGCTCGCGGCGGCGCACGGCGTACCGGTCGTCCCGCAGGGAGCCAGGACCGGGCTGGCCGGTGGAGCCAACACGAGCGAGGGAGCGTTGGTGCTCGCCACCAGCGCGATGGACCGGATCCTGGAGATCGACCCCGTGAACCGGATCGCGGTGCTGCAACCGGGCGTGGTCAACGCCACCCTCGCCGCCGAGGTCGCCAAGCACGGGCTGCGTTACCCGCCCGACCCGGGCTCCTGGGAGTCCTCCACCATCGGCGGCAACGTCTCCACGAACGCCGGTGGCATGTGCTGCGTGAAGTACGGCGTGACCACCGAGTACGTCCTCGGCCTGGAGGTGGTGCTCGCCTCGGGTGAGGTGCTGCGCACCGGTCGGCGTACCGCCAAGGGGGTGGCCGGCTACGACCTCACCCGACTCTTCGTCGGTTCGGAGGGAACCCTCGGGGTGATCACCGAGATCACCGTCTCGCTCCGCCCCGCGCCGGAGGAGTCGCTGACCATGGTCGCGGTCTTCCCGTCGATCGCCACGGCCGGTGCGGCGGTGGCCGAGATCTCGGCCCAGGGGCTCTCGCCGAGCCTGCTGGAGTTGCTGGACCAGACCCACCTGCGGGCGATCGAGGCGTACCGGCCGATGGGACTCCGTACGGATGCGCGGGCGCTGCTGCTCGCGGCGGTCGACACCGGCTCACGGGCCCCGGCCGACCTGGCCCAGCTCGCCGCTGCGTGCACCGCGACCGGCGCCGACGAGGTCTTCACCGCCACCGACCCGGTCGAGGCGGCGGCGCTGCTCCAGGCCCGCCGGTTGGCCCACCCGGCGATGGAACGGTTCGCCGCCGAGGCGTTCCCGGCCGGTAACGGTGGGCTCTTCCTCGACGACGTGGCCGTGCCGCGCAGCCGGCTGGCCGCCCTCCTGGACGGCATCGAGCGGATCGCCGCCGAGGAGGAGGTGCTGATCGGGGTGGTCGGGCATGCCGGGGACGGCAACATGCACCCGCTGATCGTGGTCGACCGGGCGGACCCGGTCAGCATGGCTCGCAGCCAGCGGGCCTTCGACGCGATCATGGAGCTGGCCCTGGCCCTCGGCGGCACCTGCACCGGCGAGCACGGGGTCGGGCTGCTCAAACGCGACTGGCTGGCCCGCGAGATCGGCCCGGTCGGCGTACGGGTCCATCAGGCGATCAAGGCCGCCCTCGACCCCACCGGCCTCTTCAACCCAGGCAAGGTCATCTAGCCCGGTCGGCGGGACCCGCCCGCCGGGGCGGGGCGGGGCACCCACGGTCAGTGCGAGAGTTCCGCCCCGGCGACATCGGCACCCACGGTCGGCGCGGCGCGGCGGAACCCTCGGTCAGTGCGGCAGTTCCGCCCCGGCGACATCGGCGCCCACGCCCCGGTCGGCGGCAAAGCCCCGCACGTCGGACACGCCGAGCCGGGCCGCATCGGCGGTGGCGTCGTCGGGCATCCGCTGCGACTGCCGTTCCGCCTCGACCCGGGCCAGGTAGTGCTCCACCTCACGGGCCCGGACCTGGGCGTCCCAGCCGAGGACCCGACCCATGACCTCGGCGGCGTGTTCGGCCGACTCGGTTCCCCGGTGCGCGGTCTCGAACGAGATCCGGGTCCGTCGGGTCAGTACGTCGTCCAGGTGCAGCGCCCCCTCGGCGCTGGCCGCGTACGCGACCTCGGCCGCCAGGTACTCGGGCGCGCCGGTGAGCGGTGCGGCGAGCAGTGGATCGGCCGCGATCAGGGCCAGCAGGTCGACGGTGAGGGTGCCGTACCGCTCCAGGAGGTGCTCCACCACCCCGACCTGGACCCCGTGCCGGCGGGCCAGGTCGGCCCGGTCCCGCCACATCGGCGGGAATCCGTCCGCGCCGAGCAGCGGCAGGTCGGCGGTACGCGACGGGCGGGCGTTGCCGAGCCGGCGAGCCGCCCGGTCGACCACGTCACTGGCCATCACCCGGTACGTCGTGTACTTCCCGCCGGCCACCAACAGCAGCCCGAGCATCGGCTCGACCACCGCGTGCTCCCGGGAGAGCTTCGAGGTGGAGTCCGCCTCACCGGAGAGCAGTGGGCGCAGCCCGGCGTACACGCCCTCGATGTCGGAGGTGGTCAACGGCCGGTCGAGCACGGTGTTGACCTGCTCCAGCAGGTAGTCGATGTCGCGGGCGGAGGCCGCCGGGTGAGCCCGGTCGAGAGTCCAGTCGGTGTCCGTGGTGCCGATGATCCAGTGGCCGCCCCAGGGGAGCACGAAGAGCACCGAGGTGGCGGTCCGCAGGATCAGCCCGGCCTCACCGGTGATCGCCGAACGCGGCACCACCAGGTGCACGCCCTTGGAGGAGCGCACCCGCAGCCCCGGGCGGGCGCCGATGTCGCCGAGCATCCGCGACATGTCGTCACTCCACACCCCGGTCGCGGCGATGACCGTACGGGCGCTCACCTCGAACTCGGCGTCCGGCGAACCGGGCCGCGCCTCCATGTCGCGTACCCGTACCCCGGTCACCTCGCGGGCCTGCCGGATCAGGCCGACGGCGCGGGTGCTGGTCACCACGGCCGCGCCGAGACTCGCCGCCGTCCGGGCCAGGGTGACCACCAGGCGGGCGTCGTCGACCTGGCCGTCGTAGTAGCGGATCGCACCGGCGACCGCGTCGGCACGCAGACTCGGGAAGAGCCGGCGGGCGCCCTCACGGGTCAGGTGGCGGTGCAGCGGCATGCCCCGGCCACCGCCGAAGACACCGGCGAACGCGTCGTACGCGGCCACCCCTGCCCCGTAGTACGAGCGCCGCCAGGCCCGTGCGGGCAGCGCCGCCGGGCCGGCTCCTGCGGGGAGCGGGACCAGGATCGGCACCGGTCGGACCAGGTGCGGCGCGAGCCGGGTGGCGAGCAGGCCACGTTCGGTCAGCGCCTCGTGCACCAGCCCGAATTCGAGCTGTTCGAGGTAGCGCAGCCCGCCGTGGATGAGCTTGCTGGAGCGGCTGGAGGTGCCGGCGGCGTAGTCACGCGCCTCGACCAGCGCCACCCGAAGCCCACGCGAAGCGGCGTCGAGGGCGGCGCCCGCGCCGGTCACCCCGCCACCGATCACGAGTACGTCGAACCGCTCGCCCCGCAGGCGGCGCAGATCCGCCGCGCGGCGGGCCGGAGAGAGTTGGCCGGCTTCGTACCGGGAGATGTTCGGATCACGCACCTGTCCACGTTAACCGCATCCGGTGAACAGTTCGCGCCCTCGGTGCGTCGTACTGTTTCCGGCATGCAGGTCGGACCCGCGCAGCCCGCCGACGAACCACCTCCCCCGCCGCCGCACGCCCCACCGGTTCATCCCGCACCCGTCGCGACCGGCGGTGGACCATGGCCGGTCGTCGCGGCCGGTGGTGGGCCATGGCCGGTCGTCGCGGCGGTGCTGATCGGCTGCTGGGCGGTCACGGTCACGGTCGGCGCCCAGCTCACCGGCTGGTCCATCGAACAGTTGCTGCTGGTCGGCGGGGTCTCACTGCCGGCGTGGGTGTGGCCGGTCACCGGGTTGGCGAACGCCGTGCTGGTCGGCGTACCGGCCGGGCTGCTCGCCCTCCTCCCCCGTTCCGCGACCGTCCGGGCGACCGGGCGGGTCTGGCTGGTCGGCGCGCTCGCGCTCGGCGTCTTCGGCCTGCTTCGGGCGATCCCCCTGGCCCACCAGGAGGGCTACCTGGCGGCCCTCACCGTGGTCGCCGCGCTGGCGGCGACACTCGTACGTCGACGCGCCCGCCGCCCCGACCCGCCGGAACGGGAACCCGGCCTGATCGGCACCGGGCTGGCGATCGCCGCCGGGCTGGCCCTGCTCCTGCCCTGGCTCTGGCTCGGCGCCCTCGGCGGCCCGCTGGAGAGCGCACTGGCACTCACCTCCGCCGCCACCCTCGGCTGGTTCGCCACCGCACTGCTCGACCAGGACTTCTGGGCCCGGTACGAACGCCACGCCGACGGCCGTCCCGCCGGTGCGGCCCGACTCGTGCTGCTCGGCGGCCTGGTCGCGGGTGTCGCACTGCTCCTCGTCGCAGGCGGGACCGGGCCCAGCGGCAGCCAACTCGCCGCGATGCTCGTCCTCCCCCCGGCCGGTTTCACCGTCGCCGCCCTCCGCCGGATCGGTCACCGGGCCGGCTCGGCGCCGACCGGTTGGCTGGTCGCACTCGCCGCAGTCGGCCCGCTGGCCCTGGTGGACCCGGATGAGATCTCGATCCTGCTCGCCACCACCCGGGACGTGCCGTACTGGACGGCAATCGCCGCCGCCGCCTCGCTCGCCATCGCCCTGTTCGCCGGGCTCGGCTACGGCCTCGTGTTCGGCCGGGTACGGGCCGCGGTCCCACGCCGTGCGGTGGCGGCGACCGTCACGGTGGTGCTGATGCTCGCCGCTGGGGGCGTCTACCTGGGCCTCGGCCAGCCGGGCTGGTACGGGGAACGACTCTTCGTGGTGTTGAAGGAACAGGCGTCCCTGGACGACCTGATGGCCGGACCCACCGGACCGACCGGGCAGCACGACCGGGTACGCGAGGTCCACCGTCGGCTCGTCGACACCGCGCTTCGTTCCCAGGCGGACCTGCGCCACGAACTCGACCGCTGGAGGCTGACGTACCGGCCCTACTACCTGGTCAACGCGATCGAGGTGACCGGCGGACCGGTCGTACGCGGGTGGCTCTCCCGCCGCGACGACGTCGACCGCGTACTGCTCAGCCAGGACCTGCGGCCACTGCCCGCGCCCGCGCCGACCCACCACAGTGGCGGTACGGCGCCGTCCGTACCGTCCTGGAACCTCACCCAGATCGGCGCGGACCAGGTCTGGGCACAGCTACGGGTGGACGGGTCCGGGATCGTGGTCGGCAGCTCGGACTCCGGTGTGGACGGTCATCACCCGGCCCTCGCCGACGGCTTCCGGGGCGGCGACGACTCCTGGTACGACCCGTGGAACGGCACCCGTTTCCCGAGCGACAACGGCGGCCACGGTACGCACACCCTCGCCTCGGCCGTCGGCGGCGAGAACGTCGGCGTCGCCCCCGGGGCGAGCTGGATCGGCTGCGTCAACCTCGACCGCAATCTCGGCAACCCCGCCCACTACCTGGACTGCCTCCAGTTCATGCTGGCCCCCTTCCCCACCGGCGGCGACCCGTTCACCGACGGCCGGCCGGATCGGGCCCCGCAGGTGCTGACCAACTCGTGGGGCTGTCCCCCGGTCGAGGGCTGTGATTCCGACGCGCTCCGCCCGGCCACCGCCGCCTTCGCCGCCGCCGGGATCTTCTTCACCGCCGCCGCCGGCAACACCGGTCCCCGCTGCGCCTCCATCGACGACCCGCCGGCGCCGTACGCCGATGTGTTCACCGTTGGCGCGGTGGACCGGGACCGGCGAGTCGCCCCCTTCTCCAGCCGGGGCCCGGCGACCGGCGGTGCCGCGAAACCCGACCTCGTCGCGCCCGGCGCCGACGTCCTCTCGGCGATGCCGGGTGGCGGGTACGCGACCCTCAGCGGCACCTCGATGGCGACCCCGCACGTGGCCGGCGTGGTGGCGTTGATGTGGTCGGCCAACCCGGCGCTCGTCGGCGACCTGGACCGCACCAGGCAGATCCTGCGCGACACCGCCACCCCGGTCCCACCCCCCGCCGGGAACCCCACCCCCTGCGGTCCCGACACCAACTCCACCGGCGCCGGCATCCTCGACGCCTCCGCCGCCGTCCACACCGCCCTGGGGTAAGGAAGGGCCCCTTGTTATCGCTTTTTGTATAGGAAGGGCCCCTTCCTAACCGGTCGGCGGGAACGGTCCGGACACCGGGTGAGGGCCGCGATGTCTTAGGGTCGGCAGTCGTGGATCACGATTTTTCGATCATCGAGCTGACCGAGGACGACGTACCCGCGGTAGTGACCCTCTGCGGTGAGGCACTGGACCTGCCGGACGACGCGGCGGAGGCTGCGGTGATCGTCGCCCGGCTGCGCGACACCACCACCCTCCCGGGTGCGACAACCCGGCGCCGTACGGTCGGTTTTGTCGCCGTCGTGGGTCCCACCACCGTCGGTGTGGTGCTCGGCTCGATCGCCCACCGTGACCCGTCGCTCGGCCACGTGGACCTGATCGCGGTGCATCCGACCCACCGCCGCCAGGGGATCGGGCGGGCGCTGCTGGCTCGGATCGAGGGTGCGCTCTCCGGGCTCGGCGCCGGTGAGGTGCTGCTCGCGGGCAATCCCCCGCACTACGCCTGGCCTGGCATCGACGTGCGTTACACCCCGGCGGTCTGCGCCGCGATGGCGCTTGGCTACGAGCAGGAGAACATCGCCTGGAACATGACGGCGGACCTGTCGTACGACGCGTCGCCCGCGTTGCGCAGCACCTCGGCGGCCGAGCGGCGCCTCGCCGACAAGGGCATCACGGTACGTCGGGCGGAGCCTGACGATGCCGCCATGCTGGTGGAGTTCGCCCGGGAGACGTTCGGCGTGGCCTGGGGTGGCGAGGTGGCCGACTCGATCGGCAGGGGCGGTGCCGGCTGCCACATCGCGGTACGAGACCGCGTTCCGGCCACTGTCGACAGTGCTGCGATGACGTCGGGCGTCGCAGACACGACGGACGACGGGAACGGACCGGACCACGGGAACGGGCCGCACGACGGGAACGGACCGGACCACGGGGGCCCGGCCGCCAACGGGGACGGCCCAGTATCCGGTGGTGAGTCCACCTCCCCGGGCGCCGGCACGTCGGCGGTAGAGGTGCTCGGGTTCGCCGCGTACGGCTCGTCCCGGCCGAGCTGGTTCGGCCCGATGGGTACGGCGCCGGCAGCGCAGGGTCTGGGCATCGGCGGGGTGCTGTTGCGTCGTTGTCTGGCCGATCAGCGTGCGGCTGGGCACGAGCGTGCCGAGATCGGTTGGGTTGGGCCAGTGCCGTTCTATGCCAGCAACTCGGGGGCCCGGATCGAGCGGGTCTTTTTCCTCTACCGCAAGCAGCTCTAACGAAATGACCCGAAAGGGGCGAATAGGAGATATCCGTTTATAGTGCCGTTTCTCAGCACTGTCCCTCGCCTGCCTCCTACCGTTTGGGCAAAGGAGGAAATCATGGCGAAGGACGACGAACCGACTGACGATCTCCCTGCGAGCGCCTGGGCTCGGATGGCCGCAGAGATCCCTGCCGAAACGCCGGTACATCGCCTCGACTATGGCGACGCGGACCAGCGGGCCGAGATGGATGGACCGGGCGAGCTGTCGTCCGACGAACCACTGGAAATGGTCGACGCCCCGATCCAGATCAAAAGGCCGTTCTCCCGCGCTGACAAGCAACGCAATCAGCGACGTCTGCCGACCTGACGCGGACAACGAAGGGGGCAGACCGACGACAAAGGGGCGGACCGCTCGCGCGGCCCGCCCCTTCGGGAGTGTCTGGACTCAGAAGTCCATGTCCCCGCCGCCCGGCGCAGCCGCCGGGGCCGGGTTCTTCTCCGGCTTGTCCGCCACCACTGCCTCGGTGGTCAGGAACAGGGCCGCGATCGAGGCCGCGTTCTGCAGCGCCGACCGGGTCACCTTGGCCGGGTCGATGATGCCGGCCTTGAGCAGGTCGACGTACTCACCGTTCGCGGCGTTCAGGCCGTGGCCGGCCTCCAGGTTGCGCACCTTCTCCACCACGACGCCACCCTCGAGGCCGGCGTTGACGGCGATCTGGCGCAGCGGGGCGTCCAGCGCGATCTTGACGATCGTCGCACCGGTCGCCTCGTCACCCGCGAGGTCCAGCTTGTCGAAGGCGGTCTTGCCGGCCTGCACCAGCGCGACGCCACCACCGGGGACGATGCCCTCCTCGACGGCCGCCTTCGCGTTGCGAACGGCGTCCTCGATGCGGTGCTTGCGCTCCTTGAGCTCGACCTCGGTGGCCGCGCCAACCTTGATCACCGCAACACCGCCGGCCAGCTTGGCCAGGCGCTCCTGCAGCTTCTCGCGGTCGTAGTCGGAGTCGCTCTTCTCGATCTCGGCACGGATCTGGTTGACCCGACCCTGGATCTGGTCGGCGTCACCGGCACCGTCGACGATCGTGGTCTCGTCCTTGGTCACCACGACCTTGCGGGCGCGGCCCAGCATGTCGAGGCCGATGCCGTCGAGCTTGAGGCCCAGCTCCTCGCTGATGACCGCACCACCGGCGAGGATCGCGATGTCGGTCAGCATGGCCTTGCGACGGTCACCGAAGCCCGGAGCCTTGACGGCGACGGACTTGAAGGTGCCCCGAACCTTGTTGACGATGAGGGTGGCCAGCGCCTCGCCCTCGACGTCCTCGGAGATGATCAGCAGCGGCTTGCCCGACTGCATGACCTTCTCCAGGATCGGCAGCAGGTCCTTCACCGAAGCGATCTTGCTGTTGACGATCAGGATGTAGGGGTCGTCGAGGACGGCCTCCATCCGCTCCGGGTCGGTCCAGAAGTAGGGCGAGATGTAGCCCTTGTCGAAGCGCATACCCTCGGTGAGCTCAAGCTCAAGCCCGAAGGTGTTGCTCTCCTCGACGGTGATGACGCCTTCCTTGCCGACCTTGTCCATCGCCTCGGCGATGATCTCGCCGACGGTGGTGTCACCGGCGGAGATCGACGCGGTCGAGGCGATCTGCTCCTTGGTCTCGACGTCCTTGGCGAGCTTGGCCAGCTCCTCCGCCACGGCGCCGACAGCGGCCTCGATGCCCCGCTTCAGGGCCATCGGGTTCGCGCCGGCCGCGACGTTACGCAGGCCCTCGCGGACCAGCGCCTGGGCCAGGACGGTCGCCGTCGTCGTGCCGTCACCGGCAACGTCGTCGGTCTTCTTGGCGACCTCCTTGACCAGCTCAGCGCCGATCTTCTCGTAGGGGTCCTCGAGCTCGATCTCCTTGGCGATGCTCACACCATCGTTGGTGATGGTGGGGGCACCCCACTTCTTCTCGAGCACGACGTTGCGGCCCTTGGGGCCGAGCGTCACCTTGACGGCGTCGGCGAGCTGGTTCATGCCCCGCTCGAGGCCACGGCGGGCCTCTTCGTCGAACGCGATGATCTTGGCCATACGGCGTTGTCCTCCTGGACACTCACGGCCGCCCGAGCCGGTTGTCCCGGATCGGCCGCCTGACTACGCACCTTCGGACGTCACCACTGCGCTGGCGCGCGGCATGATCCGACAGCGATCACACCGGACCGACTCCCGCGCGCTAGGCGGCAGTGACGTCCGTCGGTCGGGCCGGACAGCCCGCGACGACCGGCCATCCGCCGCGCCCCCGCTTCCGGTTGCGCGACCGTGGCCCTAACCGCCCCGACCTTCTGGCACTCACACCGCGCGAGTGCCAATCACTTGTTTAGCACTCTCCCATGGCGAGTGCAAGCGAGTGGGCCACAGCAGCCAAGGCCGAAAATGTCCAGGCGGGACGCCGACAGCAGCATCGACCAGGGAGATCTTCATGGGAGGCCGGCTCAGGCGCCCTCACCCCGGGCGGGCCGTACGGACACACCGCCGCGAACACCTCGGGAGAGCGACGCAGGGGTGAACGCCGAGGAGATCCGAAAGGAAGAACTCGCACAGGAAGCCTAGAAAAGCCCAAACAGGGCGGACCCGGACAACACGCGGGCCGAACGTACGAGGAACAGGTGCCGCCCGCGACACCGACTGACAGGGCTCGGCGCCCATCCGACTCCCGGGCACACACAAACCCGAAACGTCCCGTTCGAACGGGGCAATGACAGGGACGCCGCACTCCCGGGAAGCCGACGCCCTGTCGAATGAATCCGGCTGTCGCTACCGGTTGTATTCGATCAGCCAGACGACTGGTCTCGGACCGACGCTCAGGCGAGGAGGCGCACCTTCTCGGCCTGCGGACCCTTCTGGCCCTGGGCGATTTCGAACTCCACCCGCTGCCCGTCGTCGAGCGCCTTGTAGCCATCCATCTCGATCGCGGAGAAATGGACGAATACGTCCTGTCCGCCATCGACCGCAATGAAGCCGTAGCCCTTTTCGCTGTTGAACCACTTGACGGTGCCCTGTGCCACGGTGCACTTCCTCACTTCGATCGTGCTGGGTCGCAACCCCCGTGCCGACGTACGCCGGCCGGGGCGGCCAACTCGCCGAACCCATATCGGTCCACCGAATCAGCCGCCGAAATCGCACGCTACACGAGGTCCGACGCCGGTGCACTACCCCAAAAGGGACAGCAGGGACCGCTCACGCCCCACTCCGGCGATTAACTCCGCATCGTCGGTCGTCTTTACGTCGCACAATTGATCATGTATCCGTAGATGGGTACGCGTCGGCTGATCGCCGATCCGGTTGCCGGCTCGCGGCCCGACGGGGTAGGCATGCCTGATGACCAGCCTGCCGGCATTCGCCGCGAGCGCACCACCCGACGCGACCACCACCATGGCAAGCCCCCCTCCGGCTGGCCCTGGCTCCGACAGCAGCAGCCCCGGAGCGGGCAGCCACGACTCCGACGTCGAACGTGCCGATCAACCACGAATCCGGCGAATCGAGGCGGCCGATGCCGCACGGATGCGGGCACTACGGCTGGAGATGCTCGCTGACGCGCCACTGGCCTTCCTCGAAACGGTCGCCGAAGCGGCGGCTCGCCCACACGCCGAATACGCCTACCGAATCCGACAGAACGCCTCGCGCAGCGACGTCGTCGCCTTCGTCGCCGAACTGCCGGCCGCCCGGAAACTCGCACGCACCGCCGGGCGATTCGTCGGGCACGTCGGCGGGCACGCTCTCCCCAACGAACCGGGGCTCACCGTCATCTTCGCCGTCTACGTCACCCCGGCTCGACGCGGCACCGGCCTGCTCGCGGACCTGATCGAGCAGGTGGCGGTCTGGTCCAGGGCCGCCGGACGGCCGGAACTGATGCTGGAGGTGGTGGTCGGCAACGACCGCGCGCTCCGGGCCTACCAGCGCCTCGGCTTCGTCGACACCGGCGTACGGGTTCCGCATCCCCGCGTACCCGCCCTGACCGAGCTGCAGATGCGCCGCCGCGCTTGAGCGTCACCGCCGGTTCCCCACACCAGCGGTGTTAGGAAGGGCCCCTTCCTATACAAAAAGCGATAACAAGGGGCCCTTCCTTACACCTCAGATGTGGCGGCGGGACTGGACGACGCGGAACCGGTTGGCGACGTACGCGCCGTCGGTCAGTGCGGCATTCGCCGCCGCGTTGGCGCCACTGGCGTGGAAGTCGGAGAAGGCCGCCGACTGGTTGACGAAAACGCCACCGGTGAGGTTGCAGGAGAGGTGCACTCCGGCGTCGAGCGCCGCCGCCTCGGCCGCGTCGAGCACCTTGCCGTCGGTGGCGTAGACCGCCGCGGTCAGGGCGCCCTGCGCTCCCACGGTCTTCCGCAGGATCTCCAGGCTGTGCGCGGTCGAGTCCGTGGAGATCGCGAACGAAATCGGCCCGAACCACTCCCGGCCGTACGTCTGTGCGTCGTCCGCCCCGAGCCGGACGATGGCCGGGGTGCGGACCACCGCGTCCGGGTAGGTCGGGTGCGTGACCGTGCGCGACGCGAGCACCACCTCGCCGACGCCGGCCACCTCGTCCAGCCGGCCGAGCACGCCGTCGTTGACGATCGCACCGGTCAGCTCGACGGCCCGTGCCGGGTCGCCGGTGAGTTTGCCGACCACTGCGGCGATTGCGGCGGTGACCTCGTCGAAGGTCTTGTGCCCCTGGTCGGTGTCGATGCCGTCGGCCGGGACGAGGATGTTCTGCGGCGTCGTGCACATCTGTCCGCTGTAGAGGGTCAGCGAGAAACCGATGTTGCGGCACATGCCGGCGAAGTCGTCGGTCGAGTCGATCACGATGGTGTTGACGCCGGCCTTCTCGGTGTAGACCGAGGCCTGCCGGGCGTTGTTCTCCAGCCAGTCGCCGTACTCGGTGGAGCCGGTGAAGTCGATGATCCGGACCTCGGGGCGGAGTGCCAGCGTGGTGGCGAGCTTCTCGCCCGGTTCCTCGGCGGCGAGCAGCACCAGGTTGGGGTCGAACCCGGCCTCGGCGAGCACCTCGCGGGCGTACCGGACGGTGATCGCCAGCGGCAGCACGGCGCCGGGGTGTGGCTTGATCACCACCGGGTTGCCGGTGACCAGCGAGGCGAACAGACCGGGGTACGAGTTCCAGGTCGGGAAGGTGTTGCAGCCGATCACCAGCGCCACACCCCGGGGCACCACGTGGAACGTCTTGACCATCCGCAGCGGGTCGCCCTTGCCGGCCGGCTTCTCCCATTCGGCGCTGCCCGGGTGCCGGGTCATCTCGGCGTAGGCGTACGCGATCGACTCCAGTGCCCGGTCGAGGGCGTGCGCCCCGCCGGCCTGGAACGCCATCACGAATGCCTGCCCGCTGGTCGCGTGTACCGCGTTGGCCAGCTCGAAGATGTGCCGGTGCAGCCGGGCCAGGATTTCCAGGCAGACACCGGCCCGGGACTGCGGTCCGGCGTCACGCCAGCTCGGCAGCGCGGCGGAGGCGGCGGCGATCATCGCGTCGAGGTCGCCGTGCGGGTAGCGCACGGCGAGGTCGAACCCGAACGGGCTGGCCTCGGTCGCGACCCGTCCCTGGGTGCCGGGCTGGTCGAGCGGAAAGTCGGCGTCCAGGTAGGAGCGGTAGGCCGCCTCCCCTTCGGCGGCGGCGGTCTCGCCGTACACCCGGGGGCTGGGCGATTCGGGGAAGGCCGACCAGTAGGCACGCTCGGTGATCGCGGTCAGCGCCCGGGCGAGGGTGTCGGCGTGCGTGGCGTAGAGGGGATGCGGGGTCTCCGTCATCCCGTCATCATGCCCCAGCTCACCTCCGTCCTCCCTCCCCTGGGCGGGGGAGGGAGGACGCGGCGGGTCAGAGGGTCAGTTGCCAGTTGTTCCAGGAGTCGGCGGGGCGGAAGCCGATGGCCTCGTTGATAGAGATCATGTGGTCGTTGACCCCCGCGTTCCAGGTGTCGATGACCCGCAACTCGGGTTCGTGGGACAGGGTCCACCGCAAATTTTCGATCTTGGCGATGGTGCCGAGCCGGTGGCCACGGTGGTTCGGGTCGACGATGGTGATCTGTTGGAAGGCGTGCCAGGGCGGGGTCGCGCCGACGTCGATCATGGTCCAGGCGACGAGCCGACCGGTCCCGTCGTGGCGCAACGCGCTGCTGTAGAGACGCCGACCTCGTACGGCGAGCCCCGCGTCGACCGCCAGGATCCGCTCCCGGTCCGGTTTCGGCGCCTCCCACTCCAGGTCACCGAGGGGGGCGTCCTGGAGCAGCCGACCGTCGAGATACGCGATGTCGTCGAGGTACTCGTCGGGCGCGCTGCCGATCCAGCGGACCAGGGAGTAGCCGTCGGCCCGCTGCCAGGCGGCGGCGAGCAGTTCGTCGAGGTGCGGCTGGTCGAGAGTGGTGAGGTCAAGCCGCCGTCTGATGTCGACCAGCGCGTTCTTCGCGCCGATCGAGGCCGCGAACGCGGCGGCAGGGTCCTCCCGGGGCGCCTGGCCGGGCAGTACGTCGACCGAGACGGTATTGAGCCGCTTGCGCCCCAACTCGCGCAGCGTACGCAGGCTGTAATCGAAGAGTGCCCGGCCGACGCCACGACGCCGGTACTCGGGCAGCACCTCGATGTCGATCGAGGCGTTCTCGGTGTTCTCCAGCTGGGGGAGTTCGATGCAGAGGTAGCCGACCGGTCGCCCGTCGAGATGGGCCAGCACATACCGGTCCTCCTCGCCGGGCATGGGATGGCGGAGCTGGCCGAGGAAGCGTTGGTGACAGAGCGGCGGGAAGTCGGGCAGGTCGGCCGCGATGACCGCGGACCGGATCGCGTACGCCTGCTCGACCGCGAGATCGTCAGCGACATCGAGTGGGGTGACGGCGATGCCTACGGGGGTGGCGGCGGTGTCCATGGCTCCGAGGGTGCCCGGCTCGTACGAGGAACGCGAGCGAATTAGTTTCGCTCAGCTCCGCCGACCTTGGTCGGGAGGACGCTCGCACAACGCCTCCGGCGTCGGGTCGTAAGAGCTTGAAAAGTCTACGGCGATGCGTCCTCCCGCACGGAGCATTTTGCGTCGCCCGATTCGCGACGTCAAGCCCTCGTCGGGGTCTTTTGCTAACGGGTGGCAAATCGGCAGCTACCCACCGCATCGGACAGATCCACCGATCGGCCTACTTGTCCCGGTCCGAACGACTGACGGCGCGCTCCGGCGAGGCGGGCGGCCGTCAGTCGTCGAGACCAGACGAGTGGGCCACCTCAGCCCAGCAGGCCCGCCTCACGGGCGGCCTTCAGCGAAGGCTTCACCCGGTACGTCGGGCCGACCAGCGACGCCACCGCGTCGATGGTCTTCAACCCCTCGCCGGTGTTGTAGACAACCGTCTCGGCGGTCGGGTCGAGCAGGCCGCTCGCCACCAGCTTGCGGAGGCAGGCAACGGTCACGCCACCCGCCGTCTCGGCGAACACCCCGGTCGTACGCGCCAGCAGCCGGATCGCGTCGCGGATCTCGTCGTCGTCGGCGTACTCCATCCAGCCGCCGGTACGCCGCACCGCCTCCAGCGCGTACAGACCGGCGGCCGGGTCGCCGATGTTGAGCGACTTGGCGATTCCGGTCGGCTTCACCGGAACAATGGTGTCGGTGTCGTTGTGCAGGGCGGTCGCGATCGGGTTGCAACCGGCCGACTGTGCGCCGAAGACCTTCCAGCCGTTCGCGGGCGCCTCGACCAGGCCGATCTCGACCAGTTCGCTGAATGCCTTGTCGACCTTGGTGAGCAGCTCACCGCTGGCCATCGGGATGACCACCTGTTCGGGAATGCGCCAGCCAAGCTGTTCGGCGACCTCGTACCCCAGGGTCTTGGACCCTTCGGCGTAGTACGGCCGGACGTTCACGTTGACGAACGCGGTGTCCTCGAACTCGTCGGTCTCGACCAGTTCGCCGCAGAGCCGGTTCACGTCGTCGTACGAGCCGTCGATCGCGACCAGGTCACCGCCGTACACCGCGGTCGTGATGACCTTGCCCTGTTCCAGGTCGGCGGGGATGAAGACGATCGACGGCACCCCGGCGCGGGCCGCGTGCGCGGCAACCGAGTTGGCCAGGTTGCCGGTGGAGGCGCAGGCGAAGCGGCTGAAACCGAGGCCCCGGGCGGCGGTGAGCGCGACCGACACCACCCGGTCCTTGAACGAGTGGGTGGGGTTGGCGCTGTCGTCCTTGATCCAGAGCGGCGCGGTGATGCCCAACTCGGCGGCGAGGTGCGGGGCAGCCACCAGCGGCGTCAGGCCGGGGTCGAGGGTGACCCGGGTGGTCGGGTCCTGGCCGGCGGGGAGCAGGGCGGCATACCGCCAGATGTTCTGTGGGCCCGCCTCGATGTCGGCCCGGGTGACCTTGGACAGGGCGTCCTGGTCGTAGGCGACCTCAAGCGGGCCGAAACACTCGTAACACGCATGCTGGGCGATCAGCGGGTACTGCGCGCCGCAGCCCCGGCAGACCAGCGCACGCGCCGGGTTGGCCGGGGTTTCGCCGCTGGTGGAAGTCTGGGTTTCGCCGAGGGTCGCAGTCACGCGATGCCGTCCTCTCATCTTTCCCCTACACCGCACGGTGCGGCGGGGACGGACTTGGCACCTGCCTCGCCAGGCTCGTCATCGAGCCGGCGGGTGGTTGCCGGGGCTTCATCGGGCCGTATCCCTCTGCCCCTCTGGATGAGGTATTCAGTTGTGTTCCCGATCCTACGGGTGAACCCGCCTCCGGCCCAGCAGGCCGCCGCCCGTGTGACCCACACCCCACGCGCTCCGTGCCGTGCGGTGTGCACGGCACGGAAAGGCCCATCGGGTACGCGAGCAGGAGTCGCACTTACACCGACGTTGTCCGAACGAGGACGATCAGGCGATCTGCCGCAAGTCGGTACCGTAATCGAAGATGATACGAAGCTTTGCCCCCAGAGCTTCCGCATACCGAGCAAGCGTGGCGACCTCGTTCACGTCAAGATCGCCGTTCTCGATCTGACTGACCCGCCCCGGCGTCACACCCATGGCCTCAGCAACATCACGTTGAGTCAGCCCGAGGCGCTTGCGTTCCTCCGCAAGATGGAAAGCGCTCACCCACGCTTCGGTCCGGGCACGTTCCGTTGCCAGCGCCGCGTTGTCCCCATCGTCCAACTCGGCGCGGATCTCTTCCCAGTCGTGGAACTCCGTCATTGTTGCTTCTCCTGCCTGCGCTGACTCTCGTCGACGAGCCAGTCGGCAAACGCGTCCTCCGCTTGCGGGATCGCCTCGTCGTACCACTTCACCCAGTTCCCCGCCTTGTTGCCCGCAACCAGCAGTACAGCCTGCGACCAGGGATCGAACACAAACAGAATCCGCACCGCGACATCCCGACCGGAGCGAGGTCGCAGCTCCTTCAAATTGACCACGGAGGAGGCGCGAAGCGTGTCCACCAACGGTCTCCCAAGCCCGGGCCCGGTTTCGGCGAGGATATCGAGAGCGACGTTGACCGATCGGTAGACATCGGGGTCAGTCCGACGCAACTCGCGCAACCACTCGCGTACGCCGCCGGTCACCTTGATGAGCCACCGTCGCGAGGCTGACCTGGACATGACCCGCAGTATAGCTCGAGCTAAACACCAGGTCCATGCAACACGTCAAGTGAGCGCGACCAGCGGTCAGCTGACCACGTCCTTGCGGGTGAAGCGCCAGAACGCGAGGCCCCAGAAGATGGTGGCGTAGCTGATCGCCGAGATGCAGCCGCGTACCAGGTCGTCGGTCTGCACCGGAGTGGAGAGCAGCCCCAGCCAGGCGGTGCTGTAGTGGGTCGGCAGGAAGTCGCGCACCACGCCGAGCGCCTCGATCTGGTCCAGGATGCTGGAGAGGATCCAGAGCAGGACGGCACCGCCGACCGCTCCCAGGGCGGCGTCGGTGGAGACCGAGAGCAGGAACGCCAGTCCCGCCACCACCAGCAGCGCCACCGCCAGGTAACCGACGATGCCGAGCAACCGCAGCAGCCCCTCGGCGGCCGGGATCTGGGCCGCCACGGTGCTGCTCAACGGCTCCCAGCCGTAACGCAGGGTGCCGAGCAGCAGTGCGGTCCCGACCAGCAGCACCAACGCCAACCCGGAGTACGCCAGCGCGACCACCAGCTTCACCGCCAACAGCCGTGCCCTGGGCACCGGCACCGCCAGCAGATACCGCAGGCTGCCCCAGCTCGCCTCGCTGGCCACGGTGTCGCCGCAGAAGAGGGCGACGACCACAACCAGCAGGAACGACGCCGACACGAAAAGGCAGAAGAGGGCGAAGTTCAGTCCGCCGGTGGTGGCGAGGTCGATCAGGCTGGCGAACTCGCCGTTGCCGTTGTCGTCGTCGCCACCCGCGTTGAACTGGAACGCGATCAGGACGATCAGCGGCAGCAGCACCATCGCGGCCAGGGTCAACTGCGTACGTCGACGCGCGAACTGCCGACGCCACTCGGTCGCCACCGAGAGCGTCGCCCCCGGCCGGTAACCCGGCGCGGCACCCGCACCGGAGACGGTCACCTGGTCCGTACCGGCCATGTCGGCGGCCCCGCTTCCCGGAGAATCGGCCATCGTCATCGGTCCCCGCTCCCCCGCGAGTTTTCGCCGACCAGGGCGAGGAACGCGTCCTCCAGGCGCCGTCGCGGCATCACCCGGTCCACCCCGACCCCGGCCCGGACCAACTCGGCGACCACCTCACTGCGAGCGGTCCCGTCGACGTCCACCACCAGCGTCCCGTCGCCGTTGGACAGCACCCGCACCCCGTCGAGTCGGTTGAGCACGGTCCGCGCCGCCACCGGGTCGCTGACGTCGAACTGCACGCTCGGCGACTCGCCGACGATCTCCTCGACCGGTCCGGCGGCGACGATGGTGCCCTTGTTGACCACCACCGCGTGGGTGCACGACTGTTCCACTTCGGCCAGCAGGTGACTGGAGACCAGCACCGCCCGACCGCCGGTGGCGTACCGGCGCAGCACCCGGCGCATCTCGGCGATCTGCGGCGGGTCGAGCCCGTCCGTCGGTTCGTCGAGCACCAGCAGTTCGGGCAGGCCGAGCATGGCCTGGGCGATGGCGAGCCGCTGCCGCATCCCGTGGCTGTACGTCTTGATCCGACGGTGGATCGAGTCACCGAGCCCGGCGATCTCGATCGCCTCGTCGAAGTGGGCGTCGGCGAGGGGTCGCCCGGTCGCCCGCCAGTACGACCGCAGGTTCGCGATCCCGCTCAGGTGCGGCAGGAAGCCCGGCCCCTCGACCAGCGCACCGATCCGGGAGAGCACCGGCGAACCGGGGACGAGCCGGTGCCCGAAGACGTAGATCTCACCCGCGGTCGGCTGGGTCAGCCCCATCAGCACCCGCAGGGTGGTGGTCTTGCCGGCGCCGTTCGGGCCGAGCAGGCCCACCACCTGCCCCCGGTGCACCTCGAAGTCGACCCGGGAGACGGCAACGAAGCCGTCCGCGTACTCCTTGCGCAGTTCGCGGATGACCAGCGGGATGTCCGCGTACTCGGCGGTCACCGAGGTGTCGTGGCGGCGGTGCCGGCGGCGGACCACCAGCAGGACCACGACGAGACCGACCACGATCGCGGCGAGCAGTGCGGCCAGCGCCCAGCGCCACAGCACGCCCGTGGTGGCGATCGGCTCCCCGTCCACCGTGGGCAGGGTGATCTGGTCGCCGCCGAGAGCGACCGAGTAGACGGTCGGTTGGACCGGGGTGGCGTAACCCTGGTCGGAGGTGGCGACCACCAGCGCGAGCCGGTGCCCGGCCTCGACCCGGTGCACGATCCCCGGCAGGGTCACCCGGACCGGTGCCGCGCCGGCCAGGTCGGCCGGGAGGCCGCTCAGGCGGACCGGTGCGATCAGGCCGCTGGGCAGCTCGGCGGTGCCGTCCGGGCCGAGGTCGTAGAGCTTGACGAAGAGCACCGCCTCGCCGGTCGGCGAAGCGGCCCGGATCGAGACGGTCGGCGCCCCGACCACGTCCACCGGCTCGGCGAGCGGCTCGGTGACGAACCGGGCGTACTGTCCGGGCAGGTCGCCGGCGACTCCGCCGACCACGCTGGAGAGCACCCCGGCGAAGGGCACGGTCGAGATCGCGGCCGGGTTGCCGTTCGGAGGGTTGGCGACCTGCTGCGGCGGCCCGGCGACGGTGACCGTACGGGCGCCGCCCCCCGCCGAGGTGTCGGTGCCGGTCAGGCCCGGGTAGTCGGCGGTCCGGAAACCGGTCGCGACCAGGCCCCGGTCGAGCGCGTCGAAGCCGGCCAGTCGGGACCAGGTGAAGCTGGTGCCGGGATCGTCGGCGTCGCCGCGTACGTAGTGGTCGAGCCACTGCACGGTGAGGAACCTGGTCCGGTCCTGGTCGGTCTGGGGCCCGGCCCCGCCGTCGTGGCCACCGGTGAACCAGGCGACCCGGACCGGGGTGCCGGCGGCGGCGATGCCACGCGCGTTCGCGTCCGCCTCGGAGAGCGGAAAGAGCGTGTCGGCTTCGCCTTGGATCAGCAACGTCGGCGCTTTGATCCGGTCGAGTACGCCGGCCGGGCTGGAGCGGCGCAGCAGCGCGACCGCCTGCTCGGTGCCGCGCCCGGTGGTGGCGATGTCGAGGTAGGCCGCGCAGACGTCGGCGGCGAACCGACCGCAGGCGGGGTTGGGCGCGCCGGCACCGGGACCGGCGCCGGGCCCGACACCCGGGGCGGGTTCGTTACCCGTGGCAGCGCCCTGGGCCGGGCCGGTGCCAGCGACGGGTCCGCCGAGCCCACCGGGGCCGGTGCCGCCGCTTCCGAAGAAGATGCCGGCCCAGCCCTTCTTGAACACCCCGTCCAGGGTGGGTCGGCCACTCGACTCGGGCAGGAACGAGGCGGCCAGGTCGTGCCAGGTGATCATTGGAACGATCGCGTCGACCCGGGGGTCCGCCGCGGCGAGCAGCAGGGCGAGGCCGCCGCCGTACGAGCCACCGACGACGCCGACCCGGGGGTCACCCGTCGCGTCGGTGCGGATCTCCGGCCGGGCGGCGAGCCAGTCGAGTAGCCGGGCGGCGTCGCGTACCTCGAAGTCGGGGCTGTCCAGGTGGATCTCGCCGCCGCTGCGTCCGAAGCCCCGCGCGGTGTACGCCAGCACGGCGTACCCCTGCTCGGCCAGGTCTTCGGCGTCGCGGCGGACCGAGTCCTTCGTCCCGCCGAAGCCGTGCGCGAGCAGCACCGCCGGTACGGGCCGGTCCGCGCTGGCCCCCTCCGGTAGGTAGAAGGTCGTGTCGATGTCGACGGGCTGGTTCCCGTCCGGACCGGATCGGAGGCTGAGCAACCGGTTCTCGGTCCGGAAGGAGTCCCGCTCGGGCCAGACCGCCCAGCCGACGACGGCGGCGAGTAATGCCACGACCAGGGCCGCCGCGCCGAGTCGACGCCGGCCGAATCGGCCCTTCACGGCGTCCCGGATCGGGTCGGTCCGGACAGGACACGGTGCGGGGCACGGCGGAGCCGGGACGGCAGCGCGGAAGGCATGGGCACACCGTACGGGCCACAACCTGTGCTGTGGCTGAGATCCGCCGTACGTCCGTCCGGTCAACCCGAACGTCGGCCAAATCGGGTCGTATGAACATCCGAGGCCCAAAGCGAGGGGGACAAATTCGGACTATGTGAATTCCGATTTACTGGACATAAAACCCAATCGATGCATGTCGCTTGACAATAGGCACGCAGAGTGACGATTTTGAGTACCCGTGACCACGGGAGCGCAACTGACGTGAAACCGACTGTTCGTCGTGGACGGACGGAGTCGGGCGTTCAGTTAGTTTTCCGCTCCGGTGGGCGGGACCCCGGCGGCCTCCCGGCGCCCACCACCGGATCCTGGCCGTCGCCGGAGGAGATGCACGATGACAGTTCCCGCGCAGCGGCCACGACGATGGCCGAACGCGCCCGGAAAGGCACTGCGCCTCTCCCTAGCGGTGATCTTGATAGCGCCCATCGCCGCGCTCTTCGTGCAGCTACAGGGATCGGTCGACGACGATCAGGAGTTGGCCCTCCGGGAACAGCACGGCATCGAGTACCTCCGCTCCCTCGCCGATGTCACCGTGGCCCTGACCGAGGCGCAGTCGGCGGCGGTGGCGGGCCGCCCGGTGCTCCGCGAGGCGCTCGCCACCGCCGTGGAACGGACCACCGTGATCGACACCCGGCTCGGCGCCGAACTGCGCACCCGGGAACGCTGGGCCGGCGTACGCGCCAAGATCGAGGCGCTCCCGGATCGCGGCTCCACCGCGCCGGACGCCGTCTTCACCGTCTACCGCGAAGCAGCCGACCTGCTTCTCGCCCTCTACGACAAGGTCCGGGAAAGCTCCGGACTGATGCGTGACCCGGAGGCCGACTCGTACTACCTCCAGGACGCGGTCGGCGAAGAACTACCGTTCGCCCTGATCGCGGCCGGTCGCCTCGCCGACCTCGCGGTCCTCGGCGCGGCCCGGCGACCCGCCGAACGGCTCCGTACGGTCGCCGAACTGACCGCCGCCCGCACCTCCCTGCTCGACCCCGCCGGCGACCTGATCAAATCCCTCCAGGCGGCGGTGGACAGCACCGAGAGCCCCAACCTCGGCGGCAACCTGCTCAACCAGCTCGACAGCTACCAACGGGCCATCGAAGCCCTCGCCGCCGCCTCCGCCCTGACCGACGGCACCTCCGAGACGGACCTGACCCAGATCGCAGCGGCCCGGGTCACCGCCCACGCCGCCGCCGAACAGCTCTCCGCGATCATCCTCACCGAACTCGCCACCCTGATCGACGCCCGCGTCGACCGGCTCGCCCGCGACCAGCAGATCACCATCGGCGCCGGCATCCTGGCCCTGCTCCTGGTGCTGGCCCTGATCACGACAATCCTGCTCGGCGGCCGGGGACGGCGGTCAACCCCGGCGGCAACGGCTGCCCCCGACACCCCGTCGGCCGAAATCCCCGGAACCGAGCCCGGACGCTGGGACGCGCTGGTCGAATGGTCGGCCACCGGACCGGCGGGTTCCCCCGCCGCAACGCCCACGACCCGACCGGTCGCCGCAGCCGGAGCCGGTACGGGCGGCGACGGCCCCGGAACCTGGGGGCGTACCGATGCTGCTCGGTAGGCTCCGGATCCGGGCGAAACTCGCGCTGCTCGTGATCACCCCGCTGCTCAGCATGGTCGGTCTCGCCGTGCCGGTGGTCGTCGAACGGGTCAACCAGGCCAGCCGCGCGGCCGAGACGGCCGAGACCGTACGCATCGCCGGCCGGGTCGGCTCGTTGGTGCAGGAATTGCAGCAGGAACGGCTCCTCTCCATCGGCTACCTGATGAACCTCACCGACCGGTCCACACTGATCCAGCAGTCGGCCACGGTCAGTGACGAGATCGCCGACCTGCGGGCGGACCTCGGCGACAAGCTCACCGAACGGGTGTCGGGCGCGATCGCCGGGGTGCAGCAGCTCGCCGAGCTACGCAACGCCGTACTCAACCGTCGGGCCACCCCGGAACAGGTGCTGGGCAAGTTCGGACCGGTACACGTGGCGCTCATCGACGCACTCCAACTCTCGTACGAGGTGGACACCGCCACCCCGCAGGGACGGCAGGTCGTCGCACTCGACGCGGTACTCCGTACCGACGAGGGAATCAGCGCCGGAGCATCGATCATCGTCCTCGTGGTCGCGAGCAAGAACCAGGGTGCGATCACCGCCTACATCAGCAACATGGCCGCCCTCCAGGTCAGCACCAACCGGTTCAGCGCCTTCGCCACCCCGGAACAGAACGCGCTCTACCGGCTGGTCGAGGACGCGGTGGCAAACCGCACCAATCCGGAGTTCCTCACCACGTTCGCCCAGAACCCCGAGGGCGCCATCGCCGGCTTCTCCATGGCCCGGCTCTTCCCCGCCGTTCTGTCCCTGATCACCCTGGGACAGTTCGTGGAGAAGCGAATCGTCACCGACGTCATCGCCCAGGTCACCGCCGAGCAACGCGCCGCGCTGACCACCGCATACTGGGTCGGCGGGCTGGTGCTGTTCATCCTCCTGGTGGTCGTCCTGCTGAGCCTGGCGGTGGCCCGTACGGTCGCCCGCCCGCTGATCCGGCTCACCCAGTCGGCCGACCGGGTGGCCCGGGTCGCCGAGGGCGAACTGGTCCGGATCGCCGACGACGAATCCGAGTCCGTCACCCCGATTCGGCTCGACCCGGTGGACATCCGTGCCCGGGACGAGGTCGGCGACCTCGCCCGCGCCTTCGACCGGGTGCAGGGAACAGCGGCCCGGCTGGTGGAACGGCAGGCGGCGAGCCGGCGCAACGTGGCGCAGATGTTCGGTCACGTCGGTCGGCGTACGCAGAACCTGGTCGGCCGGCAGATCGCGTTGATCGACCGGCTGGAGCACCAGGAGACCGACCCCACCCGGTTGCAACACCTCTACCGGCTCGACCACGTCTCCAGCCGGCTCCGGCGCAGCGCCAGCAGCTTGGTCGTACTCTCCGGTTCGGCCGGTGCCGACGGACACGTGGCACCGATGCCGCTCGGCGACGTCGTCCGGCTCGCCCTCGGTGAGATCGAGGACTACACCCGGGTCGACGTCGGCGTACGGATCGACGTGGGGGTCGCGCCCGCGGTCATCGGCGATCTCGTACTGACCCTGGCCGAGCTGATGGAGAACGCCACCGCCTTCTCACCGCCGCACACCCGGGTGAGGGTCTCGGGCGAGACCATCGAGGGCGGCGTCCGCCTCATCCTGGTCGACCACGGCATCGGGATGAACGCGGAACGGCTGACCGAGGAGAACGCCCGGCTGACCCGACGGGAGCGGCTCGATCTGGCCCCGACCGAGGTGCTCGGACTCTTCGTGGTCGGCCGGCTCGCCCGCCGGCACGGCTGGCGGGTGACGCTCTCGGCGACCTCCGGCGGCGGCGTCACCGTCGAGCTGGACATCGCGGAACGGCTGCTGGTGGCGCGGCGTACCGAGTCGTCGGCGGTCGCGGTCGCGCGGGTGACCGTGCCGCCCGCGCCGCTGCGCTGGCCGGCCGGCGAGCCGGGATCGGTCGCCGCCGCGCCGCTGCCGTCCCGGCTGCCGTCGACGCCGCTCCCGGGCCCGATCGGTGTCACCCCGGTCCCGGGCCCGATCGATGTCACCCCGGTCCCGGGACCGATCGGTGTCACCGACATCGGCGTCACCCCGGTCGCGAATGCGCTGCCGCCGCTCACGCCCACCGCCCTGGCCGGGTCCGGCCCGGCAACCGACGACCCGGGAGCCGGCTCCGCCGGCACCGGCCCCCGACCGGAACCGGTCGACCCGGCCGGTGCCACCACCGTGTCCTCCTCAGCCGCGCCGGCCCTGGCCGGCACCGGTGTCGAACCGGTCTTCGACGCCGCGTTGCTGCACCGGGCGAGCCAGTCGCTCGCCGCCGGTGAGCCCTGGAACGCGTTCGCCGAAGCGCCCGCCGGCGGCACGGCCGGACCGACCGGCCCGGTCGACTACCCCGGCGGCACGGCCGGGCCGGCACCGACCACCGGGGCACCGGGCTTCGACGACGCCGCCTCGGCCAGGGCGATGGGACTGCGCCAGCGGGTGCCCGGCGCCCAACTGCCGGTCAATCCCGGTCCGGCCGCGAACGGCCGGGGCCCGGGACGCAACAGCGGCCCGCAGCCGGCCGATCCGGCCGTCGTGCGCGCGTTGATCGAGGAATTCGAAGCCGGCGTACGACGCGCACATCGCCAGCAACCAGCGACGGCAGCCACGACCGGGGCGAACCCCCGGGGTACGGCGCCGGAGGTCGCGCCGGTCGGAGCGGGGCCGGTGCAACTCACCCGGCGGGTTCCCGGTTCCCACCTGGACGCGTCGGGACCGACGGCCCGCCGGGACCGGCAACGGTCCATCGGCGCCCGCGTGGACGATCCCGACGCGGTCCGCGACCTCGTCACCCAATTCGAGGCCGGGGTGGCCCGCGCCCTGAGTGAAGTCCGCCCCGACCACCGTCACGAAGAGGAAACGCCACGATGACCAGCCCCTTCACTCGCGACAGCATCGAACGTGAGCAGCCCGGTACGGCCACCGCGGAACTCAGCCAGGAGGCCCGCACCTTCAACTGGCTGCTGGACTCGTTCACCACCAACACCGCCGGCGTGGTCGAGGCGATCGCGGTCTCGTCCGACGGATTGCTGATGGCGATGTCGGCGATCAAGGACCGGTCCAACGCGGAGCGACTCGCGGCGGTGGTCTCCGGCATGACCAGCCTGGCCGGCGGAGCCGCCAACTGGTATTCACTCGGCGGTCTGAACCGGGTGATCGTGGACATGACCGACGGCTACCTGCTGGTGAGTTCGATCAGTAGTGGCTCCGTACTCGGCGTGGTGGCCGACCGCTCGGCCAACCTGGGCACCGTCGCGTACGAGATGACGCTCTTCGCGGGCCGGGCGGGCAGTGCGCTCACGCCTCGGCTCATCGTCGAGTTGAAGAACTCCGTTCAGTCGTGACCCGGCCCGCGGCCGGCGCCGGGCGGGAACCCGAGCCGGCCATCCGGATCCGCCCCTACCTCCAGGCGGCGTCGGCGCCGGGCGTGCCCGATCCGGAGATCGACAGCACGGACCCGGAGGCGTTGCCGGGCGTGGCCCCACAGGGTCTGCGGCCGTTCGTGCTCACCGCCGGTCGGGTGGACAGTGTCGATCCGGCGATCTGCCTGGAGACGCAGGTGACGGCCCGGCCGGACGGGCCGTCCTGGACCAGCCCGCCACTGGGGCGCCTGGCACCGGAACTACAGGACATCGTCACGCTCTGCGCCGAACCGATGTCGGTGGCGGAGATCTCCGCTCGACTGCGGTTGCATCTCGGCGTGACCAAGATCTTGGTCGGTGACCTCCGGGCCACCGGTCACCTCGATGTGCACACCTATGACATCGAGGATGCCCACGACCCCGACCTCATTCTGCGAGTGATCGATGGACTTCGTGCGATCTCCTGACTGGCCGACCAGCCCGACGGCCAGCTTCCCCGTGAACAGCGCGCCCAGCCGGTACGGCGGGCCAACCAGTCACGGCGGCGGGCCGGGTGGCAACGGCGGCCCCGCCGGGTACGCCGGCCCCACCACCCCGGCCCGACACACGCGGCCGACCGACTACGGCGAACCGGCCGGTGCCGGCGGAGCCGCCCCCAGTCGTCCCAAAAGCGCACCGATCCCGGTGAAGATCCTTATCGCCGGTGGCTTCGGCGTGGGGAAGACCACCACGGTCGGCGCCATCTCGGAGATCGCGCCGCTGACCACCGAGGCGGAGATGACCGCTGCGGGGATCGGAGTGGACGATCCGGGTACCCGCTCGGAGAAGACCACGACGACGGTGGCGATGGACTTCGGCTGTGTCACGATCGACCGCAGTCTGAAGCTCTACCTGTTCGGCACACCGGGGCAGTCCCGGTTTGGTTTCATGTGGGATGACCTGGCCCGGGGCGCGCTCGGGGCACTGGTCGTCGTCGACAGCGCCCGGCTCGATGACTGCTACCCTGCGATCGACTTCTTCGAGCGCGCGAGACTACCCTTCGTTGTCGCGGTCAACGCGTTCGACGGGCAACTGGCCCACGATCTGGATTCGATCCGTTGGGCCCTGGCGATCGGCGAGCACGTGCCGCTGGTGCGGTTCGACGCCCGCGACCGGCTGTCGGTACGCGATGCCCTGCTGGTCGTCCTGGACCGCGCACTCGATCGAGCGATCCGGGAGCGGGAGACGTGAGCCGGTGACCACGGCGTGGCGTTCGGAAGAGGTGGCGTGATGCGAGGCGAACTGGACGACGCGCTGGCCCGCATGGCCAGGCGTGAGGAGTTGCTGCGACGGCGGGCCGCTCCGGCCGGGGAGAGCGCCGCGCCTGCGGGCGAGCCAGCCGGACCCACCGGTCAGGGCGTGCACCCGCCGGTGCCGGGCACCCGTTCCCCGAACGCCGGTCTGCGTCCACCGACACAGACCGTCCACTCGTCGGCCGAGGCGATCCGATCGTCGCCCCGGTCCCTGGCCGACGGCTTCCGTCCCGCCGCCGAGGCCCCCCGGCCGCCGGCCGACCCGGTACGCGAGGCGGCCGACGAGGTGGTCGAGGCGGTACGTCGGGTGCTCGCCCACCACCCGGGAGTGACGGTCAACCTGAGTGTGGAGCAGGGTGGTTCGCGGGCCGCGATCCGGGTCGGTTGGTCGGAGGGCATGGTTACGATGCTGCCGGTCAACGAGTCGCCCGCCGGGGTGGCGTCGTCGGAGCCGCCGGCCTGGCCGTTGTCGGTGCAGCCGATGCCGGCGTGGAGTGCCCCGGTCGACGAACGCCCTGGTGACTCGGCGGCCCGGCTGGCCGAGCTGATCCGACGCGATCCGTCACTTCTCGGCCGTCGGGACGAGTAGCCGCCGGTTACGCTCGGTCGGTGGCCGAGCCCGATCTCATCCTCACCGCGAACCTGCGTTCGGCGACCCTGGACGCGCGCCGGGGGATCGTACGGCTACACCCGAGTGTGCTCGCCGCGCTGGGACTGCACCCCGGCGACCCGGTGCGGCTGACCGGTCGCCGGACCACGTCAGGAATCGTGGCCCGAGCCGAACCGGGCGCCGGGCGGGACCTGCTCCACGCCGACGACCTGTTGCTCGGCAACCTCGGAGTGCGCGCCGGTGACCCGGTGACGGTCGCGCCGGCACCCGTGGTCGCCGCCCGCCGGGTCGTCCTGGAGGGCCCGGCGGAGGTCGCGGCGGTCGTGTCACCGGAACTGCTCCGCCTCGCCCTGCTCGGCAAACTGGTCACGGTCGGCGACGACGTGTCCCTGTTACCGCAGGACGTGCTGCCCGACGTCACGGTCCGCCCGTTGGTCGAGGCCGCCCGCCGCAGCCTCGCGAACAGCATGGGGTACGCCTGGACGAGCACCCTGTTGACGGTCGCCGCCGCCGAGCCGGCCGCTGCCGCACTGGTCACCATGGACACGGTGGTCGGCTGGCCGGACCGTACCGGCTCGACCGGGGTGACCCGCCGCGACGCCGGTGCCGGTGGGGTGGCGACAGCCGCGCGGGTGGTCGGAGCGGTCGGAGCGCCCGGTGTGGCCGCGTCGTCCGGGGCTGCCGGGTCGACGGCGACGACACCAGCACCGGAACCGGCACCGAATCTGGAGGACCTGCCCGGCCTGCGGGACCAGGCGCAGGCACTGACCGAACTGCTCGACCTCGGCTTCCACCACGGCGAGGTGCTGGGCCGGCTCGGCACCACGGTCTCGCTCGGCGTACTCGTCACCGGTCCAGCCGGGTCGGGCAAGTCGGCGCTGGTCCGGGCGGTCGCCGGTGAGGTCGGGGCCCGGGTCGAGGCGGTCTGGGCGCCGGAGTTGGCCGCGCTCACCAACGATGCGGCGGCCCGCCGACTGGAGGCGGCCACCACCTCCGTACGCGACCGGGGACCGGCGGTGCTCCTCGTCTCCGATGTCGAGGCGCTCGCCCCTCGTGACCAGCCGGGCCCGTTGGCGACGGTGTTCCGGCAGTTGCTCACCGAGACGGTCCGCTCCGGGGCGGCGGTGGTCTGCACGACCAGCCGGCCGGAGGCGGTCGACCCGTCGTTGCGCGCCCCGGACCTGCTCTCCCTGGAACTGGTCGTCCCGCTGCCGGACACCGCGCTGCGGCGTGAGCAGTTGACCGTCCTGACCCGGAAGATGCCGCTCGCCGAGGACGTACGGCTGGACGAGGTCGCCGCCCGTACGCCCGGGTTCGTCGCCGCCGACCTGTCCGCGCTGGCCCGCGAGGCCGGGGTACGGGCGGCGCTGCGCCAACGCACCGAGCCGTCGCCGCTGGTCACGATGGCCGACTTCACCGCCGCACTGGAGGTGGTCCGGCCGACGTCGATGTCGTCGTCGACGCTACGGCTGGCCACGGTGACCCTGGACGACGTCGGGGACATGACGGAGGTGAAGCAGACCCTGACCGAGTCGGTGCTCTGGCCGCTCACCTACCCGGACACGTTCGCCCGGCTCGGTGTGCAACCGCCTCGTGGGGTGCTGCTCTACGGACCGCCGGGCTGCGGCAAGACCTTCCTGGTCACCGCGCTCGCCGGCTCGGGGCGGGCGAACGTGCTCTCGGTCAAGGGCGCGGAACTGCTCTCCAAGTGGGTCGGTGAGAGCGAGCGGGCGGTACGCGAACTGTTCCGCCGGGCCCGCGATGCCGCACCCACCCTGATCTTCCTGGACGAGGTGGACGCCCTCGCCCCGACCCGGGGGCAGGCCACCGACGGGGGAACCACGGACCGGGTGGTGGCGGCCCTGCTCACGGAGTTGGACGGGGTGGAGACGCTCCGCAACGTGATCGTGGTCGGTGCGACCAACCGACCCGACCTGGTCGATCCGGCACTGCTGCGCCCGGGTCGGTTGGAGCGGCTGGTGTACGTGCCGCCGCCGGACGTGTCCGGGCGGGCCGACATCCTCCGCGCGGTGGCGAAGCCGGTGCCGCTGGCGCCGGACGTGGACCTGGCGGCGCTGGCGGAGTCCCTCGACGGGTTCTCGGCCGCCGACTGCGCGGCCCTGGTCCGCGAGGCGGCGCTGGCGGCGATGCGGGAGTCGCTGGCCGCGGCCACGGTCACCGCCGCCCACGTGGCCAGCGCTCGGCAGCGGGTACGGCCTTCACTCGACCCGGCCCAGGTCGCCTGGCTGGCCGCGTACGCCGCCAACCGGGAGGGCAGCGCGTCTGTCGACCGTTAGGGCGTCTCCTGGGGCCGGGCCGGCACGATCCGACGCCCCCGCTCGTCCGGGTTCGCCCCGGCCTCGGTAGAGCGCAGCCGTACGTCGGCAAAGTTGGCTCTCAGCCGGTCACGCAGCAGTCGGCTGACCGGTCGCTCGTAGACGATGGTCAGCGTCGCCGCGACGAGCGAGATGCCGACCACGACGCCACCGAGCAGCAGCCAGGGCGGGATGCCGCTGTCCCGGAGCCCGTGGATGACCTGCTGCCCGATCCGCTGGTGGAGGAGGTAGACCGGATAGGTGAGCAGGCCGATCGTGACCGCTCCCCGCCAACGGATCCACGAGAACCAGCCCAGCGCGACCCCGGTCATGACCAGGAGGAACGCCATCAGGAGCAGGAACGCCACCGGATAGTGGGTGACCTTGCCGTCCACCCGCCTGGCCAGCGAGACGGAGCAGAGGATGGCGGACATGCCGAGCGTCGACCAGAGCAGGAGACTCGGACCGAAGCGGTGCATCAGATAGAGCGTCATGCCCACCACGAAGTACGAGGTGTACATCGGCTCGAAGATGATCTGCAGCAGCCGGGTCTCGCTGGCCTCGGCGAACACCCCGCCGATCGTCCAGACCGCGCAGAAGAGCAGCACCCGCCGGTACGCCACGCCGAACCAGACCACGATCGCGAAGAGCAGGTAGAACTTGAGTTCCACGATCAGGGTCCAGTAGACCGTGTCGACGCTCGGGAAGCCCAGCAGCCCCTGGAGCATGGTGAGGTTCGCGAGCACCCCGGGGATCGTGAGCTTGTTGTCGGCGGCCGGCCCGAGGACGACGACGGCCGAGGTCAGAAGCACGGCCATGACGTACATGGGCATCAGCCGGGTGACCCGGGAGATGAAGAACTCCGAGAGCGTACGACCCCAGCCGCTCATGCAGATGACGAAACCGCTGATGACGAAGAAGAACTCCACGCCGATCCAGCCGTAGTGGAAGAACTGGCGGATCGGGTGGGTGAAGAGGGCCTCGGTGTCCGTACCCCACACCTTCGGCGGGGTCAGCAGGTGGTAGCCGACCACCAGCATGGCCGCCCCGAAGCGGAGCAGGTCGAGCACGTGGAGGCGGTCGTTCGAGCGGGTACGCGTGGCACGACGGCCCGGGTAAGCGGAGTCTGATCCCACCTGCTCGGCGGCGTCGTCGTGCGGCTGGGACGCGTCCGGACGCACACGTTCCTGGTACAGGCTGGGCGTGCTGTTCAAGCTTCTCGTCTCCTGCCGGCCAAGCTACTGGCGGCGGAATCCTACCGGCCGGAGCGCCGGGTCAGCCGAGGCGGATCTGCGCCCGTACGACGTCGCCGTCGCGCTTGAGTTCGGCGCCGGCCCGGCGGAGCACGCTCAGGGCGGGGGTGTTGTCCACGGTGGTCTCGGCGGTAACCAGGCGGGCGCCGGCTCCGACCGCCTCGGCGAGCAGTAGACGGAGCGCGGTGGCGGCGATGCCCTGCCCCCGGGCCGACTTGCCGAGCCACATGCCGGTCTCCATGGTCGTCGGCTGGCCGTCACAGGTCATCCGAATCATGCCGACCACGTCGTCGCCGACCATGATCGCGAACATGGCGGTACGGGTCGCGCCGGTCAGGCCGTCGAACCTCGCCCGGTGGAACTCACGGAACGCCTCCCTGCGGGCGTGCGACCAGCCTGCCGGGGCGTCGACCGGTGGCATCACGTCGTCCGGTTCCGCCTCTGCGGCGGCTACGGACAGCAACGGCTCCAGGGTCCGCTCGTCGATCGGCGTCAGTCGTACGTTGCTGCTCACGAAGCGAGTGTTCCCGCCCCGAACCCGAGTCGTCCACCGCTTTGCGCAAGGGTTGCCGTTCCGCCGTCACGCCCTGTCCGGTAAAACCCGCGCAAGACGCTGAACGGCCCTACCCACGGTGACCAAGGGGAGGACGGGGGCGTCGATCGGCGCGCTACCGGACCCGACGCGGCAACCCGGGTTCGGCCACCCTCTGGGGGCACCATCGGCCGATCGCCACCGTCGACGGTTGCGGTACGTAACCAAGGTGGCCACCATCCGGTGGGCGCGGCGGTCAGCGGTCGAAGCGGCAGAGTGCGACGGTGGCGTCGTCGTACTGCTTGAACCGGCGCCGATCCTGCCCCTCAGCGGTGCCCTGCTCCGCGATCCGGACGCGACGGATCAGCTCGCTCGGCCCCTCTGAGGTGAGCAGGGCGAGCAGGTTGTGCCAGTCGAAGAGACCCAGCTTGTCGACCGCGTACGACGCGCCGTCGGTGAGTAGCGCCGCTCGGCGTACCCGGTCCGGGCCGGTGAGCGAGAGCCCGCCGCCGATCGCGTGGTACGCCGCGTCCGGGTCGGCGGCGGCGACCCAGTAGCCACCCGGGGTGTTCATCTGCTGGCGCTGCCAGGTCACCGAGCGGCGGAACCGGGCCTGCGGGTCGGTATCCTCGCCGCCCGCCTTGCCGGCGAACGCGGCCGACTTCATCCCGACCATGGTGGTGTCGAGCCGGTCGTCGGTGATCACCTGCAACCGGCTGCCGAGGTCGACGACGAGCGGACTGTCGCAGAGGACCAGGTAGTCGACATGCTCGGCGCCCTCCCGGATCAGGCAGACGGTCGATGACGGCGTGCCCGGGTGCCCGAGGTCGCACCGGTTGCCGTGATCGCCGCGTACTGCGTCGATCGCGCCGGCCAGGATCTCCATCAGGGTGGCTCCGGGCTGGTCGGCGGCGACCAGGCCGATCCGCGCGGCGAGCCGGCGAACATACCACGCGGGGCCGTGTACGCAACCGGTGTCGAAGCCCTCCGGCACGGTCGCCCCGTCGAGCACGCCGACCAGTTGGCCGTACTGGAAGACGTGATCCTCGTTCGCCAGTCGGTCCGGTGCCGCCTGCGAGGCGGACCATACCTGCATCATCCTGAGGTCTCCGGCTCTGCCGCGAGGCAGCGGGGCTGCGCTCGGTCGAAGGGGTTGTCGAAGAAATCTCGCCTTGACCCATGTCTACCCGAGCGGGCCCGCGGGCCCTTACCGAATGAGTCCCTTCCCACCACGCGGAATACCCGTTCGATCGGCGAAAGTACGTGCCGGCAACGGATATGAGAAACCCGAGAACGACTCAGCATTACTGACGGTAACGTCAGGGACCTGACGGTGTGCCCGCCCGCGCCCGGGTGACAACACCGCGAGAGGGGGGCCAGATGCTGAGGAAGCTGCACGACATGGGTCTACGTTCAGACCACTGCTACATCGCCGGTTTTGCGAGTATCGCCCTGTCATTCGGCTGTTGGCTGGCGTCCAAGCAGTTCGAGAAGGGGGCGGAGATCGACCGTGCGGACCGCTGGGGCATCTTCGTTGGCGAGTGGGCCCCCACCTTCATCGCCCTCGGCAACGGCCTCCAGTCGTACGAGAAGTAAGCCGTCAACGGCGGCGGGAACGGGACCTGGCGGCCCGGAGCCGGCGCAGTCTGCCGATCAGCAACGGTTCGGCGGCCAGTGCGGCCGGGTTGTCGAGCAGTCCGTTGAGGAGTTGGTAGTAGCGCGTCGCGGAGAGGTCGAAGGTGTCCCGGATCGCCTGCTCCTTGGCGCCGGCATGCTTCCACCAGCGCTGCTCGAAGGCGAGAATCTCCTGCTCCCGTGCGGAGAGCCCGGTTCCGGCGGATTCGTCCGGGGCCGGTCTGGTCTGTTCTGGATCTTCGGCTCCGAAATCGGCCTGATCGGGCGCGGTCCGATGTTCCGGACCGACCCGCTGTCCCGGTACGACCGGCGGTGCGAGCTGTTCGGCGTGGCCGTCGTCGTCGGTGGCTGGAGCGTCGGCACCCGGCTTCATGGCGCTCCTCACCGACCTCGCGAAACCGCACCCGCCGTACGGCCCCACCAGCCTAATCGCGCCTGGCCACAAGCGCATCAGGCGCCACGGCGACACCGTCACCACCCGGGCGGAATCGACCGGGTGGTGACGGTCAGGTCAGGTCGGGCCGGTCAGGTGACGTCGCGGCTGCGCATCGCCCAGATCGCGGCGGCGAGCACGACTGCCGTACCGACGCCGAAGACCAGTCCGGAGTCCTGCCAGGTGAGGACGAGTTCCCCCGGGGCACACTGCCCCTGCTGAAAGTTGCAGGCGTTGTAGTCGAAGAGCTTCCACTCCTTCGAGAACCAGGCCAGCGCGTAGGTCGAGAGGACGTACCGGTCACCGAACGGGGTGCCGATGATCGCCATCACGGTCCGGATGCCGATCTCGCTGACCACGGTGACACCGACCGCGACGCCGAGCGCCATCGCGGTGTGCCGGCCCAGCGAGGCCAGCCCGAAGGCGATCGCGGCGACAGCCAGCACCAGGCCGACCGCGCGGAGTCCGGAGAGCGCGAACGACTGCCAGACCCCCGAGGTCAGCTTGCCGGTCACCCCGTCGAAGCGGCCGATCAGCCAGAACGCGGCCGTCCACAGAGCGCCGAGCACCAGGCTGAGGCCGAGGACCGTGCTGAGCAGCGCGCCCAGCTTGGTGAAGAGCACGGTGAGCCGTTTCGGGCGCCAGAGCAGGAGGTTCATCATCCCGCCGCTGTGCCACTCGGCGCCGACGTACGACGCGCCGACGACGAAGCCGAAGAGCGCCATGATGCCGGCGAAGATGGCGATGAAGTTGCCGAACTCGTCGCGGAAGTCGAACTGGTACGGCATGAACCACTCGGCCTGGAAGTTGTCCCGGGTCGGGGTCCACTCCCGCCCGCAGTCCGGCGGGTACCGGTCCGTGCCCGCACCGGCCGCCTTGGCCGCCTCGCAGGCACGCACGGACTCCTCGTGGTACTTCACCTGCTGCTGGTACTCCGCCTCCGCCCTGGCCTCGGCTGCGGCGACCTGCGCCGGTCCGACCTTGTGGCTGTTCGCGGTGAAGGCGATGGCGATGCCGCCGAGCCCGAGGACGAGCAGGACGAGCATGATCCTGGTGAGCCGGCGCTTGAAGATGCGGCGCAGCTCTGTCGTGTAGAGGTTCATACTCCCCAGCTCCCCGATGTGCCGCCGGATCCGTTCGCGTCCGGGTCGGAGCCGCCGACCAGCGCGGACTCGTCGACCTGGCGGTGCTGACCGGGCACCGGTGTGGTGGCGGTCAGGTCGAGGAAGACACTCTCCAGGTCGGCGGTGACCGGGGCCAGTTCGCTCACGTACAGGCTCTGGGCGGCGAGGGTACGGCTGACCCAGGCCGGTTGCTCGACGCCGTACACCATCAGGTGGTCGTCGTTGGTGGTGATCTCGGCGCCGGCCCGGCTCAACGCCTCGGCGGCGAGCGGCAGGTCGCTGACGGCCTCCAGGCGTACCCGCAGGCCGTTGCCGGCGTGCTGGGCGAGGACCTGGGCGACCGGTCCGGCGGCGACCCGTCGGCCGAGCGAGATGATGGTGACCGAGTCGCAGATGAGTTGGACCTCGCCGAGGATGTGGCTGGAGAGGACCACGGTCATGCCGGACTCGGCGAGGTTGCGCATCAGCGCCCGCATCTCCCGGATACCGCCGGGGTCGAGTCCGTTCGCCGGCTCGTCCAGGATCAGCAGTCGCGGGTTCTTCAGCAGCGCGGAGGCGACCGCGAGTCGCTGTTTCATGCCGAGCGAGTACGACTTGACCCGGTCGCCGGCGCGGTCCCGCAGGCCGACGAGTTCGAGCACCTCGGCGACCCGCTGCTGGGGCACCCCGCCGGCACCGGCCAGCAGGGAGAGGGTGTCCCGGGCGGTGAAGTGGGGGAAGAACTGCGGGCTTTCCACGATCGCGCCGACGGCGCCGGCGACCTCGGGCAGGGCGGCCGGCACCTCGTGGCCGAGCAGCGCCATCCGGCCGCCGTTGGGCTTGATCAGGCCGAGCAGCGTACGCAGGGTGGTGGTCTTGCCCGAGCCGTTGGGGCCGAGGAAGCCGTGCACCTGCCCTCGCTCGACCAGCATGTCGAAACCGTCGAGGGCGTGTCGTACGCCCCGGCGTCTACTTCGGTAGGTCTTTCGCAGACCCTCGATCTCCAGTACGGCCGTCAACGCCGACCTCCCGTGCCACGGTTAGGGCTCGCCCGACCTGCTCGGTATACCAGGCAAACCTGCTGTAAGTACCCGAAACTCATCATTTGCCCACAAACCCTGCCGCACGTCAGGCCAGCGGAGAACGTCAAGCGGTGATGACGTGCACCCCGGCCTGCCGGAACCCGTCGACGATCGCCGGGTCGGCCCCGGAGTCGGTCACCAGGGTCTCCACCCGTTCCACCGGGCAGATCCGGGCGAAGGCGTGACCGCCCAGTTTGGACGAGTCCGCAATGATCACCACGCGCTTGGCGCGGGCCACCATCAGATTGTTCATCGACGCCTCGCCCTCGTGGTGGGCCGCCGCGCCGAGCTGTACGTCGATCGCGTCCACCCCGAGCAACGCCACGTCCAGGGTCACCTCGCGCAGCAACGCCCCACCGAGCGGGCCGACCAGTTCGAACGACTGCGGCCGGACCACACCACCGGCCACCACCACCTTCATCCGGGAACGGACCAACAGCTCGTTGGCGATGTTCAGCGCGTTGGTGACCACGGTCAACTGCGAACCGTCGGCGCTGGTGTTGAGGTCCGGTCGGACGGCGAGCGCGCGGGCGACCTCGGTGGTCGTGGTGCCGCCGTTGAGACCGACCACCATGCCGGGAGCGACCAGCGCCGCGGCGGCGGTGCCGATCCGCTGCTTCTCGGCCGAGTGCTTCGCCGTCTTGTACCGCAGCGGCAGGTCGTACGACACCCCGTTGGCGACCGCGCCACCCCGGGTCCGGTTGATCATCTGCTGCTGGGCGAGCTGGTCGAAGTCACGGCGGATGGTGGCCTGCGAGACGTCCAGCCGTGCGGCGGCATCCTCCACACTGACCCGGCCGCTCTCAGTCAACAGCTCAAGCAGGGCGTTCCATCTCGCGTACCGGTCCACCGCGAGCCTCCATGCACGTACGGTGATTGATTGCGTGCACACTAGTGCGCGAAACTACCGTCGCGCAAAGAACGGCTCTGCGCAAAGCCGCATTGTAGTTGCCAGGTCGAACATGTTTCGAGCAGAATAACGCGCGAAAGACGCTCGGAACGAACGGTATCGCGCAGCAATTCTCGTCAACCGAGGAGCCCTGATGGCGTACGTCGACGCGGAAATCACCAGCCAACCCGACTGTTGGCTGCGGGCAGCCGCACTCGCCGACCCGTCGGCACAGGCACTGCCCCGACCCGGTGAACGAGTGGCCGTGATCGGCTGCGGCACCTCATGGTTCATCGGCATGGCCTACGCCGGCCTGCGCGAACGCGCCGGCCACGGCGAAACCGACGCGTTCCAGGCGTCCGAGTTCCCGACCGAACGACGCTACGACCGGATCATCGCGATCACCCGTTCCGGCACCACCACCGAGGTCCTCGACCTGCTCGCCGCCGTACGGGGCCGGACCGCGACCACGGTCATCGTCGGCGACCCGGACTCACCCGCGGTCGGCCTCGCCGACGCCGACGTACGCCTCCCCTTCGCCGACGAACGCTCGGTGGTGCAGACCCGCTTCGCCACCAGTGCCCTGGCGCTGCTCCGCGCCCACCTCGGCGAGAACCTCACCGCGCTGGCCGCCGACGCGGAGGTCGCCGTACGGGCCCCGCTCCCGGTCGACCCGGGCATGATCGAGCAGGCCACCTTCCTCGGCCGTGGCTGGACCATCGGACTCGCGCAGGAAGCCGCGCTGAAGTGCCGGGAGGCGGCCACCTTCTGGTCCGAGGCGTACCCGGCAATGGACTACCGGCACGGTCCGTTCGCGATCGCCGGCCCCGGGCGGATGGTCTGGGCGTTCGGCGAGATCCCGGACGGGCTGGCCGAGGAGATCGCCAGCACCGGTGCCGCCTTCGTACACAGCCGCACCAACGGCACCCACACCGTGCTCGGCGACTGGGCCGCCGGGCGTACCCCGCTCGACCCGATGGCCGACCTGATCCTTGCCCAGCGCTTCGCGGTGGCCCTGGCCACCAGCCGTGGCCTGGACCCCGACGCGCCACGAAACCTGACCAGGTCCGTGGTGCTCGCGTGACGGACGTTCTCCCGACGGTCCCGTCGACCGAGCCCGCCCACCCCACCGTGGTGATCGCGCTCGACGTCGGCGGGACCGGCATCAAGTCCGCCCTGGTCCGGCCGGACGGCTCCACCCACCACAGCGAACGCCACCCGACCGGCGCCGACCGGGGACCGGCGGAGGTGGTCGAGACCATTCTCGCCGTCGCCGAGGGCCTGGCCGGTCGGGCGCGCGCCGACGGGCTCGCCCCGGTGGCGGTCGGCATCGCGGTCCCCGGGGTGGTGGACCAGGCGGCCGGGGTGGCGGTCTGGTCGGCGAACCTCGGCTTCCGTGACGTACCCCTGCGGGACCTGGTCACCGAACGGCTCGGGCTGCCCTCGGCGCTCGGCCACGACGTACGCGTCGGCGGCATCGCGGAGGCGCGGCTCGGCGCCGGCCGGGGCGACCGGTACGTCCTCTTCGTAGCCATCGGCACCGGCATCGCCGCCGCGCTCACCATCGACGGTACGGCCTTCGTCGGCGCCCACGGCGCGGCCGGCGAACTCGGCCACATCGTCGTACGCCCGGACGGGCCGACGTGCGGCTGCGGCCAGATCGGCTGTCTGGAGGCGGTCGCCTCGGCCGCTGCCGTCGGACGCCGCTACACCGCACTCGCGGGCTCCGCGAGCACCGGAGATCGGGTCAGTGCCGCCGAGGTGGTCCGCCGGGCGGCGGGCGGCGAGGAACTGGCCGGCCGGATCTGGCAGGAGACCGTCGACGCGCTGGCGGACGGGCTGCTGATCGCCCAGGCGCTCTACGATCCCGCGGTGGTGGTGGTCGGCGGCGGTCTGGCCGAGGCCGGCGACGACCTGCTCGTGCCGCTGCGTACGGCGCTACGCGCCCGACTCACCTTCCACCGCGAACCCCGACTGGTGCCGGCCGCGCTCGGCGACGAGGCCGGCTGCCTCGGCGCCGCACTGCTCGCCCTGGACACCATCGGCGACCTCGAAACCGGTAGCGCCGACCACATCCCCTGACAGGCTGGAGAGAGCCCTCGTGACCGACCGCGTGACTGGCAAGGTGGTAACCCCGACCGGGATCGTCCGGCAGGGCTGCGTGGAGATCAGCGGCGAACGGATCACCGCGGTCGCGGAGTATCCGTCGATCCGGGACGGAAACTGGATCGTGCCCGGGTTCGTCGACATCCACAGCCACGGCGGCGGCGGGCACAGTTTCACCACCGGCGACGCCGACGCGGCGCGAGCGGCAGCACAGTTTCACCTCTCCCACGGCAGCACCACCCTGCTGGCCAGCCTGGTCAGCTCCCCGTACGAGTTGATGCAGGACGCCACCGCCGCGTTCGCCCCGCTGGTTGAGGAGGGCGTGCTCGCCGGGGTGCACTACGAGGGTCCGTACCTGTCGGAAATCCGGTGCGGGGCGCAGAACCCGGAGTTCCTCCGCGACCCGTCCCTGGACGAGCTGGACAAGCTGATCGAGATCGGTGACGGCGCTCTGCGCATGGTCACGATCGCCCCGGAGCGTCCGGGCGCACTGGAGGCGATCCGGATGCTCGTCTCCCGTGGCATCGTCGCCGCGATCGGCCACACCGACGCCACGTACGAGCAGACGATGGCCGGGATCAAGGCCGGGGCGACCGTCGCGACCCACCTCTTCAACGGCATGCGTACGCCGCACCACCGCGAACCCGGCCCGGTCTTCGCGCTGCTCGGCGCGGCCGGGGTGGTCTGCGAACTCGTCGCCGACGGAGTGCACCTGCACGACGGCACACTGAGTTTCGCCGCCACGGTCGGCGGCGCGGACCGGTCCGCGCTGATCACCGACGCGATGGCCGCCGCCGGGATGCCCGATGGCGAGTACGAGTTGGGCGGTCAGACGGTCACGGTCGCCGACCGGGTGGCCCGGCTGACCCGCGACGGCGCGATCGCCGGCAGCACCCTCACCATGGACGCCGCCCTGCGCCGGGCGGTCGGCGTCGGCATCGGCATGCCGGACGCCACCCGGATGGCCTCGACCACCCCGGCCCGCGCCATCGGCCTCGGCGACCACGTCGGTGCCCTCATCCCGGGCCTCCGCGCCGACCTGGTGGAACTGGACGAGAACCTCCAGGTCCTGCGCGTCATGCGCGCCGGCACCTGGCTCTCCTGACCGTCTCGCGGGTTCCGTCGCGCTCCCGCCTCCGTTCAGCCGTGGCGGGAGCGCAGGAGGGTGCGGGTGAGGGCGCCTACGGCGAGGACGGTTAGGCCGGCGAGGACGCTGGTCGGGGGCAGGGTCGCGGCGAGGGTGAGACAGCCGACCAGGCCGAGCAGGGCGATCAGGCGTACGGGCAGCCGCCGGGCGGGATCGGGGCCGAGGGTGAGCGCCGCCGCATTGGTGATCGCGTAGTAGACCAGCACGGTGCAGCTGGAGAAGCCGATCGCGGTGGTCAGGTCCCCGAGGCTGATCAGGATGATCACCAGCCCTGCCACCAGCAACTCCGCCCGGTGTGGCACCCGTCGACGCGGGTGTACGGCGGCGAGCGCACCGGGCAGGTCACGGCGCCGGGCCATGGCCAGTGCCGTACGGCCGATTCCGGCGACCAGGGCCAGCAGTACGCCGGTGACGGCGACCGCCGCGCCGACGCGTACCAGCCAGGCGAGGCCGGGTAGTCCGGCGGCGGTGACCACGTCAGCCAGGGGCGCGGACGAGTCGGCGAGCCGGTCGGCGCCGAGCACGGAGAGGCTGACCGTGGCGAGCGCGAGGTAGACCAACAGGACCAGTCCAAGCGCCAGCGGCACCGCGCGCGGGATGGTGCGCTCCGGTTCGCGTACCTCCTCGCCGAGAGTGGCGATCCGGGCGTAGCCGGCGAAGGCGAAGAAGAGCAGGCCGGCGGCGCCGAGTACGCCGTACCCGCTGATGCCGGCGCTGTCGACGAGCCGGGACGGGTCGGCGGACCCGGTGACCAGCCCGACGACGGTGACCGCCGCGAGCACGGCCAGGGTTGCCGCGACCAGCCAGCGGGTGGCGCGGGCGGTCTTGCTGATACCGCCGAGGTTGACCGCGGTCACCGCGACGACGGCGACCACGGCGACCAGCCGGGCATGGCCGGGCCAGAGGTACGCGCCGATGGTGAGCGCCATCGCGGCGCAGCTCGCCGTCTTGCCGGCGACGAAGCTCCAGCCGGCGAGCCAGCCGGCGAAGTTACCGAGTCGTTCCCGCCCGTAGACGTAGGTGCCACCGGATTCGGGGTAGCGGGCGGCGAGCCGGGCGGAGCTGTCCGCGTTGCAGTAGGCGACCAGACCGGCGACGGCGAGTGCGGTCAGGAGCCCGGTGGCGCTGCCGGCGGCGGCGGTCGCCGGGGCGAAGACCACGAAGACGCCCGCGCCGAGCATCGAGCCGAGCCCGATGATCACCGCGTCGCGTACGCCGAGCCGCCGGTCGAGGGGGGCGGCTGTCGTGGGCTGCTGTCGTTGCACGAGCCGCAGACTAGGGGGCGGAGGTGAACACTCCGGGTCGGTCGATCCCGTTACGGAGAGCCGGGAGGGGCAGGTCGTCCCAGGGGATCCGGGTGAGCAGCCGGTCGACGAAGAGGCCGAGCAGGATGCCGGCGACGCTGTCGGTGATCCAGTGCCAGCTCAGGTAGGTGGTGGTGCAGAAGACGATCAGCGGGGGCGCGATCCGGATGACCCGGGCCAGGGCCGCGGGCGGGTGCGGGCGGCCCAGTGTACGCAGGAGGGCGACCAGGAGCAGGGCGATCGCGCCGTACCAGATGATCGCGTTGGCGACGTGCCCCGACGGGTAGGACATGCTGTACTCGTCCGCCGGCAGGTGGCTGTTGAAGATCTTCACTGACTCTTCGGGCGGCAGGTCCGAGGTGGGTGCGGCCCGGTCGGTCCAGATCTTGAGTGGCCCGATGGTGAGGTACGTCGCCGCGTAGGCGGCGACCACCACGAGCAGCGGCCGGATCGAGCGGGACCGCAGGGCGGTGAGGATGCCGAGGATCGCGGCGAGCGGGGTGAGCAACCAGCCGCCCTGGCCGAGGAAGTTGAAGACCCGGGCGATCCAGTAGGCGTACTCGGGGCGGTTGTCGTCGGACCATTCGCGTACGGCCTGGTCGACGCCGTAGAGGTGGCCGTTGGCGAGGGCGAGGGTGAGTCCGGCCAGTCCGGCGAGCAGCAGAACGTCGAGCCACCAGCCACCCGGGTAGACCGGACGCAGCCGCGGCCAGCTCCGCCGTACCGTCTCGGTTCCCTGTCCGCTCTCTCGCACCCGCCCAAGCTACCGTGCCCGGTCGCGGTGCCCCGTTCCGCGCACACTGTCCCCCCGGCCTCTCCACAGGATCCGCACCGGCCGCCGGGGCGGGTGTGTGACGGGCCACGGTGGGGAGCGTTGTGGGGTCCGGAGCCGGCATGCTTGTCCCCGTGCGCATCACCTCGGCCCTCGTGGACCCGGCGCTGCTCGATCTACCGTGGTCGAAGCCGCTGGAGGAGTGGCCGGCTGACCATTTGGTGGCACTTCCCCAGGGTATTTCCCGGCATATCGTACGTTTTGTACGTCTTGCCAACACCGTGTACGCGGTCAAGGAAACCGGCGAACGGGTCGCCGAACGGGAGTACGACCTACTCCGCGCCCTGGAACGGATCGATTTCCCGTCGGTGCAGGCGGTGGCGATCGTCGCCGACCGGCAGGACGACAACGGGGAACCGCTCGACCCCGTACTGATCACGAAGCATCTGCAGTTCTCACTGCCGTACCGGGCGCTCTTCTCGCACACACTCCGCCCGGAGACGATGACCCGGCTGCTCGACGCGCTCGCCGCGCTGATCGTACGGATGCACCTGACCGGTTTCTTCTGGGGCGACTGCTCGCTGTCGAACACCCTCTTCCGGCGCGACGCCGGGGCGTTCGCCGCCTACCTGGTCGACGCGGAGACCGGGGCGCTGCGCAACCAGCTCTCCAACGGGCAGCGCAGCGAGGACATCGAGATCGCCCGGGTGAACATCTTCGGCGAGGCACTCGACCTCCAGGCCGCCGGACTGCTGCACGAGGCGATCGACCCGGAGCAGGTCGCCGACCAGGTGGTGGAACGCTACGAACGGCTCTGGCACGAGATCACGTACGAGCAGCAGGTGGAACGGGACGACCGGCACGACATCGAGGGCCGAATCCGGCGGCTCAACGAGATGGGCTTCGACGTCGCCGAAGTCGCGATGTCCCTTGTGGACAATGGTCGCTACCTGGTACGCCCCAAGGTCGTCGACGCGGGCTACCACAGCCGCCGGCTGCTCCGCCTGACCGGACTCGACGCCGAGGAGAACCAGGCCCGCCGACTCCTCAACGACCTGGACACCTACCGCGCCGAGAGCGACCTGTCGGACGAACAGCAGTCCGCGCACCGCTGGCTCACCGAGGTCTTCGAACCCGTCGTACGCGCCGTCCCGGCCCACCTGCGCCGCAAACTGGAGCCGGCCGAGCTGTTCGTCCAGATCATCGAGCACCGGTGGCGGCTCTCCGAGGAGGCCGGGCGGGACGTCGGGCTGGCCCCGGCGGTGCAGTCGTTCATGGCCGACGTACTCGTGCACCGACCGGACGAACAGGCGGTGCTCGGCGTACCGATCCAGTCCGTCTAGCCAACCACTGGCGACGACTTAACCCTGGGGTTAAGCTTTCCTGGTGGGTGGATGGCAGATCCTGCTCGTCGAAGACGTTGCGGAGTGGTTCAACGACCTTACGAAGAACGATCCCGGCACAGCCGATCTGATCGAAGACGCAATCGACCGCCTGGCGGCGGAGGGGCCGACCCTGGGTCGCCCGCTCGTGGACAGAGTAAAAAAACTCTCAGCACCACAACATGAAGGAGTTGCGGCCAGGATCAACGGGATCGAGTGAGGTTCGTATCTTGTTCGTCTTCGACCCGGTCCGACGAGCAGTGCTGCTCGCCCACCTGGCCGAACTGGAAACGAGGAACTACCAATGAGTGCGATCCCGTGGGAAGAGGCCAAGCGCCGCGCCGAGGAAACCCGCCGCGCCGCCGGCCATCCGATCCGTACCGATGCCGAGCGTGCCGCCGGTCAACAACGCCTGGACGACGAGATCCACGCGTTCCGCCTTGCCGAGGTAAGACGGAACCGCTCTCTCACCCAGCGAGAAGTCGCCGAGGTGATGGGAGTTTCCGGTCCCCGCGTCTCGGACGTCGAGCGCGGCAAGCTCGACACCGTGTCCGTGTCCGTTCTCCGCGCCTACGTCGAAGCCCTCGGCGGAAGGCTTCGCGTCACCGCCGAATTCGACGACTCCACCTACCTCGTCGCTTGAACCTGATGGGTGGCTAATCGCACGGGAAGGACCCGCGAAGTAGGTCGATCCCGCCGCGAACCAGGCTCGGCCGGGCCGAGCTCAGTCGGCGGGTTGACGCAGTCGGGCGGTCCAGTAGGTCAGGTCGGAATGGTGCTCGACCAGGGTGATCGGCTCACCGCAGGCTTCCTGGATGATGTCGACCGCTTCGTCCAGGTCACCCGGGTTGTGGTCCCAGTCGCCGTCGCGGAACATCCGCAGCCCCGCGTCACTGCGGTCGTAACCGATCACTTCGGCGGCCTCCGGCGGCACCAGCACGATCGTGTAGCGACCGGCCTCGACCTCGGCCTCACTCGGTTGCGGCTCCTCCGGGCGACCGCGACGGAATCGTTCCACCACCGACTCGATCGGTCCCGGCGAGTTTGCCGGGTCGTACGGATGCGCCCAGGGCGGCGCGTACCGGGACGGCTTGAGATCGCTCATGTTGACACTCCTCACGCAGTTGATCACCACGAGGTTGCTTGGCATCGCAATTTGCGATTAGATTGGCGTCCTGGCGTACGGATGTCAATACCTGATGGTGGAGGCGAGCGGACATGCCGAAGCAGAGCGCACCGACCGTTGTCGGCCGTGGACTCGGCGGTGAGCTGCGACAACTGCGCAAGGCCAAGGGCCTGACCGGTGCAGCCGTCAGTGCCCAGCTCGGCTGGCAGGCGTCCCGACTGTCCCGGATGGAGACCGGCCAGCAGGGCATCCCGCCCGAGGATGTCGCCTCGCTGCTCGTCGTCTACGGCGTCATCGGGGACGAACGCAAGCGCCTGCTCGCCATGTCCGAGCGGGGCAAGGACCGGGGCTGGTGGGAGACGTACGGCTCCGGGCTCACACCGTGGTCGCGTACGTTCATCCGGTTCGAGACCGAGGCGACCCGAATCGTCAACTGGGAGCCGATGCTCGTGCCCGGCCTGCTCCAGATCCCCGACTACACCAAGGCGATCATGCGCGCCTGCGACGTGCCCGATGCGGATGCCCAGATCCGGGTCGCCGCCCGGCTCGGACGGCAGGCGATCCTCTCCCGCGACGAACCACCCGAACTGCACGTCATCGTGGACGAGTCCGCCCTACGCCGGGTGCTCGGCGGGCCACGGGTGATGGCCCGGCAGCTCCGCCACCTGGCCGAGGCCGCCGAGCGGCCCGGCGTGACGCTGTCCGTGCTGCCGTTCGGCGTCGGCGGACACATCGGCGTGGACGGTCCGTTCGTCATCCTCGACTTCGTCCGTGACCCGGCCGTCGTGCACCTGGAGCACCGGATGTCGAGCCAATTCCTGGAGGAGCCCGCGCAGGTGGATGCCTTCCGCCGCGCGGCGGATAAGCTGACGAAGATGGCGCTCAGCCCGGCCAGATCGGTCGAGTTCGTTGCGCGCGTCGCAACCGAGCACGAGCGAGAGTGAGGCCCTGATGGTCGCTGCGGATCTCGGCGACGTGGTCTGGCGCAAGTCCAGCCGCAGCGGCTCCGACACCAACTGCGTCGAGATCGCCGAACTACCGCAGACCATCGCCGTACGCGACTCCAAAGACCCGGATGGGCCCGTGCTCACCTTCGTGCGCTCGGCGTGGACGAGCTTCGTCACCGACATCCACGCTCGGTGAGCCACTGTTCCAACCGAACGACCTGCGGTGCGTCGTTCCCTTAGGCGACTAGCCGGCCGACGATCCGTCCGTCAGCCGGGACCGGCGGTCGGGAAACGCGACTGGGTCGGCAGTGCCGGTGGCTCCGGGTCGGCCAGCGGCGGGCTCGCCTGTTTGAGCAGGGCACTGAGCGCCGCCCGGCGTACCACCACCACGAGTTGGTCCCCCACCGCGAGTCGCTGAGCGGGTGCCGGGGACCAGTTCAGGACCGGCTGGCCGACCGGGGTCAGCCCGATCACCCGTACCCCGGCGGTCTGGTCCACCTCGGCGAGTGCCCGGCCGACCAGCGACGACCCGGCCGCAACCGGCACCTCGCCGACCAGCAGGGCGTGCCGGTCGATCGGGATGGTCGCGATCACCTGGCGGTTGAGCAGTGCGGCGGCGAACGACGGCGCGGCCAGGTAGGACACGCTCCGGGAGATGTTCATGTTGAACGAGTTCTGGATCCGGTCGGCGAAGTCACCGTCGTAGAGACGCAGCACCACTCGCAGGTCGTTCTTGATCGCCCGGCCGTTCAACGCGGCCTGGAGGTTGGTCACGTCGTCGGTGGAGACCACCACCAGGGCCTGGCAGGTGGCGACCGAGGCGGCCTCCAGGTTCTCCTCCCGGGCACCGTCACCGACGATCAGCGGGACGTTCAGCCGGCGGGCGAGCGACGCCCCGCGCGCCTGCGGGTCCTTGTCGATCGCGACCACCTCGATGCCGAGGTCGTGCAGTTGTGCCATCACCCGGGTGCCGACGTTGCCGAGCCCGATCACCACCACGTGCCCGTTGCGCGGGCTGCGCAGCCGGCCGTCGTCCAACGCGAGCCGGGCGTTCACCATGCCGTCGACCACCGCAGCGGTGATCAACGGAATCAGTGCCAGCCCGGCCAGGTTCAGCACCACCTGCATGAGCTGCGCCGATGGTGTCTTGTCCGGGTCTGGGTCGGCGCCGCTGATGGTGGTGACCAGTGCGACGTAGAGCGCCTGCCAGACCGAGACCCCGCCGGCACGGACCAGCAGCGAGCCGGAGATGACAATCACCGCGAGCACCGCCAGGGTGGCGATCCCGATCTTGCGGGTGGCGAAGGAGCGTACGGCTCGCCAGATCGCGGCGCTCGGACGCTGCTTCCGGCGACGGGCGCGGATGATCCGCCGGGCCGCGACCTCGGTGCCGGGCGGCTGCCCGGTCGCCTCGGCCAGCACCAGGTCCGCCGTCGTCTGGTCCGAAGGGAGCAGCCGCACCTGGCGGGCGTCGTCGGTGTCGGCGAGGCCGCACACCACATGCTCCGGGCGTACGTCCTTGCGCCGGGCCACCACGAGAGTGCGGCCACGGAACCGGAAGTGGGTCGGCGTCGGCTCGCCGAGCGCCGCCGCCACGAAGGTCGGTGCGGCCATCGAGGCGTCGGAGAGGACCGCACAGTCGGCGAAGAGCGGCCGTACGCTGTTGCCGAGCCCGGTGTTGAACATCCGCAGCACCAGCCGGAGCCGGGGCTCGACCGCCTGGGCGCAGAGCGCCGCGTGGATGTTGCCGACATCGTCCTGGTGCATCAGGGCGAGGCCGTCCGCGCCGACCAGTCCGGCCGACCGGAAGGACTCCTCGTCCAGCCGCTCGGCCACGACCACCCGGATGCCACGGATCGCGCGGATGTCCGGACCCTCCGGTCGACGGTGCGGAGGAACGATCACGGTCACCCGTACGGACTCGGCGAGCAGCGCGTTGACCAGGTGCACGACCAGGTCGTTCTGGCCGCAGACAACGTAGTGGGGGCGGTTCTCGTTGGCCCGTAGCCCGTCGCGGAGTCGGGTCTCGACCGCGCGTCGCGCCCGGTTACGCCACTGATCCGCCATGCCCGGATCGTAGTCACCACGATCACCGTTCGCCGCCCGCTGATGATCCACAAGCTCCGTGGCGCCGCACGCATGCGGGCACCCGTCACGGGTAGTGCGGTGGGATGCAGACCTTCCTCCCGTACTCGGATTTCCGGGCGACCGCCCGGGCGCTCGACCCCCGGCGACTGGGCAAGCAGCGGGTGGAGGCACTCCAGGTGCTGCGGGCGCTGACCTGGCCACGGTACGGCTGGCGGCACCACCCGGCGGTCAAGATGTGGGCCGGGTACGAGGAGGCGCTGGTCCGGTACGGGCTGGACGTCTGCGACGTCTGGTCCGCCACCGGCCGGGGCGACACCGTCGCGACCACCCTCGTCGTCGACTTCACCGCTGCCTGCGGCACCGACCAGGTACGCACCCAGCCCGAACTGGCCGCCGCCGGGGACCTGCCACCGTGGCTGGGTCAGGAGGACCTGCACCTGAGTCACCGGGTGTCGCTGCTGCGCAAGGACCCCGACTTCTACCGCCCCATCTTCGGCGACCTGCCGCCGGACCTCCCCTACGTCTGGCCCCCCTCCGACCGCCCACCCGCCTGCCCGCCGCAACCCTCCTAGCCTTGGTTTGGAAGGGCCCCTTCCTATACAAAAAACGATAAGAAGGGGCCCTTCCTTACCCCCGGAGCGGAGGATGGGGTTTATGGGGCTGGTGGGGCGGGTGCTGGGTGTGCGGCCGGTCCGGGTCGACGCCGAAGGCGGCGCGGGCGGTACGTCGCGCGTACCGGACGGGGTGGACGCGCTGGTGGTCGGCGGCGGAATCGCCGGCATCTGCGCCGCCGTGGTGCTCGCCGAACGCGGGGTACGGGTGACCGTGCTGGAGGCCCAACCGACGCTCGGCGGGCGACTCGCCTCCTGGCCGGAAACGCTCGCCGACGGCACCGAGCAGTACGTCGACCACGGCTTCCACGCCTTCTTCCGGCAGTACTACAACTGGCGGTCGATCCTGCGCCGGATCGACCCGCCGCTCGGGCTACTGAAACCGGTGGCCGGTTATCCGGTCCTCTCTGCGGACTGGCCGTCTGAGGAGTTCGCCCGCCTGCCCCGCACGCCGCCGCTGAACCTGTTGGCCTTGATCATGCGCAGCCCGAGCCTGCGACTGCGGGACCTGCGCACGATGGACGGGGAGGCGGCGCTGCCGCTGCTGGCGTACCACCCGGAGCGCACCTACCTGGACCTGGACCGGGTCAGCGCCCAGGAGTTGCTCGATTCGCTGCGGCTACCGGACCGGACGCGGGCGATGCTCTTCGAGGTCTTCGCGCACTCGTTCTTCAACCACGCGCACGACATGTCGGCTGCGGAGCTGGTGGCGAACTTCCACTTCTACCTGCTCGGCAACCCGGAGGGACTGGCCTTCGACGCACCGGGGCGGGACTACGACTCGGCCATCTGGCGCCCACTCGCCCGCCACCTGCGGCGGCTCGGTGCCGAGGTGCTGACCGGTGAGCCGGTGACCGGGATCGGTCGTGGTGCCGACGCGGGCGGCGGCTGGCGGGTCATCGCCGGGGGTGCGGAACACCGGGCGCAGTCGCTGGTGTTGGCGGTCGACCCGCCAGCCCTGCGTACGCTCCTCGCCGCCGCGCCGGAACTCGCCGCCGAGGCGCCCCGCCTGGCCGGCCAGGCCGCCGCTTTGGAACCCGGGCCGCCGTACGCGGTGGCGCGCTTCTGGCTGGCCGGCGACGTGGCCCCGGACCGGGCGGTGTTCAGCGGGGTGTCCCGGCAACCGACGCTCGACTCGGTGACGCTCTACCACCGGCTGGAGGCCGGAGCGCGGCGCTGGGCCGGGGAGACCGGCGGGTCGGTGCTGGAACTGCACGCGTACGCCTGCGCGCCGGATCTGCCCGCGACCGAGCTGGCCGAGCGGATGCGCGCCGAACTGGCCGAACTCTGGCCTGAGGTGGCGAGGCTGCCGGTGGTCGAACTGCGGGCCCGGGTGGAGCGGCAGGCACCCTCGTTCCGTCCCGGGGGTCACGGTGACCGTCCGGCGGTGGTCACCGACGCCGAAGGGCTTTTCCTCGCCGGCGACGGGATCCGAGCCGGCACCGGAGGGGCGACCGATGTGCCGAGCGCGCTGATGGAGCGGGCCGCCGTCACCGGCATCCTGGCCGCGAACCAGATCCTGCGCCGGTACGGCACCGCACCCGAGCCGATCTGGTCCGTACGCCCACGCGGCCTGCTCGCCCGCCGCTGACCGGCGGCTCCGCCGCTGACCGGCGGCACTGCCGGACGGAACAGGGTTTTCGACCGCGCTTCGGGACGGAAACTGATCAAATCCGTTGGCGGTCACGGGTGGACACAATTACCGTTTAGCGCGTCAGGTCATCCACCCGATCGAAGGGTCAGCCATGAAGGCGTACGGCAATGGTGCGATGCGGCGGTTCCGACCGCTCGCCATCGTTGCGGTCGGCGCCGATCGGTTGACGTGTTGGCGTAAGGACAGGACAGAACACGAGCTGAGCAGGCTTCGCGGCTGACGTCGAAAACGACATGACGCCGCGCCGCCCGCCCCCAGCAGACAGGGAGAAGGGCGGCTTTCTGTTTCGGTCGCCCCGGATCCCGGATTAGTCGTCGGTCGATCAGCGCCCAGCCGGTCGTACCTGTGGATTTCCGAATCGGAAGGAGGACCCGGTGGACGCGGTGCTCGTCATCAACGCCGACCTCGGCCCACTACACAAAGTCAGTGTCCAGCACGCGATCCGGATGCTCTGCCGCCGGGTCGCCGAGATCCACGAGGCCGAGCCGGACCGGCGGATCGGGGTCTTCCCGATGCCCCGGGTGGTCCGGCTGCTGCGGTACGTCGTCACCCGCTGGCGGTTCAGCTCCGGCCCGGCCTGGTCCCGGTCAGGGGTACACGTCCGGGACAGCCACCGGTGCGCGTACTGCGACGGACGGGCGACCACCATCGACCACGTCCTCCCCCGCTCCCGGGGTGGACGGAACACGTGGAAGAACACCGTCGCCGCCTGCTACGCGTGCAACCAGCGCAAGGGCGACCGTACGCCGGCCGAGGCGGGCATGCCGCTGCGGTACGAGCCGACGGTCCCGGGCTGGGCGACGCTGGTACGCCTCTGACCGGTACGCCGCTGACCGGCCGGCGGGGATTCGGGGTCCCGCCGGCCTCCTGTCCCGGGGCGCGGGCCGTTCGGTCCCGCCCCCGGGCAGGGTCTACCGGTCCGCGTCGCTGGCAGGGTCTACCGGTCCGCGTCGCTGGCAGGATCTACCGGTCCGCGTCGCGGGCAGGATCTACCGGTCCGCGCGGTCCGGCGCCGGTCGGTCCGGTCCGAGTTGGTCCAGGGTGTAGCCGTCGGGGTAGGCCGCGTTGGGCTGACCGGGAGTCCAGAGGTCACGGTCGGGGATGGTGGCGAACCGGCGCAGCCGTCCCCGCAACCGCAGCAGTCCGTGCACGGCCATCTCGACGGCCCGGGAGGGTTCGGGGACGCCGAGGGCGGTGCGCACCGGCGGGTCGAGCATGGTGTCGGTAGCGGCGGCCATGGCCCGGCGGGCCCATCCGACGTTACGCAGGGCGGCGGGAAGCCGCTGCGCCATCAGGTCCTTGGTGGCCAGGATCAGGGTGCTGGCAGCCGGGTCGAAACCGAAGTTGACCCGTTCGAACTCGTCGAACTCGGCCTCGAACGCGGCGAGGGTCGGCGGGATGTCGGGGATGTGCATCGCGGCACCGACCCGGCGGTAGAACTGGAAGGTCGCCTCGTGCTCCGTCCGCGTCAGGGGACGCGGGCCGAACCGGTCGATCCACCTCCCAGGTACGAACACCAGCGTGCCGAGCACGTACCGGTACTCGGGGTCGCTGATGCCGTGGACCCGGTGCATCCGGTTCAGCATGGTCAGGACGCGCTGGCCGCGCGGGTGGTCGATCCCGTGGGCGATCAGCTCGTACATGATGGCGCCGGTGTCGTAGGCGCGCTTGACGGGACGGCCGGTCAGCTCACCCGTGGCGAGCAGCAGCCGGGCGATCGACGGCACCGCGTACGTGCGGTAGAAGGCCAGGTTCAGGCCGACCCGTGCCTCGGGCCAGAACTCGCGCATCACCATGTGGCGGTAGATCCGCTCATGGTCCGCCACCGGATCCAGCCCGCGCAGGTATCGGGGTGCACGTCGATCGGGCGTGGTGTCGCGCGCGGGGGCGGTCACCGAACTCTCCTTTCGCTGCCCGGCCGCTGACAAGAATCGGCGCCGACAAGAATCGGCCGGGTACCGTCCGTCAGCGTATATTGACGGCGTGCCGGACGAACCGCTCCAGGAGCTGCTCAGGCTCAGTGCGGGACCGGAGCCGTTGGAAAGTCTGCGCGCTGCGGCCGAGTTGCGCCGTGGGGTGGAGCGGATGGAGGCGGTGTTGGTCCGCCGGGCCCGGGTGGCCGGCGCGTCCTGGGCGCAGATCGCCGAGGCGCTCGGTGTCTCCAAGCAGGCCGCCCACCGCAAGTACGGCGGTGGTGGCCTCTTCCGTCAGGAACCGTGAGGTGTTAAGGAAGGGCCCCTTGTTATCGGATTCCGTTGTACTAGGGGCCCTTCCTTACATCTAGCGGACCACCGGGCGGCGGGGGCGGCGGGTCAGGGCGAAGCCGACCACCCCGGCAACCGCGGCCAGTACGCCGCCGGCCGAGGTCCAGATCCACCGGGACGAGAAGCCGTCGAACCAGCCGTCGAACCAGCCGAAGAAGAAGCCGTCGTCCTCGTTCGCGGCCTGGGCGGCGGGATCCGCACTGGCGCTGGTGCTCGGCGTCGGCGCGGCACCTCCCTCGGGCAGGATCGCTCCGGGCTTCACCGCCGGTACGAGCGGCGTCTTGAGGTCGCCGTCCTCCGGGGTGATGTTGTCGTCGTCGACCGCGCTGACCACCAGGCCCACCTGGATCGGCAGGCCCAGGTCCTGTTCCGGCAGGTCACTGATGGCGAGTCGGACGTAGTACGTGCCGGGCAGCGGGTCCCCGGACCACGGTTCGGCCCACGAGCGGACCTGGCGCAGGGTGCAGTTGAGCGCCACCGTGCTCTCGGTCGCCGCGACCGTCGGGGTCTGGGCACCGGCGGTGCACGCCTGCCGGCGGCGCAGCCCGTCGAAGACGTCGACCGTCCAGGTCGACTGGCCGTGCCGGTCCGCCGACGGCGGCAACGTCACGTTGATCGCGACGTCGTTGGTCTGACCGGCTTCGGCCGTGAACGACCAGTACAGGTAGTCGCCGGTGGAGGCGGCGACGTTGACCGGTTGACCGGCGGCGATCCCGGTGGCGGTGAGGAACGAGGTGCCGGCCTTGGTGACCGTGACCGCGCCCGGTGAGGGGGTCGGCAGCGGTGACGCCGGTGCGGCTTCCGCCACGCCGGCCGGGAGCAACAGGCCGGCGGCCGGGAGTAGCAGGCCAGCGGCGACGGCAAGCGTCGTCGCACCGAGGCGCAGCGCGGTGGCCGTACCCGCCGTGGCCGTCGGAGTCTGGTTGCGGGCCATCAGTTCTCCCTCCAGGTGGCGACCCACCAGCGGGTCAACCAGCCGGTGATCAGACCGGTGAGCAGGCCGGCGACGGTCAGCAGCAACAGCAGGACCCAGCCGCGGCCCAGCCCCGGGCTGTTCGGCGCGGGCGAGAAGTCGACCACGTCGATGGTCAGCTCAACCGGCATGCCGGGAACCTGGGCGGCGGTGTTCTGTCCCGAGAAGGAGTTGCTGACCACCAGGCAGACGGTGGGCGTCGGGACAATCAGGGTCGTGCCCTCGGCCGGTTCCTCGCTGGGCTCCTCGGTCGGCTCGTCCGGCTCCGAGGCCGACCAGCGCAGGCCGGTGGAGAGCACGTCCGTACGACCGCTGCCGGCGTCCGTTCCGCGTACGAGTTCGCGGCCGTCGGCTGCGGTGGCGCGCAGCAGGACGCCGTAGTCACGGTTGAGCGGGCGGTCGAGGGCGACGCTCACCGAGGCGCGCAGCTCCTGGTCGGCCCGGACCGGTACCCGGTAGTAGCGGTGTTCCTGGAACTTCTCCCGGTCGGAGTAGACGCCGGGGGCGAGGATCGGCGCGTTGCCGCACTCGCCGGTGCCGGTGACCAGCGCCGGGGTGGCGGTGTAGGTGTCGTTCGCGCGGTCGACCAACTGTCGGATCCGGCCACTGAGCTGCTCGACGCTGTTCGCGGAGGTGTACGTGCCGCCGGTGGCGGAGGCGATGCAGACGAGTTGCTTGCGTACCTTCTCGTCGGGGGCCAGACCGAGGGTGTCGACGACCAGGTGGGTGCCCTGGGCGGCGAGTTCGCGGGCGACCTCGCACGGGTCGGGCGGGGCGCAGGTGTCCTCGCCGTCGGTGATGAGCACGATCCGTCGGGTGGTGCCGCCGGTGCCGAGGTCCTGTGCGGCGCCGCGCAGCGCGAGTCCGACCGGGGTGAAGCCGGTGGGGCGGAGCCCCGCGATGGCGGCCTTGGCCTGTTCCCGGTTGACCGGGCCGACCGGCACGATCTGCTGGGTGTCCTGGCAGCCGATCTTCTTGTCGTCGCCGGGGTAGGTGGCGCCGAGGACCCGGATGCCGAGCTGAGTTTCGTCGGGTAGCGCGTCGACCACCTCGTGGAACGCCTGTTGGGCGACGGCGATCCGGGTGCGGCCGTCGATGTCGTTGGCCCGCATCGATCCGCTCACGTCGAGCACAAGCTCCACTTTGGGCGGCTCGGAGGTGGGTTCGTCGGCGGATGCCGGCGGAATACCAAGTGGCGTAAGGGCGGCCAGTAGTCCTAACAGGACTGCGATGGACCGTCTTATGATGATCACGCCGAGATCCTAGTGAGGATCGAATGGGTGCGATCTCAGTGGTATCGGCCGAATCCGACAGCCGGTACGGGGGTCAGTTGTCGCTGGTCGCGGCCCAGCTCGCCGCCGCGATGCAGAGCAGCAGGACGATGCCGCCCTTGCTCGCCACGATCCGGATCAGTCCCCAGGCCGCCTTGCGCATCCCGGGCACGCTCGCCTTCGTCTTGCGGTAGTCGACCCAGGAGCGGCGGGCGACGGCGTACGCGATCCCGACCGTCAGGCCGAGCAGCACTCCGATGGCCAACATGACTGCCGTCAGTGGGCGTTCCACCAGGTCAGTCTGGTAGGGGTGAACGAATCGCCGCTATCCCCCGTTCGGTGCATATAGTCATGAATCACCCTCATAATCGAGCTGCCCGCCGCACCTCACGTATGCCACGATCTGCCGGTGCGCGACGAGCCGGAACTAGCGCCGGCCCGCAAGTATCCGCGTACCCACCACCTGCCGGACTCCCCGGGCGCGACCAGCGACGACCGGATCCTCACCAACCTTGACGGGCTCACCGGCGAACTGGTGGTGACGGAGAAAATGGACGGCGGCAACGTCACCTTCACCCGTGACCTGATGTACGCCCGCTCGGTCGACTCCGGCACGCACCCCTGGGACCGGCCGGCGAAAGCGCTCTGGGCACGGGTGGCACACGAGATCCCGACCGGCTGGCGGATCTGCGGCGAGTCGATGTGGGCCCGGCGCAGTGTGGCGTACACCGATCTGCCCGGTGTCTTCCTGGTCTTCGCGGTCTGGGACGCCACGCACACGCTCCGGAGCTGGGACGAGACCGTCGAGTGGGCGACCCTGCTGGAGTTGCCGCTCGTGCCCGTACTCCATCGCGGCCCCGACCTGGCCACGGCCCGCGCGACCTGGTCGCGGCAGCGCGACGCCGCCGGTTCGGAGGGCTTCGTCGTGCGCACGGCAGCGCCGATCCCGGAGGCCGAGTTCGGCCTCCGGGTCGCCAAATGGGTACGCCCACAGCACGTCCGCACCGAAGCGTCCTGGCGGCACCGCGACGACTTCGCCGTCAACGGTTTCGCCCGGTGAGGCGCACGATCAGCCGGTGAGGCGCACGATCAGTTGGTGGCGGTGAACCGAACCTTCAGTCGATGAGCCTGCACCAGCTCCACCAGGCGTGGACTGCACACCATGGTCCGGTAGCGGGCATCGCGGGCGATCAGGAACTGGTTGGCGTACTCCTCCCGGTAGAAGGGCTCGGCCAGGATCGGTGACCCGCCACCGGCCGACGGGCGCTGCCGGGACCGGGCCTCGTCGATCAACGGCAGCACGGTCTTCACCCGGGCAACGGAGTAGTCGTCGTACTCCTCGGACTGACAGCGCACCACACAGCGGTGAAACTCCAGGTCCCGGTCGAGTTCCGACCCGATCGCCGCGACGAACGCGGCGGAGAAGATGGGAATGCGTACGCTCGCCGCCAGGTAGTCCGCGTTGCGGACCAGGCGGGCGGAGAGCCCCCTCTGGGCACGCGCGACCACGTTTGTGTGCCGCAGGAAACCGTCGTCACCGCTGTCGTGCACGAAGTAGGCGGTGAGCCGGTGACTGGTGCCCGGACTCGGCTCACCCGTCCGGGCGGAAACGAAGTCGAGCAGGTCCGGCACCCGGGCCAGAGTCGGTGAGGTGAGGTAGTGATAGGCCACGTCAGAACCGCTCCACGACCGTAAAACGCTCCGGTTGGTCCGCCAAGTCGACGACCGCACTCCGTTGCCCGGCAGCCGGCAGTGGATCCTGTTCAAGCTGGTAGTCGATTTCCAGTCCGGTGGTCGAGGTCTTCGTACCGTTCAGGATGGCCGCGACCAGCTGGTCGCGCAGTGGCCCGGGAAAGGCGAATTGGGCCTTCGGCAGGTCATGCATCCCCAAAGGCTACCGATCGATTCGACATCCCGACCCGTCCGAAATTGGCAGCGGACCCGATCACGCGCATCCAGCAGCGGGTCAGGCGCAGCCGACCTATGTTGGTGAGGTGACCACTGGCGGAAGTTCCATGGATACGCAGACGATCCCGCACGGGATCTGGACCCGGGTGGGCGACACCGGGGTCGAGGCGTACCAGGACACCGGCGTGGAGGTGCTGCTCTACGTCGATGCCGAGGAGGGCGAAATCACCGTGCCGGTCGGCTCCGCACTCCACCTCCAGTTCCGCGCCGCACTGAGCCGTCTCAGCGACGAAGACGAGGTATGGGGCAGGTAACGTCGCTCGACCCGCCCCGGGGTACGGGCCAGTCAGGGAGGTCCCTGCTGGCGGTGTTGGAGCCCCCGGCCGGGGTCGAACCGGCGACATCCCGCTTACAAGGCGGGTGCTCTGGCCAGCTGAGCTACAGGGGCAGTGTTCCGGGGGTCAGCATAGCCAGTGCGGTTGCGATCCCAGCGACGCCACGGTCGTGGGTGGCGAACTTCGCTTACCCCCGGCCGCCTGTTGATGACCCAACGTACCCCAATGCCCGAAATGTGAGTCGTTCGCATCTCTCCGTACGCCTCTGACCTTGGCAGGGTGGGCGGAGCGGATTACCGTGGCGTAACACGGACGACACGCCAACCACCCCAGTGGCCGTCGGCGGGTCGTCCGGACCGGCGCGGCCCCCCGCACCGGTGGCTCCTTCACTCGGATCGTCCGGCACGTTCCTGCCGGTGAAAGGAAGCGCTCCACCATGGCTACGGTCACCTATTCCAAGGCCACCCGCGTGTACGCGGGTACCGAACGCCCCGCGGTCAACCAGCTCGACCTGAAGATCGGCGACGGCGAGTTCCTCGTCCTGGTCGGCCCCTCCGGCTGCGGTAAGTCCACCAGCCTCCGGATGCTCGCCGGCCTGGAGGACGTCGACGACGGCTCGATCTTCATCGACGACCGCGACGTCACCCACCTGCCGCCGAAGGCCCGGGACATCGCGATGGTGTTCCAGAACTACGCGCTCTACCCGCACATGACGGTCTACGAGAACATGGCGTTCGCGCTGAAGCTCCGCAAGACCTCGAAGGCGGAGATCGACCGTCGGGTCAAGGAGGCGGCGGCGCTGCTCCAGCTCGACGACTACCTCGGCCGCAAGCCGAAGGCGCTCTCCGGCGGTCAGCGCCAGCGGGTCGCGATGGGCCGGGCGATCGTCCGCGAGCCGCAGGTCTTCCTCATGGACGAGCCGCTGTCGAACCTCGACGCCAAGCTCCGGGTGCAGACCCGTACCCAGATCGCGTCGTTGCAGGCCAAGCTCGGCATCACCACCGTGTACGTCACCCACGACCAGGTCGAGGCCATGACCATGGGTCACCGGGTGGCGGTCATGCTCGACGGTGTGCTCCAGCAGGTCGACACCCCGCGTGCGCTCTACGACACCCCGTCGAACGTCTTCGTCGCCGGCTTCATGGGCTCCCCGGCCATGAACATCAAGACCGTGCCGCTGACCGAGGGCGGCGCCAACTTCGCCGAGCTGATCGTCCCGCTCACCCGTGAGCAGGTCGAGGCGGCCAAGGCCGACGGCGGCAACGGCAAGGTCACCGTGGGCTTCCGCCCCGAGGACTGCGACCTGGTCAGCCCGACCGAGGGCGGCCTGCCGGTCGTCGTCGAACTGGTCGAGGACCTCGGCTCGGACGCGAACATCTACGGCACCGCCACGATTGACGGCACCTCCGAGCGGTTCGTGGTCCGGACCGACCGGCGCACGATGCCGAACATGGGTGACACCGTCTACGTGAAGCCGCGTACCGGCAAGAACCACACCTTCCACGCCACCACCGGCGTACGGATCTGAGCTAGTCCGAAACACGTCGAGGGGCGGTCCGCACGAGCGGGCCGCCCCTCGGCCTGTCACTGCCCGGCGGAGACCAGTCGGTGGGTCAGGGCGGTGTGCCGGCGACCGGTTCCGGCGGTACGGACCGCGATCGCGATCGCCTTGCGCGAACCGGCCAGCACGACGAGCTTCCGCGCCCGGGTGACGGCCGTATAGAGCAGGTTGCGCTGCAACATGGTGTACGAACTCATCGACACCGGCACCACCACCGCCGGATACTCACTCCCCTGCGAGCGGTGCACCGTGATCGCGTACGCGTGCTGCAACTCGTCGAGTTCGTCGAAGTCGTACGTCAGGTCCTCGTCCTCGTCGGTGCGGACGGTGAGCTGGCGGTCCTCGCCGCTGAGCGCGGTGACCACGCCGACCGTGCCGTTGAAGACCCCGGCCTTGCCCTTGTCGTAGTTGTTCCTGATCTGGATCACCTTGTCGCCTACCCGGAACACCCTGGCCCCGTGCCGCCGCTCCGGCATCGACTCCCGGTGCGGGGCCAGCGCCTCCTGGAGGATCGTGTTGAGGTTGCCGGCACCGGCCGGGCCCCGGTGCATCGGGGTGAGCACCTGGATGTCGCGTGGGTGCAGCTTGAACTTGCGCGGGATGCGGCGGGCGACGATGTCCACCACCAGCTTCGCGGTCTCCTCCGGTTCGTCCACGGGGAAGAGGAAGAAGTCGGGGTACTCGCCGATCGCGGGAGGCTGACCCGCGTTGATCCGGTGCGCGTTCACCACCACGCCGGACTCCTGTGCCTGCCGGAAGATCTTCGTCAGGCGTACCCGGGGGATGCTCTCGGCGCCGAGGATGTCGCGCAAGACCTCACCGGCACCGACCGAGGGCAACTGGTCCACGTCGCCGACCAGCAGCAGGTGCGCGCCCGGCGCCACCGCCTTGACCAGCTTGTTGGCGAGGATCAGGTCGAGCATCGACGCCTCGTCGACCACGACCAGGTCGGCGTCGATCGGGTTGTCCCGGTCATGGGTGGGTTCGCCGCCGGGACGCAGTTGCAGCAGCCGGTGCACGGTGGCGGCCGGGTGCCCGGTCAGTTCGGTCATCCGTTTCGCGGCCCGCCCGGTCGGTGCCGCCAGCACGATCTTCGCCTGCTTCGCGGCGGCGAGCGCGATGATGGACTTGACCGTGAAGGACTTGCCACAACCGGGTCCGCCGGTGAGGGCGGCGACCTTCGCGGTGAGGGCGAGCCGGACCGCCCGTTCCTGCTCCTCCGCGAGGTCGGCGCCGGTTCTGGTACGCAACCAGGCCAGCGCCTTCGTCCAGTCCACCCCGCCGAACGCCGGCATCCGGTCGTTGCGGTGGTGCAGCAGCCGGAGCAGGCTGTTCGCGAGCGCGGTCTCGGCCCGGTGGAACGGCACCAGGTAGACGGCCGGAATGGTGGTGCCCTCCGTGCTCGGGTTCGGCACCTGTTCGCGTACCACTCCCTCCTCGGTGACCAGGGTGTCGAGGCAGGTGCGGACCAGGTCGGCGGGGACCTGGAGAATCTCGGTAGCGTCGGCGACCAGGTTCGGTTCGGGCAGATAGCAGTGGCCGCTGTCGGTTGCCTCGGAGAGGGTGTACTGGATGCCGGCCTGGACCCGCTGTGGGCTGTCGTGGGGGATGCCGACGGCCTGGGCGATGGTGTCGGCGGTCTTGAAGCCGATCCCCCACACGTCGGCGGCGAGCCGGTACGGCTCGTCGCGGACCACGGCGACGGACTTGTCGGCGTACTTCTTGTAGATCCGTACGGCGAGCGAGGTGGAGACGCCGACCCCCTGAAGGAAGATCATCACTTCCTTGATCGCCTTCTGTTCCTCCCATGCGGCGGCGATCATCGCGGTACGTTTCTTGCCGAGCCCGTGCACCTCGACCAGCCGCCCCGGCTCCTCCTCGATGATCCGCAGGGTGTCGGCCCCGAACAGCTCCACGATCCGGGCCGCCATCTTCGGGCCGATCCCCTTGATCAACCCGGAGCCGAGGTACCGCTCGATCCCCTGGATCGTCGCCGGCAGCACCGTCGTGTACGAGTGCACCTCGAACTGCCGCCCGTACTTCGGGTGCGAGCCCCACCGCCCGACCAGTCGCAGGCTCTCCCCCGGCTGCGCCCCGAGCAGCGCGCCGACCACGGTGAGCAGGTCGTTCCCGGAGCGTTCGGTGGCGACCCGGGCGATCGTGTAACCGGTCTCCTCGTTGGCGTACGTGATCCGCTCCAACACCGCGTCCAGCAGCACCGTGCCCGGCGGCCGGCCCCCACTCGTCGCAGCGGGCGGTACGCCGGTTGCCGTCGCAGTCGTACTCACCGGTGCATCATCCATCAGTCCCGGCGAAGCGGCCGAAGGCCCACGAGCAATTGCCAAGCCACCCCGCCGCCGATTGACAAACCTGTAGGGACAACGGGCGATGGCTACAGAAAATAGACTCGCTCAACCGTGCCGTCCGGTTGCACGACCAGGAGCCCGCGCCCGTCGCTTCGGCTGAGTAGCTCATCGAGGACAAGGAGCAACGGCAGAGCACGGTTGATCGCTTCGGTCTTACTCTCACGCGCCCGGCCGCACACGCTGTCCATGGCGTCTACTGCACGGGGTGTGAGGTTCACCGTCACCTTGGTCGGGCGGTGCCCGTCGTCTACCCCAGACATCCCACCTGATCAGCCTCGGGATCGTAGGGTTCTAGCAATTCAGTCAACATCAGCAGCGCGTCGACGGTCATGTTTCTCTTCCAGGCAACCTCGGCCAGGCGGTGCATTTCGCCGTAGAACTCGGGCTCCTTGGTCAGTTGGTCGAGGGCCCTCACGACCTCCCCCTTCTTGCCGCTGGACGTGGGATGGTGACCTGTATAGGTCTCAAGCCGTCGCGCAGGGCGAGAACCGCGCGCCGGGTCCTCGCGAGCCCCTGCTGGTTGATCTCGTAGCCGTACAGCCAGATCCAACCGAGGCGGGCTTGGGTTGGCAGCACCTTGATCACGCGGAGCAGGATCTGTTTTTCGCCGGCATACCGTCGGTTGGCTTTCCTGCCAACCACCAGGACGTCGCCGGGCTTCGGGTCAACGCCGGGCATTTGGCGCGTGGTGGTGACGGCCGACGATCGCGCTGGTCGTGGAGCCGCACTGCGGGCACCACCGGCTCTTCACCTTGAAGGCGAACAAGCCGGCGAAGAAGCCGAGCAGTGTGCAGCCAACGACTGCGAAGAACAGGTTCAGGAGCATGACGACCTCCTTCTCACGGGGAGGCCCGGTGCCCGCTAGTTGCCGCTAGACGACCACCGAGCCTCCCACCTGGAGTGGCTGACGCAGCGTGTGCGAAGGGTTGAACACGCGGCGGCCAACCCATGTCACCGTGCAGTTGGTCGGTGACATGCTGTACTCATCGTGCTACCGCCTATGGGATAATGCAAGGTATGCATAGGCCTGATCATCACTTGCTTGTCCTGCCTTGTGGCCGCATCCGCCGGGCAGGGAGACTCTGACCAGAACAGAGAGCGAAGGGATCATGGACTTGTCTGCTCGACGGCAGCCACCCACCGTGCGCCTGCGCAGGCTCGCGGGTGAGCTGCGCGGACTGCGCACAAAGTCAGGCATGACCCGCGAGGAGGTCAGCGAGCAGACCGGGATCAACTCGGCAACGCTCTACCGGATCGAGACAGCCAGGGTGCGCCCACAGCGCCGAACCTTGGTCGCACTCCTCGATAAATACGGCGTAACGGACGAAGACCGGCGAGACGAGCTGATCGATCTGTCCAAGCAGGCCACCCAACTCGGCTGGTTGCAGGCCTACGAGTCAGCGCTCCCCGAGGAGTACACCGCCTACATCTCCTTCGAGAACGAAGCGCTCGGCGTCCGCAACTACGAAAGCCTGTTCGTGCCGGGGTTGCTCCAGGTGGAGAGCTACGCCCGTGCTGTCATCGCGGGAGCAGTGCCGATCGCGGACGAGGATTACGTCGAGCGCCGCGTAGAGGCCCGCCTCAAACGGCAGGCGTCGCTACGGAAGCCGGACCCCCTCAAGCTGTGGGCAATCGTTGACGAGGCAGTGCTCCACCGCCTCGTCGGTGGTCCCAAAGTCATGGCCGAGCAGTTGAACGCACTCGCCGCCGCGAAGCAGCCACATGTCGTCGTCCAGGTCGTGCCGTTCGGCGTCGGCGCGCACCCCGGCATGCCGGGCTCGTTCGCGATCATGGACTTCCCGGACCCCGCCGACCCCGACCTGGTCTACATCGACAGCATGGCGGGCGACCTCTTCCTGGAGCGTGAGCCAGACATCAAGCGCTTCGCCGTCATCTTCGAACACCTGCGTGCCGCAGCCCTGAACCCCGTGGATTCCGCTCGACTGATTCGCGAGGTAGCCAGCAAGATGAAGTAGGTAGGAAGGAACCGGAATGGCGAGCAGGCAGACAGAAGCGGCTTGGCGGAAGTCGAGCCGGTCATCATCCAACGGCCAGTGCACCGAAGTACGCGACCGAAACCAAGCCGTCGATGTTCGCGACTCAAAAGACCTCAGCGGCCTCATGCTGACCTTTCAGCCCGAGGCTTGGAGCAAGTTCGTGGACGGAGTGAAGAGCGGAAGGTTCTCAGGTTAAGTTGCATGGCGTACGCAGCGGTTCCCCGCCAGATCTCGCTGGGGAACCGCTCGCGTCTGGCAGCATCCGGATCGCACGAACCTGCTTTCCGATGAGGGTGGGATTACAGCAAGGATCAGCCCCAGGCGCGGCATACCTCAGCCTGCTCGGCACCGACTTCGACGTCACCCGCCACCAACCGGCGTCGGCTCAGAACAGTGTGCGAAGTCGATCATTCCTGGTCTGGGAGTCGGCCCGGTACAGGTGTGACGGCTGATAATCTGTTGCCCGAAGTTGTCCTGCCGGGAATCCGTGACGATCTCGACTCGGCCATCGGTACCCGCCTCGTACTCGGTGATGATCGGGTCGCCTTCCGTGGTAGGACTAGTCTGTTTCAGCCGGGCGGGACGCCCAGCCTGCACAGCGTCGACGAAGCACTTGACGGCATTATCCGTAAGTGCCTCGCCCTGCGACAGCACAAAGGTGCCGCAGTCCGTGAGTTCTTCCGAACTAGCGTCAGCCGGCGCGGCGGCGTCCACATCCGACGCGTTCGGGCCACCACAGGCCGAGAGCGCGACCGCGACCACTGCCAGGTACAAGACTCGTTTCACCAGGACACCTTCCCTCATCCCACCCCGATCCAAGGACTTCGACGCGGCGGCGCGGCACCTGGTTGCCATCATCTTTGATGTACATCCTCATCGAGTCATTGGGCAACAAGCAACGAGCAGGCGGCGAGCGGGCGGCGGCCTGCTGGTGGGCGGCCGCCGCCTGACGCCAGTTGTCAGCGCAGCTTGCCGTAGAAGGTGCGCAGGTCCTCGGCGAGCACCTCCGGGGCGATATGCGCGGCGTAGTGGCCACCGGGACCGTACGACTTCCAGTGCACGATGTTGCGGTGGTCGCGCTCGGCGAACGTACGCATGGAGACAAAGTCCCCCTCGAACATCGCCAGACCAATCGGGACCGTGGTCGGCTCCGTGGGGTGCTCGGCCTTCGCGTCCTCGTAGTAGAACCGGGTCGCCGAAGTCGCGGTGCCGGTGAGCCAGTAGAGCATCGTGTTAGTGAGCACGAAGTCGGCGTCAACGTCGGCGGTATCACCGAAGAGCTGCGAGTTCCAGCCGAGCAGGCCGACCGGCGAGTCGACAATCGCGTACGACAGGGTCTGTGGCTGCTGTGAGTGCAGGGTGTTGAACGACATCTTGTTGTCGTAGAACCATTGGAGCTTCTCCAGCGCCTTCTGGTCCTCGGGGGTGATCGTCGCGAACTCGGCCGGGTCACCGGACGGGAACGAAAAGATCTGGGTCACGTGTACGCCGACGACGTGCTCCGGGTCGATCCGGCCCAGTTCGGGTGAGACGAACGAACCGCCGTCGTTGCCGACCGCGCCGTACCGGTCGTAGCCGAGCCGCCGCATCAGCTCCGCCCACGCCCGCGCGGTGCGGTAACGATTCCAGCCCTTCTCGCGCGTCGGGCCGGAGAAACCGAAGCCGGGCAGTGAGGGGATCACCAGGTGGAACGCCTGCGACCCGTCGGCCGGGTTGGTCAGCGGCTCGATGACGTTGAGATATTCCGCGATCGAGCCGGGCCAGCCGTGCGTCAGGATCAACGGCAGCGCGTCGGCGTGTGGCGAGCGTACGTGCAGGAAGTGGATGTTCTGGCCGTCGACCTCGGTGGTGAACTGCGGATACTGGTTGATTTTCGCTTCCCAGGCACGCCAGTCGTACCCGTCGCGCCAGTATTCGACGAGCTTGCGGACGTACGCCACCGGCACGCCGTAGTCCCAGCCGGCGTCCGGGATCTCGTCCGGCCAGCGGGTGCGGTCGAGCCGATCTCGGAGGTCGTCCAGTTCGGCCTGCGGAACGTCGATACGAAAGGGCTTGACCTCGGTCTTCTCGCTCATGTCCAGAACGCTACGGACCCTTCCGGTCAGCTTCTGTCCTGAAGCCCTGGCAGACTCTCAGAACATGTGGGAGACCTCGGCGCGGCTGCTGCGCCTGCTGTCGTTGTTGCAGGGCAGGCGGGACTGGGCCGGTGCCGCACTGGCCGAACGGCTCCAGGTGAGCGAACGGACCGTACGCCGCGACGTCGACCGGCTGCGCGACCTCGGCTACCCCGTGCACGCCAGCCGGGGCACCGACGGTGGTTACCGCCTGGGCGCGGGCGCGGCCATGCCGCCGCTGCTGCTCGACGACGAGGAGGCGGTCGCCGTGGCGGTCGGCCTGGGTGCCGCCGCCGGTGGCAGCATCGCCGGCATCGAGGAGTCATCGGTACGCGCACTCACCAAACTCGAACTGGTGTTGCCAGCCCGGCTACGACACCGGGTCAACGCGTTGCAGACGTACACCGAGCCGGTGCCGGCTGACCGTCCCGGACCGGTGGTCGACCCGCACGTACTGACCACTCTCGCGGGCGCCTGCCGGGACTCCGAACGACTCCGGTTCGACTACCGGGCGCATGACGGGTCCAGCGCGGTTCGGGCGGTCGAGCCGTACCGGCTGGTCTCCTGGGGACGTCGCTGGTACCTGCTCGCCTGGGACGTCGACCGTCAGGACTGGCGAAGGTTCCGGGTCGACCGGATCGAGCCCCGTACGCCCAGCGGGCCGCGTTTCCCGCCGCGCGACCCGCCGGAGGGAGGCGCTGGCGCGTACGTCGCTCGGGGTGTCTCGGCCGCAGCCTGGCGCTACCGGTCCCGCGTCCTGGTGCACGCGCCCGCCGAGTTGGTCGCCGAACGGATCAACCCGGCGGTGGGCGTGGTGGAGGCGCTGGATGATCGCACCTGCGTGCTGGACACCGGCGCTGACAGCGTGCCGACGCTCGCGGTGTACCTCAGCCTGCTCGGCGTCGACTTCGACGTGACCGAGCCCCCGGAACTCGTCGAACATCTACGGACCCTGGCTGAACGCTACGCACGGTCCGTCCCGCCCGGTTAGTCCGTCAGTCGCCGAGATCCTTGAGGAAACGCGCCTTGAACGCGCTGGCATCCTCGTATCCCAACCGCTGGTAGAACGCGTGCGCCCGGTCCCGGTGCCGGCTGCTGGTGATCTCCAGGCGGAGGCAGCCGGCCTCGCGAGCACGTTGCTCGACCGCCGTGACCAGCGCGTATCCGACACCCTGGCCGCGACGGCGATCGTCCACGACCAGTGCGAGCAGCCGCCCGAATCTCCCGGTCACCTCCAGCATCGGCACGACGTGCAGCGCCGCCACCCCAACCAGTTCGCCGTTGTCGTCGGCACCGATCAGCCAACTCGAAGGGTCGTCCAGCAGGTAGTCGAGGCGCTCATGCACGGCTGCCTCGTCGGTCGGATACCCCAACTGCCCGAGCAGGACGGCGAGTCGCGGCACGTCCCGCCGCTGAACGGATCTCAGTTGTACGGCCATGCGGCACATTCTGACGCAGGCGGCCAGGGCACAGGGTCGGTCGAGCCGTATACGCCCCGCCCACCGCAAATCGGACCGTCAGCTCCGCACGGGAGTCGGCTCGGAGCACTCCGAAAAGTCGATCAATCCGCGCCTGGAGATCGGCCGGGTGCAGGTCCGGCGACTGACGTTCTTTTCCCCGTACCTGTCCTGCCGCGAATCCGTGACGACCTCGACCTGGCCATCGACGCCCGCCTCGTACGCGAAGGTGATCGGGTCACCTTCCGTCGTGGGTCTGGTGACCTTGAGGCGGACGGGACGCCCGCCCTGCACGGCATCGATGAAGCACACCACGGCATCTTCGGGAAGTCCGACGTTCTTCTGCGACAGTTCGAAGGTCCCGCAGTCCGCGACGACCTCCGAACTCGCGTCGGCCTGCGGCGCACCTGCCGCGTCAGGGGTATCAGACGCGGCCGGCCCGCCGCAGGCCGAAAGCACGACCATGACCAGTGCCAGGTACGAAATCAGCTTCACCACGACAGCTTGCCCCATCACGCCCGTTGCGGACGTTGCGGAACCTGGACCCGGCGGCACGGCGACAGTTCCCCTCCGTACGCCCCGCCCACACCGTTAGGAAGGGCCCCTTGTACAACGTTTTCCGATAACAAGGGGCCCTTCCTTACCTGTGTTACAGGCCGATGCGGCCGGTGCCGGCGCCCGCCGTCACGATGGACTTGACGTTGCTGGCGGTGTCGAGCTGGTACGAGTACGGGATGCTGGCCACGCTCCCGCCGGTCTGGCCGGTGCCGGAGTTGACGAAGTGGTTGTTCCGGGCGACCAGGGTGCCCGGACCGGAGTCGGCCTCACCCAGGTGGTACGGGTCGGGCACGTTCTCGAAGTAGTTGCCTTCGACGAGCACACCCGCACCTTCGGTGGAGGCGACGCCGTAGCCGCTGTTGTTGTTGTAGTAGTTGTTGTAGACGTGCACCGGGTTGGCGAACCGGACCCGGGGGTTGCGCTGGGTGGTGCCGTCGAACCAGTTGTGGTGGTAGCTCACCCGCAGGTGGCCACGGTCCTGGCTGCCGTTGTCGTCGCTGTGGCCGAGCAGCATGTTCTTGTCGTGGCCGTAGACGCGGTTCCAGGAGACGGTGACGAAGTCGGAGCCGCGCTTGATGTCGACGGCGCCGTCGTACCCGTCGGTGAAGCTGTTGTGGTCGACCCAGATGTTGGTGGCCGATTCCTGGACGTTGATGGCGTCGTCGTCCCAGCCGCGGAAGTTCAGGTTGCGGATGATGACGTTGCGGTCGCCGTTGATGTTGAACCCGCAGCCGTTGATGGTGGCGCCGGAACCGATGCCGAGAATGGTCTTGTTCGACCGGACCCGGAGCATTCCGGAGCAGGAGATGCTGCCGGAGACCCGGATCACCGCGGCACTGGTCGAGCCGAGCGCGCTGGTCAACGCACCGGCGTCGGAGACGGTGGTGGAGGGCGCGTTGCCGCCACCGGTGGTCCCGCCGTTCTGGGTGGCCCAGCCGACCAGCCCGGTCTGCGGGGGCAGGGTCGGGCCGGTGGTCGGCGGCGTGGTCGGCGGGCCGGTGGTCGGGCCGGTGGTCGGCGGGTTGGTCGGCGGCGTGGTGCCGCCACTGTCCACGCTGACGTCGTCGAAGACCGCGCTGGCGTACGAGGTGACCAGGGCGATCCGGCCGGCGGACTGGGCGCTGTTGCTGCCGGAGCCGATCTGGGAGCCGTTGACGAACCCGCTGATGGTGCTGCCGGTCGCCTCCAGACGCAGGGTGTACCAGGTGCCGGTGGAGACGGAGACCGCCGCCGAGCCGATCACCGTGATCGAGCTGCCGTTGACCGCCTGCAACTCGGCCCGGCCGTTGTTGATCAGCGCCAGCCGGTACATCTTGGTCGCGCTGTTGGAGCGGGAGGCGATGGCGACCACCCGGTTCGAGCCGTTGAAGGCCAGCGGCTTCACCCGGGCCTGCACCTGGTAGTCGGTCCAGCTCGTCTGGCCGGCGAAGGCCCGGGCCAGTTCGCTGCCCGAGTTGCCCTGCCGGTACGCGGACGTACCGTCGGTCACCACCGACCAGTCGCCGCCCGACTTGGACCAGCCGTCGGCGTTGCCGTCGTTGAAGTTGTCCGAGTACAGGGTCGCGGCCTGGGCTGCCGTCGTCATGCCGACGGCCATCGCCACCGCGACCGCGCTGGCGCCGAGGGCGACCAGCAGACCACGGCGGTGGATGGTTCTTCTCTTCACTGCGTGCACTTCCTCTTGCCTCCTGGGGTGGGGCGCAGGTGACGGATCGCTCCGCCACCTGCGCCGGCCTGGTGGTGGTTTCCCTGGGGTCAGGGGTTGATCCGCCCGGCGCCCGCACCGGCGGTGACCACGGACTTCACGCTGTTGGCGGCGTCCGCCGTGTACGGGTACGGGACCGCGGCGACGTCTCCGGCGCTCTCCGGGGCACCGGAGTTGACGAAGACGTTGTTCCGCTCGACCAGGTCGCCCGGGTCCGATTCGGCGTAGCCGACGGCGGTCGGCCGGGTGACGTTCTCGAAGTAGTTCCCCTCGACCAGCACGCCCGCGCCCATGGTGGACGCGACGCCGTAGTCGGCGCCGAAGTAGTAGTTGTTGAACACGTGCACCGGGTCACCGAAGCGGACTCGCGGGTGCCGTTCCCTGCTGCCGTCGAACCAGTTGTGGTGGTACGTCACCCGCAGGTGGCCGACGTCGGCGGTGTGCCCGTCGTCGTGACCGAGCAGCATGCTCTTGGTGTGGTTCGTGACCCGGTTCCAGGAGACGGTGACGAAGTCCGACTCCCGCTTGACGTCGACGGCTCCGTCGTAGCCGCCATCGAAGGTGTTGTGGTCGATCCAGACGTTCCGCGAGCCCTGCACGTTGATCGCGTCGTCGTCCCAGCCCCGGAAGGTGAGGTTGCGGATGATGACGTTGGTCGCCGAGCTGACGTTGAGTCCGTTGTCCAGGGTGGCGTTGGTGCCGACGCCGAGCACGGTCTTGTTCGACCGGACGTCGTTCATGGTGTCCGGCAGGCTCAGCGAGCCCTGGACCCGGATGGTCAGCGGTGACGAGGACTCCAGGGCGTCGGCGAGGGCCTGCCCGTCGGTCACCGTGACGGTCTGGCCTCCGGCGCCGCCGGTGGTGCCGCCGTTCTGGGTGGCCCAGCCGATCAGGCCGGTCTGCGGACCGCTGGTCGGCGGCGGCGTCGTGGCCGGGGGCGTGGTCGGTGGCGGGGTGGTTGCGGGGGGCGTGGTGGGAGGGTTGGTCGGGCCGCCGGGCACGCCGACCTTGCCGACCCCGGCCTGCGCGAGCACGGTGGCCTTGGTGTCACAGGCGGTGCCGATCGTGTACGCGTACGGCGGGTCGGTGACGCTGCCGCCGGTCTGACCTGCGCCCGAGTTGACGAAACAGTTGTTCCGGGCGACCAGGCGGCCGTCCCCGGAGGATGCCTCCCCCAGGTGGTACGGGTCGTCGACGCCTTCGAAGTAGTTGCCTTCGACGATGACACCGGAGTCTTCGGTGGCGGCGACGCCGTAGTTGCCGGTGTTCAGGTAGTAGTTGCTGTAGACGTGCACCTGGTCGCCGAAGCGGATCCGGGGGTTGCGCTGGTTGGTGTTGTCGAAGAAGTTGTGGTGGTAGCTGACCTTGAGACGGCCGACGTCCTGGGCGGCGTTGTCGTCGTCGTGGCCGAGCAGCATGTTCTTGTCGGTGCCGTCGGCGTGGTTGTACGAGATGGTCACGTACGACGAGCCTCGCTTGACGTCGACGCCACCGTCGACACCGGTGGTCCAGGTGTTGTGGTCGACCCAGACGTGGTGCGAGAACATCTGCACGTTGACCGCGTCGTCGGCCCAGTCGCGGAAGTTCAGGTTCCGCAGGATGACGTTGTGTACGGCGTTCGCCGGGGGCGCGGTGACGGCGTTGTCGATCGGTAGGCCGATGTTGAGGCCGCCGCCGGTGAAGCCGGAGTTCGCCCCGACCCCGACGATGGTCTTGTCGGAGCTGACCTCGTGCATCGGTCCGGGCAGCGCGATCATGCCGTTGACCTGGATGATCTTCGGTCCGGCCGAGGCCGCCTCGGTGATGAACTGGGACGCGCTGGTGACGGTGACGGTCGGGCCGCCCGCGCCACCGGTGGTGCCGTTCTGGCCCCACGCGTTGACCGAGGCCCAGCCGTCGGCGACGTTGGGGCCGGGGTTGGTCGGCGGGGTCGGCGTGGGAGTGGTCGGGGTCGGCGTGGGGTTGGTCGGGGTCGGGTTGGTCGGGGTCGGGTCGACGCCGCCGGAGGAGACGAGCACGTTGTCGAAGTTCGCCGAGGCGTTGAAGGTGGCGACACCGATCCGGCCGGTGGCGTACTGGCTGTCGGTGCCCTCGGCGAGCAGGGTGCCGTTGACGTACCCCTGAAGATTGCTGCCGTTGACGTCGAGCCGGAGCGTGTACGTGGTGCCGACGCTCACCGACACGCTGGCCGTGTCGAGGGTGGTGGAGGAGCCGCCGGTGAGTCGTTTGAGTTCGACGGTGTTGTTGCTGCGCAGCGCCAGGTAGTAGTAGCTGGTGTTGCTCTGCACCCGGGCGAGCAGCGCGACGAAGCGGTTCGACCCGTTGAAGGCGGTCGGTTTCACGGTCGCCTGGACCGAATAGTTGGACCAGCTCGTCGTACCGGCGATGGAGCGGGCGTCGCTGCTGGTGCCGCTCTGCCGGTAGACCCGGGAGCCGTCGGTGGCGACCGTCCAGCTACCCCCGGAGGCCGTCCAGCCGGTGGCGTTGCCGTCTTCGAAGTCGTCGGAGAAGAGCGTAGCGGCGTAGGCGGTGGCGCCCATGCCGAGCGCGAGAGCGATCGCGGTGACGGCGGCGCCGAGCGCGATCAGGAGACCACGGCGATGCCATCGCCGGGTTTCGGTGCTTTCCACGGAACCTCCTCGGTGCCTATCTGCCCAGGTCAGGCAGATAGATCGATGTTTGTCGATCTCTTGGAGCCGGAAGTGCCCAGGGCTGGCCGGCACTACCCGGGCCGGGCTGGATCGGACATCACGCCGGGAGGGGTGCGGGAGAACCGGGCTGACCCGCCCGTACCCGCCCCCGGCGTGGCACTGACTGACGGAGCTGGTGGTGCCGGGAGCTAGAGGCCGATCTTGCCGGTGCCGGAACCGGCGATCACCACCGACTTGATGGTGTTCGGGTCGGTGACCGTATAGCTGTAGTAGGTGCTCGGCTCCTGCACCGTGCCACCGGAGTCGCCCACCTCACTTGTGCCGGCGAGTACGTTGTTCCGCGCCACCAACCGGCCCCTCGACCCCGAGTAGCTGATCGACCAGGGCACCTCGACATCCTCGAAGTAGTTCCCCTCGACCACACAACCCGAGTTGAGCTGGCAGGCGACACCGACGTCGGTGTTGTAGACGAAGTAGTTGTTGAACACGTGCACCGGCTCACCGAAACGGATCCGGGGATTGCGCTGCGGCGTACGGTCGAACCAGTTGTTGTGGTACGTCACCTTCAGGTAACCGGTGTCCTGCGCCGCGTTGCTGTCGTCGTGCCCGAGCAGCATGTTCTTCGTGTGGTGGTGGGTGTGGTTCCAGGAGACCGTGACGTAACTGGCCCCCCGCTTGATGTCGATCAGACCGTCGTAACCGAGCGACAGGTCGTTGTGGTCGATCCAGACGTGATGCGAGTACATCTGCACGTTGACCGCGTCGTCCACCGTGTTGCGGAAGTTCAGGTTGCGGACGATGACGTTGTGCACCGCGTCGGCCGGTGGGCTGGTCACGTCGCTGGTCGGCAGGCCGATGTTGAGGCCGCCGCCGGTGATCCCTGAACTGGCGCCGACACCGACGATGGTCTTGTCGGAGGTCACGTCGTGCATCGGACCGGGCAGCGCGATCATGCCGCTGACCCGGATGTTCAACGGACCCGACTGGGAGATCGCGGCGAGCAGCTCCGCCGGGGTGTCGACGGTCACGGTCGGCCCGCCGGCTCCACCGGTGGTGCCGTTCTGGCCCAGTGCGTTCACCGACGCGAACCCGATCGGCGGTGCGCCCGGGTCGAGCGGCGGTTCGGTCGGCGGCAGCGTCGGACCGGTGGTGGGACCGGTGGTCGGCGGAGGGCCGGTCACCGTCGCCACCTCGACATCGTCGAAGGAGGCGCTGGCGTACGAGGTGGCCAGGCCGGCCCGCCCGGAGCTGAAGCCACTGTCGGTGGCCTGGACCACCAGGTTTCCGTTGACGTACCCCCGCAGTGAACTGCCGACCGCGTCGAGCCGCAGCGTCGCCCAGTTGCCGACCGGCACCGCCGCCGAGCCGGTGCCGAGCGCGACCGGGTCACCCCCGGCCCGCTTGATGAGCTGTACGGCGCCACCGCTGGTCACCACCAGCGCGTAGTAGTTGCTGCTGCTCTGCGCACGGGCGACCACCCCGACGTGCCGGTTGGCGCCGTTGAAGCCGGTCGGCTTGACCCGGGCCTGGACGCCGTAGTCGGCCCAGGTCGCCTGGCCGACCAGGGTACGGGCGTCACTGCTCTGCCCGGACTGCCGGTAGACCAGCGAGCCGTCGGTCACCACGGACCAACTGCCACCCGATTTCGACCAGCCGTTGGAGTTGCCGTCCTCGAAGGTGTCCGACAGCAGTGTGTCGGCGAACGCGTACGGCATCCCGTAGGTCACCGCGACGGCGCTGAGGGTGCCGGCGACACCGGCGGCGGCGAGCAGCCGCCATCTCGGTCGTCCCCGGGTGCGGATCGGTTTCACACTGGGCCTCCTGGTGGTGGTGGGGTGCGGTGCGAGGTTAGGAAGGGCCCCTTGTACAACCGAATGCGATAACAAGGGGCCCTTCCTTCTCTCTCAGAGGGGGATGCGGTTGGCGCCGGCGAGGAGCTGGACGGCGAGCGGCACCAACGCGGTGGGCAGGGGTGGATCGGCGCGCAGGGTGGGGGTCCACCCGGCGTCCGCGCCCAGGTCCGGGTCATGGCTGGCGTTGTACGCGTCGAGCAGGCTCGTCGGGCGCGGCCAGCCGTTGCCGGTACGGACCCAGCTACCCCGTTCGGTGACGGCGGTGCCGCCCCAGTCGTAGAGCAGGTCCTCGGCGGCGATCCCGCCGGCCAGCGCGAAGTAGTTGTTCTCCGCGTAGAGGGCGGACTGCACGCCGACGCCGAGCGCGTACTGGAAGTCGGGGCCGGCGAGCTGGTAGTGGTTGTTGTAGAGGTCGACCTGGCCGAACCGCACCCGGGGCAGTCGTTGCAGGGTGCCTGCGAACAGGTTGTGGTGCAGGGTGACGTTGAGCCGGCCGACGTCCGGGCCGACCGTGTTCGACGAGCCGATCAGCATCACCTTGTCCCGGTCGGTGAACCGGTTGTAGGAGACGGTGACCCGGCTGGCGGTGTGGGTGATGTCGAGCGACCCGTCGTGTACCTGGTACGGCCGCCCGAAGTAGACCGGCTGGGCCGAGTCCGGGTTGTCGCCGTCGGTGAAGGTGCTGTGGTCGACCCAGACGTTCTCGCTGCGCCGCACCGAGATCAGGTCGAACTGTGAGTTCCAGTTGCCGGCCTCGCCGTCGGTCGGCGCCCACGCCGGGAAGCAGTCCCGGGCGTCGACGAAGGTGAGGTTACGGATGATCGAGTTGCTGGCGGTGTCGAGCATCAGGGTCAGCCCGGTGAGCTTCGCACCCCTCAGCCCGACGATGGTGGTGTTCGGCCCGACGTTGATCTGGGTCTGCCGGGTCTGGTTGGCGACCGACCGCACCCGGGCCGCCTCCAGCGGTCCGCTCGGCGCCACTCGCCCCCAGACCGCCGGGTCGTACGCGGCCAGATATGCGGGCAGGGTGTATTCCGGATCGGCGAGGTCGGCGCAGTCCAGCAGTGTTCCGTCGGCGGCTTCGAAACCGTCGACGGAACCCTGGACGTAGATGATTTTCGGGGTGGCGTTGCTTCGGTTGGTGGCATTGTCGCCACCGAGCGCGGCCACCAGTTCGGCCCGGCTGTCGACCACGTGGATCTGGTCGGCGGTGGCGGTGGAGCCACCGGTCGTACCCGGTCCGGCGGCGGCCCAGCCATCGTTCGCCGGCAGCGCCTGCCGGCCCAGCAGACGGGCTCCCCAGGACAGTCGGTCATCGGATCCACCCGCGGTGACGGCCGTTGCCGGCACCATCGCGATGGAGATCCCCACCAGTGCGGCGGTCAACCTGATCAGTCGCATCTGCACTCTCCGCGTCTGCGTGTGGGTTACCGGTTCCGTAACGCGTACGAAACCTGCTCACTAACAGACGGTAAGTATTCGTAGTCACAAGAGTCAATGTGCTACGTGTGCAGATATGTTGCATAGAATGGGGGCAATGTTGATTGCCCCGGCCACCCTTTGGCCGAGAGGAGGATATTCGGTCCGATTATTACCGCACGGCTTTCCCTGCGGTTTGCAGTCGGTTTTCCGTACCGCGCTCAGCCATTGCCCGTCTCCTCGCCCAGCGCCACCCGGTACGGCTTGACCGCCCACGGCACGCCCAACTCGTGCAGCAGCGCACCCTCTTCGGCGGCCCGCCGCAACACCTGGTTCACCCCGCGGATCGACCACACCCGCTCGGGCGGCTCACCACCGCCGACCACCGTCGCCCCACTCAGCAGCGTCGGCTCCGGCGCGGCATGGATCGCCTCCACCAGGGCGGTGAAGCCGGTGGTCCGCTCAAGCGGCACGAGCAACGGCACCCGGTCGGGATCGGCCCGGTGGTCGAGCAGGTTCTCCAACAACCCCACCCGGCCGGGAATCTCCCGTGGCTCCGGGTCGTCGGGAAGCAACAACCGGTCGGTCGGATACTCCAGCACCGCCCGTCCCGCCGTGCCCCGCACGATCACCTCGCCCGGGATGTACTCCTCCCCGGCCAGCGTCACCGCCGCCACCACCGGCAGCCCGCAACCGAGGCTGATCCGCAACGACGCGGTGTCGTCCACCTCGATCGGCCGGGTCCGGTACCGCTCCAACTCGATCGCCACCGGCTCCGCCGCGGCACCGCCCCGCCCACCCGGCACGCCCGAAGCCGCCAACGGCACCGCCGAGGCCACCGACGAGACTGCCGAGGCCACCGCGAGGCACTGCATCAACGCGTGCGCCAGCGGGTTGACCAGGGCGCCGTCGAGCACCGGGCGTCCGTCCAGGAACCGCCGGCCGGCCCACGGGGAGCGGGCGTAGTAGGCGTCGGTCCGTTGCCATGAGGCGACCGTGGCGATGCCGGTGACCGTACCGAGCCGCCCCTGCGCGATGGCGTCGAGCAGCGTCGTCAACGCCGTCGAGCCGAGCGCCTGGAAGCCCACCTGGACGGCCCGGCCACTGGCCGCCTGCGCCTCGGTGAGACGCCGGTGCTCGGCCAGGGAGAGCACTGGTGGCTTCTCCAGCAGCAGATCGGCCCCGGACGCGAGCACGTCCAGGGCGATCGGCAGATGCGTGTGCGGTGGCGTACACACGACCACCACCTCCGGCCGGACCGACCGGAGCATCTCCCGGTGGTCGGTGAAGACCGCCACGCCCGGCTCACCGTCCGCGTCCGGCAACGGCTCCACCGGACGTACGTCGACCAGGCCGACCAACTCCAGCCGGCCGGCCGTACGCAGCCGCGCGATCACCTGCCGGTGCCAGCGACCGTGGCCGCTGGCACCGATCAACGCCACCCGAGGCGGGTCGGACCGGCTGGTCACGTGGCACCCGCCAGGGTCGCCTCGACCCCGTGCCGGTCCAGCGCGGTCAGCCACTCCAGCACCAGTTCACGGACCACCTCGTCGCCCGCGAGCGCGGCAGGGAAGACCTCGGCCAGCCCGAACAGCGCGTCCACCACCCCGGTCGGGGTGTCCTTCGCACCGGTCAGCGCCGCCCGGATCCGCTCCGCCAGCGGGTCGTCCAGCGGCAGGGCGGTGCCGTCGTCGGCGTACCCCTGCACGAACCGCATCCAGGCCGCGATCACCAACGTGGCGAAACGTGGCCGGTGTCCGGCAGCCCGCAGGTCGACCACGGTGTGCAGCACCCGCTGGGGGAGCTTCTGCGAACCGTCCATCGCCACCTGGATGGTCCGGTGGCGGATCACCGGGTTACCGAACCGTTCCAACACCTGGTCGCCGTAGTCGACCACCGACACCCCGTCCGGCGGGCTGAAGCTCCGCGCCACGTCCTGCGCGATCATCCGACGCAGCACCTCCACCAGGCCCGGGATGGCCAACGCGTCGGCGATCGTCTCCCGCCCGGCGAGCGCACCGAGGTACGCGGTCGCCGAGTGGACCCCGTTGAGCGCTCGCAGCTTGAGCCGTTCCCACGGCCCCGCGTCGCCGGTCAGCACCGCACCGGCCCGTTCCCACGCCGGCCGGCCGCCGGGGAAGTCGTCCTCGATCACCCACTGCCGGTACGGCTCCGCCGCCACCGCGGCCAGGTCGGTGACGCCGAGCGCCGCCTGCGCCGTCGCGAGGGTCGCCGGGGTGCTCGCCGGCACGATCCGGTCCACCATCGTGCCCGGGTAGGTGACGTTCGCCCGCAACCAGTCGGCGATCCGCTCCGCGCGGGCACCGTCGGCGCCGTTACGGGCCCCCTTCGACTCGGCCAGCAACGCCAGCGCCTGGCCGACGAGGCTGTGCAACCTGGTGCCGTTCGACGGCAGGTTGTCGCAGCTCACCAGTGCCAACGGTCCAGCATCGGCGACCGCGCGGGCGAGCAGCCCACGGACCAGCAGACCGGGCACCGTACGCGGGTCGCGGTCGCTGGTCAGGTCGGCGGTCACCTCGGCGTCCGGGCGCAACCGGCCACTGGCCGGGTCGAGCTGGTACGCCTTCTCAGTCACGGTCAGGGTCACCACCCGGATCGCCGGGTCGGCCAGCAGCGCCACGATCGCGGCGGGATCGCTGGCGGCGTGGCGTACCCCGGCGAGCCCGCCGACCACCTGGGTCTCGCTCCCCGCGCCGGAGAGCGTGGTGACGCTGAACAGGCAATCCTGCGCCACCAGCCGGGCCACCACTTCGGTGCTGCGCGGGGCGACCCCGATGATGCCCCAGTCGCCGCCGGCCCGCGCCACCGCCTCTTCGGTGTAGACCGCCTGGTGTGCCCGGTGGAACGCACCGAGCCCGAGGTGCACGATGCCGGCGGACACGGTGCCGGGGCGGACCAGTGGGCGGGCCGACGCCGGCAGCCGTCGCAGGCTACCGAGCCCGAGCGGTGACGCACCGACGGTCACCGCCATGTCGGACCGTCCGGAAAACTGAACTCGGCGATCGAGGCGGGCTTCATCGTGGCGCTGTAACCGGGCTGCTCGGGCAGGAGGTAACGCCCGCCCCGGGTGCGTACCGGGTCGACGAAGTGCTCGTGCAGGTGGTCGACGTACTCGACCATGCGGCCGTCGAGGGAGGTGCCGACCCGGAGATAGTCGAAGATCGCCAGGTGTTGGACGTACTCGCAGAGGCCGACTCCACCGGCGTGCGGGCAGATCGGCACCCCGAACTTGGCCGCCATCAGGATCACCGAGAGCACCTCGTTGACCCCACCGATCCGGCACGCGTCGATCTGGCAGACGCCGATCGCCTCGGCCTGGAGCAGTTGCTTGAAGATGACCCGGTTCGCGGCGACCTCGCCGGTGGCGACCCGGACCGGTGCGACCGCGCGGGCGATCCGGGCATGCCCGAGTACATCGTCCGCGTGCGTCGGCTCCTCGATCCAGTACGGCTCGACCTCGGCCAGCAGCGCCATGTTGGTGATCGCCTCGTCAACGTCCCAGACCTGGTTGGCGTCCATCATCAGCAGCGCGTCCGGGCCGATCTCGTCCCGGATGATCCTCGCCCGCCGAACGTCGTCCTCGACCGGACCACCGACCTTCATCTTCATCGCCCGCCACCCGTCGGCGTACGCCGCCCGGGTCAGCGCCCGCACCTTCTCGTCCGGATAGCCGAGCCACCCGACCGAGGTGGTGTACGAGGGGAAGCCCTCCTGCTCCAGCTCGGCGAGGCGCTCCTTCAGACCGACAAGTCCGTTGTCGAGGATGGCGGCGGCCTCGGCCGGGCTGATCGCGTCGCTGATGTGGTGGAAGTCGACGCTGTTGACGAGTTCCTCGGTCGGCATTTCGGCGAGCAGCCGCCACATCGGCTTGCCGGCGAGCTTGGCCCGCAGGTCCCAGACCGCGTTGACCAGCGCCCCGGTCGCCATGTGGATGACGCCCTTCTCTGGCCCGAGCCAGCGCAACTGCACGTCGGCGGTGAGCGAACGCCAGAAGGTCACCGGGTCGGCGAAGATGTCCTCGACCGTGCGGCCGACCACGTGGTGGGCGAGCGCCCGGATCGCACCGCAGGTCAGCTCGTTGCCCCGGCCGTTGGTGAAGGTGAAGCCGGCACCGAAGGCGCCCGATGGGTCGTCGGTACGCAACTCGACGTAGCTGGCCGAGTAGTCGCCCCGGTTGATCGCGTCGGAGCCGTCGCCGGCCGCCGCCGTCGGGAACCGTACGTCGTGCACCTCAGCCGAGGTGATGGTGACCGTCACCGTAGTTTCTCCCCGATTTTGAAGACCCGCTTCGGCAGGTGGTACGCCAGGTCGACGATGGTTTCGGCGGCCTCGTCCAACGGCAGCCGCTCCTCGGCGACCAGCCGGGCCAGGAAGCCCGCGTCGATCCGGCGGGACACGTCGTGGCGTACCGGAATCGAGCAGAACGCCCGGGTGTCGTCGACGAAGCCGGCGGTGTTGTAGAAACCGGCGCTCTCGGTGACCGCCTCCCGGAACCGCCGCAGCACCTCGGGCGAGTCGAGGAACCACCACGGCGCACCGAGGTAGAGCGCGGCGTAACCCCCGGCCAGCGGGGCGAGTTCCCGGGTGAAGGTGTACTCGTCCAGGGTGTAGACGACCACCCGCAGCCGCGGGTCGTTGCCGTACGCGTCCAGCAGCGGGGTGAGCGCGTGCAGGTACTCGGTGGCCTGGGGGATGTCGCCGCCGACGTCTCGGCCGTGCCGTTCGTAGAGCCAGCGGTTGTGGTTGCGTACCGCTCCGGGGTGGAGTTGCATCACCAGGCCGTCCTCTATGGACATGGCGGCGAACTCGACCAGCATGTGGGCCCGGAACGCCTCCGCGTCCTCGGGTGTGGCGGTGCCGGCGCGGCCCCGGTCGTAGAGGGTGGCCGCCTCGGCGGCGCTCAGCCGCAGGGTCAGCGCGGTCGGGTGGCCGTGGTCGGAGGAGGTGGCGCCGGCGGCGATGAACGCCTGTCGGCGGCTGCGCAGGGCGTCGAGATAACCGGCGTACGTCCCGGTGTCCGTCCCGGCGACCTCGCCGAGCCGTTCGACGTTCTCGGCCCAGCCGTCGAACTCCATGTCGACCACGTTGTCCGGGCGGAAGGTGGTGATCACCCGCCCGCCGGGGCCGCCCCAGCCGTCGGCGGCGAGTTTGGCGTGCCGGCCGAGGTCGTCCAGGGGCGACTCGGTGGTGGCCAGGGTCTCGATGTTGAACTTCTCGAAGAGCGCCCGGGGTCGGAACGCCGGCTCGGCGAGCCGGGCCGCGATCTCGTCGTAGATCTCGTCCGCGGTGGCTGGTCCGAAGGGCTTTGTCACCCCGAAGACCTGGCGGAACGTCTGTTCCAGCCAGAGCCGGGACGGGGTGCCCCGGTAGAGGTGCCAGTGCGCGGCGAAACGGCGCCAGATGGTCCGGCCGTCGGTCTCGACCGGCGCCCCGTCGACCGCCGGTACGCCCAGTTCGGCCGGGGAAATGCCCTGGCTGAGCAGCATCCGGGTGAGGTAGTGGTCAGGGACGATGATCAGTTGGGCCGGATCGGGGAAGGGCGCGTCCTCGGCCAGGATGGCCGGGTCGACATGCCCGTGCGGCGAGATCAGCGGTTGGTCCTTCGCCAACGCGTACAGCTCCCGCGCGATCGCCCGTTGACTGGGCTCGGACGGGAAGAGCAGGTCGGCTCCTGGTAGTGGCGGCACGGAAGCGGACTCCTCTGGTCAGGCGATGGTGAGCAGGTCCGCGACGCGGACCGGCTGACCGGTTTCGAAGGAGCGGTTGGCGGCCAGGCCGGTGAGCAGGGCGAGCGCACCGTCGCGGGCGGTGGCGCCCCGGTCCATCGGGTCGGGGTGACCGCCGAAGAGCACCCCGGTCATCCGTACGTCGGCACCGCCGTGCCCGGTACGGGTGTAGCCGGCGACCGGCACCTGCCGCGCCTGCTCCCAGAACGGCCGGACGGTCAGCTTCGCCCAGCCCTCCTCGATCGCGGCCTGTACGCCGTGCAGCGCGGCGCCCTTGAGTTCACCGGCCGCGTACGGGCTGACGAAGTCGCTCTCCACGACCTCCAGTTCCAGCCGGCCCCGGCTGCCGTTCACCATCACCCGGTAGCCCTCCCAGGGTGCGTACGCGGTCAGGTGGTAGGTCATGGTGGCGCCGTTGGAATAGCGCGCCAGTACGGACATGTCGTCCTCGATCGTCACCCCGGGGGCGAAGACGTTCTGGTCCCGGTGGTAGCCGTCCTCGGCCTCGGCGTCGAGGTAGAGCGCCCGCAGACGCGGGTGGCTGGCAAGGTGCAGGGCGAACGGGTCACCGGCGGCGGCCGGCGAACCGTGGGCCCGGTCGTAGTCGCGGGCGTAGCCGTGGCGCCGCCCGGTCTCGCCGTAGAAGAAGAGCCGGCCGGAGGCGTAGACCTCCTCCGGCACCGCGTCCAGCCACCAGTTGACCAGGTCGAAGTGGTGGCTTGCCTTGTGCACCATCAGGCCGCCGGAGTTGGCCTTCTCCCGGTGCCAGCGCCGGAAGTAGTCGGCGCCGTGGCGGACGTCGAGCAGCCACTCGAAGTGGACCGACCCGATCTCGCCGATCTCGCCCGCGGCCAGCACCTCGCGCACCTTTTCGTGCAACGGGTTGTAGCGATAGTTGAAGGCCACCGAAACGTTTCGGCCGGTCTCCGCCACCGCGTCGAGTATCCGCTGGCAGCGCGGCACGTCGATGGTCATCGGCTTCTCGGTGATCACGTCCCGGCCGGAGCGGAGGGCGGCGACGATGTACTCGTCGTGGGCCCGGTCCACGGTGGTCACCAGGACCACGTCGACCCGTTCCTTCTCCAGCATGGTGGTGTAGTCGACGGCCAGGTAGGTCGGCACCGAGTCGAAGCCGAGTTCCTCCAGCCACTCGTTGTGCGTATCCATCCGGGCCTGGTTGACGTCGGCGAACGCGACCAGCTCGGCGGTGGCGGGGTGGTCGAGTACGAGCGCGCGGACGAACATCTCGGCTCGTGCGCCGGTGCCGACCACGGCGTAACGAAGTCGCTTTCCGGGTTCTGTGGACATCCCGCTCAGCCTCCGGGTGACTGGAAGGGCCGTACCTGGCCGCCGTTACTGCAAAGGTTTGCAGCCGAAGTAACCACGTGAACGGTCCCGGCGTCAACGATCGACAACAATCCTGTGTATTTCCTACTGATTTGTGAGCCTATGCAGGCATCGAAGGCTACCGCTCGCAACAAACCCGTAACCAGCGCCCGTTGACACCTGAGCAACCGTTTGCATTAATTGGCCACACCAAACGTGACGACCACCACAACCAGCAGTACCGACGGCCGGTGCGCACCGGCCGAGCCCCGGAGACGAAGGGACCCGCGTGCCAGCCACCATCCGAGACGTCGCACGCGCTTCCGGCGTGCACATCTCCACCGTGTCCCGAACGTTCTCCGCCCCGCACCTGGTCAACCCGGAGACTCGTCTCCGGGTGCTGGCCTGCGCCGAGAACCTCGGCTACCGGCCCAACCGGGCCGCGCGCGCACTGATCACCGGCCGTACGCACAACATCGGCCTGATCGTCGCCGACATCGCCAACCCGTTCTTCCCACCCCTGATCAAGGCCGCCGAGAGCCAGGCCCGCCACCGCGACTACCACATCTTCGTGGCCGACACGAACGAAGATCCGGCCGCCGAAGAGGACCTGGTGCACGCCCTGGCCAAGCAGGTCGACGGCATCCTGCTCTGCAGCCCCCGGATGAGCAACAGCCTGATCGAACAGCTCAGCCGCGAGGTGCCACTGGTCGTCATCAACCGCCAGGTGACCGGGCTACCGGCGGTGGTGATGGACGTCGGGCAGGGAGCCCGGCTCGCGGTCGAACACCTCACCGGGCTCGGGCACCGCGAACTCGCGCTGCTCGGCGGCCCTCGCGGATCCTGGACCAGCCGGGAGATCCGCCGGGCGGCCACCGCCGCCGCCCGCTCCGCCGACGCGGCGCTGACCGTACTCGGCCCCAACCCGCCCACCGAGGGCGGCGGCACCGCGATGGCGGAACAGGTCCGCCGGGCCGGCGTCACCGCCGTCCTCGCCTACAACGACCTGATGGCGATCGGGCTGATCGAGGGGCTCGACTCCCTCGGCATCCGGGTGCCCCAAGAGGTCAGCGTCGTCGGCATCGACGACATCGCGCTGAGCCGGCTGGTCCGGCCGAAATTGACGACGGTGGCCACGCCAACCGCGGCCGCCGGCCGGACGGCCGTCGACATGCTGCTCCAACACGACAGTGCCGCCGCCCACCGCAACCGGGGTGGCAACCGCACCGTGGCAGCAGACGACCGTCGTACCACCGCACAGGTAATGCTCCAGACCGAACTGGTCATCCGCGACTCGACGGGGCCCCGCCCACCGGCCACCCTCGGCCAGACCGGCTCCGCGGCCACCACCACAACCGCTGACCCGGGCCCGCACAGCCCTGCGGACCCGGGCAACACGGCCGCGGTCAACCCCGAAGCTGTCGCCTCCTAACGCCAAGGAGTGAGCGCACATGCACCCCGCAACACCCCCGATGGCGGACGAACGTGCCGCGCATGATCACCGTACCCTCTTCTCCCGACGCGGCCTGATCAGCCGTTTGGTGGCCACGGCCATCACCATTCCGCTCGTTCTCGGCGCCGCGGCCTGCGGCGGCGAGGACGAACCGAGCGAGTCCGCGCCGAACACGCCGGTCGAGCTGTCGGTCTTCTGGTGGGGCGGTGAGGCGCGGGCCAAGCTGACCGAGGACGCCCTCGCCCTCTACACCAGCAAGCACCCGAACGTCACGTTCAAGAAGACCTGGCAGGCCAACCAGGGCTACTTCGACAAGCTCGCCACCCTCACCGCCAGCGGCGACGCCCCGGACATCTTCCAGATCGACGACAACTTCCTCACCGAGTACGCGTCGCGCAACGTCACCCTGGACCTGACGAAGTACAAGGACGACAAGAAGCTCGACGTCACCAAGCTCCCCGAGAGCCTCTGGCAGTACGGCGTCGTCGACGGCAAACTGGCCGGCATCGCCGGCGGCGAGAACACCCAGGGAATGGTCTACAACAAGACCCTGTTGCAGAAGCACAACCTGCCCGAGCCGACCACCGGCATGAGCTGGGCGGACTTCATCACCTGGGCGGAGAACGTCTCGAAGGTGACCAAGGTCCCCGGCACCATGGACCCGAGCGCCGACTACAAGGCCTTCTGGGTCTGGCTGCGCCAGCAGAACAAGGACCTCTACAAGGGCAAGGAACTCGGTTTCACCGCCGACGACGTGACCAAGTGGTTCGAGCTGTGGAAGGGCGCCCGGGACCGCGGCGCCACCCCGACCGCCGACGTGATCCACGAGGGCAACGCCACCGACATCACCAAGCAACTGGTGGTGACCGGCAAGGCCGCGACCTCGTTCGTCTGGGCCAACCAGCTCCCCGAGCTGAAAAAGGCCACCAAGGACGAGCTGGGCGTGGTCGCCTACCCCGGCGACCCGAGCGCCCAGTGGGCCCGCGCCGCGCTCTACTACTCCGTGTTCCGGGGCAGCGAGCACAAGGACGTCGCGGTTGACGTACTGAATTTCCTGGTCAACGACCCGGAGGCGGGCAAGATCCTGGGCACCGACCGTGGGCTGCCGTCCAACCTGGACGTACGCAAGTCGGTCAGTGAAGGGGTCACCGACCCGGCGATGAAGCTCTCCATCGCGGTGGAGACCGAGCTGGCCGCCAAGTTCGGCCCGTCCCCGCAGGTGCCACTGAAGGGGCACAGCAAGATCCGGGCCGAGCTGATCAAGGCGGCCGAGGAGGTCCAGTACGGCCGCCGGACCCCGTCCGCGTCGGCCGCCGCCTTCCTGGAGATCTGCAAGAGCGCGATCGCCTGACGATCGGCCGAACGACATACCGGAGAGGAGCCGGCTCGTGGCGCTGACCACGGCGCCCAGCTCGACTCCGCGCGCCACCGGCCCCGTCCGGACCCCCGCTGATCGGCGCGGGTCCGGACGGATCTGGCAGCGCGAGGGTCTGGCCGGGTACGTTTTCCTGTCGCCGTGGTTGATCGGCCTGCTGGCCATCACGGCGGTACCCATGCTCTTGTCGCTCTACCTCAGCTTCACCAACTACGACATCCTCACGCCCTGGTCCGAGGTCGAGTGGGTGGGGCTGACCAACTACGAGCGGATGTTCACCAGCGACGCGTCGTACTGGCACGCGGTGCAGGTGACGCTCGCGTTCGCGCTGATCGCCGTACCGCTCAAGCTCGCCACCGCCCTCGGCGTCGCGCTCCTGCTCAACCGCGCCTGGCGCGGCGTCGGGCTGTTCCGTGGTCTGTTCTACCTGCCGTCGCTGCTCGGTGGCAGCGTCGCGCTCGCCATCGTCTGGGTCAGCATGTTCAACCGCGACGGTGCGTTCAACTCCCTGCTCGGCGTCTTCGGCATCGAGGGCAAGCCCTGGGTGAACGACCCGGAGTGGGCGCTGGAAACCCTGATGGTGCTCGCCATCTGGCAGTTCGGCGCACCAATGGTGATCTTCCTGGCCGGCCTCAAGCAGGTACCGACCGAACTCTACGAGGCCGCCTCGGTCGACGGCGCCGGCAAGTTCCGACAGTTCGTCAGCGTCACCCTGCCGATGCTCTCACCGGTCATCTTCTTCAACCTGGTGCTGGAGACCATCAACGGCTTCCAGGGCTTCACCTCGGCGTTCGTGCTCAGCAACGGCACCGGCGGCCCGGTCGACTCCACCCTGATGTACACCCTGAACCTCTACATCAAGGGCTTCGTCGACCTGGAGATGGGCTACGCCTCGGCGATGGCCTGGGTCTTCCTGCTCGCCATCGCGGTGATCACCGTCGTGCTCTTCAGCACCGGCCGGTTCTGGGTGCACTACTCCGACGGGGAGGAACGCTGATGGTCACCGAAACCGCGGCCCCGGCCGCGCCCCCGACACCGGCGCTCACCCGGCGCCCCAGCCGCACCGGCCGGCACATCGGCCGGCTACTCGTCCTGGTCGCCATCCTCGCCCTGGTGCTCTACCCGCTCTTCTGGATGATCGGTACGTCGCTCAAGTCACCGGAGGAGATCGTCAACAACATCGGGCTGCTGCCGAGGGAGTTCACCCCCGGCAACTACCCCGACGGCTGGCGCAACTTCGACGTCAGCTTCGGCCGGTTCTTCGTCAACAGCGCGATGGTCAGCCTGCTCACCGTGCTCGGCAACGCGATCTCCTGCCTGCTCGCCGCGTACGCCTTCGCCCGGCTCCGGTTCCGGCTGCGGGGCTTCTGGTTCGCGATCATGATCGGTACCCTGCTTCTCCCCGGTCACGTGCTGATCGTGCCGCAGTACATCCTGTTCCGGACCTTCGACATGGTCGGCGGGCCGTGGCCGTACCTGCCGCTGGTGGTGCCGCAGTTCCTCGCCACGGAGGCGTTCTTCGTCTTCCTGATGGTCCAGTTCATCCGGGGCATTCCCCGCGAGCTGGACGAGGCAGCGAAGATCGACGGGGCGAGTCCGTTCGGCATCTTCCGGCACGTCATCCTGCCGCTGAGCCGTCCGGCGCTGGTCACCACCGCGATCTTCTCGTTCATCTGGACATGGAACGACTTCTTCCGGCAACTGGTCTACCTCTCCGACCTGGAGGACTACACCGTGCCGGTGGCGCTCACCCTCTTCATCGACTCGACCAGCCAGAGCGCGGTCGGTCCGATGTTCGCCATGTCCGTGCTCTCCCTGCTGCCGGTCTTCCTCTTCTTCGTAGCCTTCCAACGCATGCTCGTGGAGGGCCTCAACACCACCGGCCTCAAAGGGTGAAAGGAAGGGCCCCTTGTTATCGCTTTCTGATGTAGAAGGGGCCCTTCCTAACGCTTGGCAGGGCGGGCGGCGGAGGGTAGGTATGGGTGATGGGTGAGCTGGCTCGGGGTGGCGGGGGATGGCCGGAGGAGCCGGGCGGATCGGTGGCCCGACGCCCCGACTGGCGGGACACCCTGCGTAACGCCAGTGACCTCGCCCTGGTCGGCATCCTCACCACCGTGGCCGCGCTGCCGGTGCTGACCGCGGGTGCCGCGGTCGCCACCGCCAGTGCGGCCGTACACCATTGGAGCGAGCACGAGAGCTGGCCCGGCGTACGTCCGGTGCTGCGCGGCTTTGTCCGTGCCCTGCTTCCCGGTGCCGTGGCCACCCTGGTCGCCGCCACCACCACCGCTCTGTTCACCGTGAACCTGCTGGCCCTGCACCGGGGCATCGTGCCCGGTGGCGCAGCCCTGATCGTGGTGACCGCCCTGCTGGCCGCGGCGGTGGCCGGACTCGCCGGGCTGACCGTGGTGCGGCTCGGCAGGCAGGACGGTCAGGGCTGGCGGGAGGCCGTACGGCAAGCCGGACGGATGGCCGTGGCACGACCGGTGCTGCCGCTCGCCGTGGCCGGTGTCCTGGCGCTGGTGGCCGTACTCTGCGGGCTGGTCCTGCCGTTGATCACGCCGATCCTGGCCGGCTACGCCCTGCTCGCCCTGCACGCGACCGTACGGCGGATCGAACGCGCCGTACCGACGACCAGGGGCTGAACGCCCTCTTCCCGGTGCGCTGAAGCCGACGCGCCCCGCCCACCGGTTCGAGCACGTCCCGCCGGTTCCGGCTGCGGTCGGCACGCGCCTTCGCGCTGTTGTCGTACTCCTTTCGCGGCGTTGTCGGCCTCGGACCGGTGGCCGAAACAGCCATGTGCCTGCTACTCCGCCAGGGGTGTAGCATTCCGCCGGACACGGTGTCCGACATATCGTCGGACGGGCTGTCCGGGGTGCCGGGAGACGCGAATCCGTCGCCTCACCCCCGCAGACGCAACCGGACATCCCGACACGACATCACCAACGAGGAGCAACGGATGAAATACCGCCTTCTGGGACGCACCGGAGTCTGGGTCTCCGAGATCTCCCTCGGCGCGATGACCTTCGGCGGCAAGGACCACCCGATCTACCGGACGTTGGGCGGTCTGCAACTCGACGAGGTCGACCGGATGGTCGGCACCGCCCTCGACGCTGGCATCAACTTCATCGACACCGCCGATGTCTACAGCGACGGCGAGTCCGAGCAACTGCTCGGCCAGGCACTCAAGCAGCGTCGACGCGACGTCGTGCTCGCCACCAAGCTGCACGCCCCGACCGGCCCCGGGCCGAACGACAACGGACTGTCCCGACTACACGTGATGCAGGCGCTGGAAGACAGCCTGCGCCGGTTGGGCACCGACCACATCGACCTGTATCAGGTGCACAACTTCGACCACATCACGCCGATCGAGGAGACCCTCGCCGCCCTCGACGACGCCGTACGCCAGGGCAAGGTCCGCTACATCGGTTGCGCCAACCTCGCCGCCTGGCAGATCAGCAAGGCCCTGGGCGTCTCCGCCCTGCACCACCGGTCCGCCTTCGTCTCCGTCCAGGCCCACTACTCGCTGGTCAGCCGCGACGCCGAGCGGGACCTGCTGCCGATGGTCCAGGCAGAGGGCCTCGGGATGACGGTCTGGGGTCCGCTGGCCGGCGGCTTCCTCGCCGGTAAGGTCGACCGCACCGGTGTCGTGAGCGACGAGGGCTCCCGCCGCAACCAGGACGGTTTCGCCCAGTTCCCGCCAATCGACCGGGAACACGGCCACGACGTGGTCGACGTGGTCCGGGCCGTCGCCGCCCGGCACGGGGTGAGCCCCGCCCAGGTGTCGCTCGCCTGGCTGCTCGCCCAGCGCGGTGTCACGAGCGTCATCGTCGGAGCCCGCCGGCTCGACCAGCTCGCCGAGAACATCGCCGCCAGCGACCTGACGCTGACCGACCAGGACCTCGCCGAACTCGACCAGGTCAGTGCCCTTCCGCTGGCGTACCCGAACTGGATCCAGGCGGCCTTCGCCTCCGCCCGGACGCCTCGGTAACCGTCCGACCTGTTGGGGCCCACCTCCGACGGATCGGCGGCGGACGTACCGGGCGAACCCGGTGCACCGCCGCCGACCCGTTCGGCACCAACCGAGGCAGCTACGCCGCTAGTTCTCGACGAAACTCCGGAACACCATCGCCGACCTGCCGGGACAGACGATCACCGAGCTGTTCCACGAGCAACTCGCCGCCCGTACGCCCTTCAACTCACCCAGCTCGATCGGATGGGAGGAGCTGACCCGCACCCCGGCGACACTCACGTCGGTGGCGCTGGTGGAGAGGTCGTCGGCGAAGAGCAGCAGGTTGCCGCCGTCGAGCCGGACCGCGACCCCCTCCCTGCTGATCACCTTGGCGCCGTCCGGCCCGTAGAGGGTGGCGGTGTCCGGCGTACCGCCACCGACCAGCGCATGTTCACCGACCGGTAGCAGCGATTCGGCACCGGCGGCGGGCCTGCTCCACGCCTTCTCCCCGTCCCCGGGTTCGGCCGGGATCGACAGCAACTCGGTCGTGTCGGCGGAGAAGTTCTTCTGGTCCAGCAGGCAGACGCGCCCCCGCCCGCAGGCCACCAACTCCTTCGGATAGTGCTCCTCGTCGCCGCTGTAGAGGATGGTTGGCTCCCCCATCCGCTCCAGGTCGTAAGCGGCGACGCGGTACCCGCTCTCCTTCGGCGCGACGTAGAGCCGGCCGTCGTGGGCCACGACCAGGTCGTCGGGGTTGGCCACGCCCTTGGCGCTCTTGAGCACCTCACCGCTGTCCACGTCGATCACCCGAGCTGACCGATTCACATCGATCTGCACGATGCGTGGATCCTTGCCCCCGTACGAGAGCCGCTGACCTCGCACGTCGGCGGCGACTCCCAGGTCCGCCGGGACCGTCACCGGGTGCACCGAGGTCGACGAGTTGCCCGCCTGCCCGGGAATGGGCTCGTCCCAACGCGGCTTGCCGGTACGCAGGTCCAGTGCGACGACCTGCTGCGCGGTCCGGTCCACCAACACCAGCGTGCGTTCGAAGTAGAGGATCGAGTCGTCGCCGTGGACGTCGCGCCCCCACAGCCGCTTGCCGTTCGCCGGGTCGAGCACACTCAGTTCACGGGCGTCGGCCCTGCCCGTCGCGTCGGCCAGCAGCACCAATCCGTTCGGCACGGCGGCGATGCCCGCCCAGCGCTCGGCGGTGCCCTCGGTCTTCACCTGCCAGGCGCGCGTGCCCGTGCTGGCCTTGGCCGCGATCACCTCCAGCCGCTTGTCCTTCCGCTCGTACGCCAGGTAGGCCCGGTCCCCGACGAGCGCCGTGTAGGTGTAGTACGGGTCTTCTTCCTCGAACGGAATTCCCCCACCGAGGTCGCGGAAGTTGTCGAACGCGACGTCGTCGTACCCGCCCCGGTTGAGGTAGAACACCGCCGCCGCGACCACGCCGACCAGGGCCAGCACGGCCGCCGCCCCGATCCAGGCCGCGCGCCGCCCGCGCCACGCGCCACCCCGACCCACCGAGGGGTACGCCGCACCGCCCGAACCCGTCCCACCTACCGGAAGCCCGGAACCCGGCGCCCCGGAAATCGGCACCCCTGAACCCGGCACCCCGGAAATCGGCGCGGCCGAGCCGACGCCACCAAGCTCGAACACGGTCGCCGGACCCGCCGCCCCGACCGACGCGGCCGTCCCGGCGGCGGTGAACGGCGTCGCACCGGTGCCCACAGCGGCGGTGAGTGCCGTCGCGCCCGAACCCAGGACGATCTCCGCCAGCGCCCCCTCCGCCACCGGCAACTCGGGCTGCTCCAGCACCGTTGGCGCCACACCCAACTCCGCGTGCAGCAACCGCGCCACCAGCGGCACCCGCGACGAGCCGCCGACCAGGAACAACCCGGCCAACTGATCGGGCCGCAACCCGCAGTGCCCGATCACCGACCCCGCCTCGAACACGGCCCGGCGCAGCAGCGGAGTGGCGAGCCGTTCCAGTTCCTCCCGGGTCAGGTGGACGGCCTGCTCCACCCCGGGTACGGCAACCGGCGCCACCGTGGTCCGGGAGAGCATCTCCTTCGCGCCGCGTACGTCGTCCCAGAACTGCCGCCGGTCACGCCAGGCGGTCGTGGTCTCCGGTTGTACGAGCCGCTGCCACGCCTGCGGCGCCGCCGCGCCGACCAGCCGACCGAGATGGTCGACCAGCGCCGCGTCCAGGTCGAGGCCACCCAACTCCGGCAACCCGCCCGAGCCGACCACCGCGAATCGTGGGCGTCCACCGTGGTCCAGCCCCTCGTTTCGTACGACGGCGATGTCCAACGTCCCGCCGCCGAAGTCGAAGACCGCGAGAGCCGCCCCCACCGGCACCGGGCGCCGCAGCACGTCGACGAAGTACCGGGCGGCAGCGACCGGCTCCGCCACCAGTAGGGTGCCACCGCCACCCGACGGAGCAGCCGACTCGGCGGTCACCACCGGAGGCCAACCGGCCCGTTGCACCGCCGTGGCCAACGCGCCCCGTCGCCGCGCGCCCCAACTCGCCGGGTACGTCAACACCGCGGGCGGAAGGAAACCCACCGCCTCGACCGCGGCCTGAGCCACCGCGCGCAGCAACCCGGCGAGCAGGTCCACTGTGGCCATCTCGGCGTCGCCGAGCAACACCCCCGGCTCGTCGATGCGCCGCTTCGGGTTCGGGTCGTAGCGGCCGGGGTCCGCCTGGGCCAGCCGCTGTGCGTCCCGCCCCACGTGCAGGAGCCCCGCCTGGTCGAGGAAGACTCCGGAGGGCATGACCGGCTGCCCGTCGAAGAGCAGCGGCCGGGTACGCCCGTCCGGCCAGCGCAACACCGCCACCGTGTTGGACGTACCGAGGTCGACGCCGAGTGCGTAGCCGCCGTCCTGCCCTGCCATCTGCCGACTCCTCCGGGGCGAGGGATTACCCGGCCCCGCATGCTACGGCCAGCGCACAGCAGCACCGCCACCCACGGCAAAGGCTCGGGCCCGCCGAGCAGATCAGAGAGCGGTACGCCGCCGAGCCACCTCGGCCAACGTCACCGCCGCCGCGACACTCGCGTTCAGCGACTCGACCTCGGACATCATCGGAATGCTCACCCGCAGGTCACAGGTTGCCCCGACCAGCCGGGACAGGCCGCGGCCCTCCGAGCCGACCACCACGACCAACGGTCCGGCAGCCGCCTCAAGGTCGTACAGATCGGTTTCGCCATCGGCGTCCAGGCCGACCACGACGAAGCCGGCCTCCTGGCATGCCTTCAGCGACCGAGTGAGGTTGGTCACCTGGCTGACCGGCACCCGGGCGGCGGCGCCGGCACTGGTCCGCCACGCGGTAGCGGTGATGCCCGCGGCCCGGCGCTCCGGTACGAAGATCCCCTGGGCACCGAAGGCTGCCGCCGACCGGATCACCGCGCCGAGGTTACGCGGATCGGTGACCCCGTCGAGCGCGACCAGCAACGGGGCGGTCTGCTCCAGCGAGGCGTTTACCAGCTCGTCGAACGGCTGGTACGCGAACGGCGGCACCTGGATGCCGACGCCCTGGTGCAGCACGCCGCCGGTCATCCGGTCCAGCTCGGCCCGACTGATCTCCAGGATCGCGATGCCACGGTCCGCGGCGATCCGGACCAGCTCGTTCACCCGGTCGTCGATCTCGATGCCCTGGGCCACGTAGAGCGCGGTAGCCGGCACGTTCGCCCGCAGCGCCTCGACCACCGGGTTCCGCCCGACCAACAGCTCCGGGACGTCCTTGGCCGGGTGTGACTTGCGTCCCGGGGCGACCCGGGGACCCGACCGGCCCTGCTGCTTGGGGCCACCGCGTCCGCCGGCACCACGCCCGGCTCCGGCGCCGCGAGCCGCCCCAGCGGCACCTCGGCCGGTCCCGCCGCCACCGGCGCCCCAGGTGGTGTCCTTGGTACCCGGTTGGCCGATCTTCGGGGCCCGGCCCTCCTCGGCCGCCGCCCGGCGCTCCTTCTCCTGCTTCCAGGCGGTGCGCTGGGGAAGCTGTTCGGTGCCGGAGTAACCCTTGTGCCACGGACGCTCGTCGGCGGGCAGGGTCCGGCCCCGGCCAGCGAGGCTGCCCCGGTTCTTGCCACCGGATCCGGCGGCTGCGCCCTTCTTGGCGGTGACCCGCCTGCCACGGCGCTGTGAGTTGCCGGCCATCAGTCCTGTTCTCCGATCGTCCATCGCGGTCCGTGCGGGGTGTCCTCGACGACGACACCAGCTCTCCTGAGCTGGTCCCGCACCCCGTCTGCGGCGGCCCAGTCCTTGCGTGCCCGGGCCTGCGTACGCTGTTCCAACGCCAACGCGACCAGCGCGTCGACGGCATCACGCAGCTCGCCGTCCTGCCCGTTTCCGGCGAAGGCCGGGTCGAGCGGATCAACACCGAGCAGGTCCAGCATCGTGCGGACCGCGACCAGCGTACTGCGGATGGCGTCGTCGTCGCCTTCGGCCAGCGCGTTGTTGCCGTCGCGGAGGGCGTCGTGCAGCGCGGCGAGGGCGGCCGAGGTGTTCAGGTCGTCGTCCATCGCGGCGGCGAACGCCGCCGGCACCGCACCCAGAGCGCCCGGCCCGATCCGCTCCACCGCTCGCTGCACAAACCCCTCGATCCGCCGGTAGGCCACCGCGGCCTCGGTCAGCGCCTCGTCGGAGTAGTCGATCCGGGACCGGTAGTGCGGCGAGGCCAGGTAGTAGCGCAGTTCCACCGGGCGTACGCCGAGCCCGGCGACGTGGGCCAGGTCGAGCGCGTTCCCGAGGGACTTGCCCATCTTCGCGTCGCCGAGGTTGAGCAGTCCGTGGTGCACCCAGTAGCGGGCGAACGGCAGACCGGCGGACCGGGACTGCGCCAGTTCGTTCTCGTGGTGCGGGAAGACCAGATCGAGACCGCCGCCGTGGATGTCGAACTCGGCGCCGAGGTAGCGACGGCACATGGCCGAGCACTCGATGTGCCAGCCGGGCCGGCCGCGTCCCCACGGCGACGGCCAGGAGGCCCCGGCCGGTTCTTCCGGTTTGAGGCCCTTCCAGAGCGCGAAGTCACGGGGATCACGCTTGCCCCGTCCGGGCTCGTCCGTATTCGCCTGCACCGCATCCGGCTGCTGGCCGGAAAGTACGCCGTAGTCGGGGTCCGACTGGACGTCGAAGTAGACGTCACCCGAGTCGTCGCCGGCCGGGTACGCGTGCTTGGCCTCGATCAGGGCCTCGATCAGCTCGTGCATCTCCGGGATGTGCCCGGTCGCCCGCGGCTCGTACGTCGGCGGCAGCACGTTCAGCGTCTGGTACGCGTCGGCCAGGATGACCTCGTTGGCGTACGCGATCGACCAGAACGGGCGGCCCTGCTCCTGCGACTTGGCCAGCAACTTGTCGTCGATGTCGGTGACGTTGCGGATGAAGGTCACCTCAAGACCGGCGTGCGTCAGCCAGCGGCGCAGCACGTCGTAGTTGACCCCGGAACGAAGGTGGCCGATATGCGGCGGCCCCTGGAGGGTGAGACCACACAGATAGACCCCCACCTTGCCGGGCTGCCGCGGGACAAAGTCCCGCACCGATCGGGTGGCGGTGTCATATAGGCGTAGCGTCACCGCACCAGGGTAACGGTCACCCGTTCCGGCCGTTGTACGCGCGCGGCCCCTGTTGCACGCGCGCGGCCCCTGTTGCACGCGCGCGGCCCCTGTTGCACGCGCGCGGCCCCAAGCGTGATGCGACCGCCCCCGCCGTACGCTGCCTGGTGTGGAGGCGACGGGCCGCGTGGGCGAGACCGCACAGACCCTGGACCGGGGCCTGCGCCTGCTGCACCTGGTCGCCGACGCACCCGGCGGACTGACCGTGACCGAGGCGGCAACCCGCCTCGGTGTCGGCCGGGCGGTGGTGTACCGGCTGGTCGGCTCGCTCAGCCAGCACGGAATGGTGCGACGGGACGACAACGGCCGGCTACGGCTCGGGGTCGGGGTGCTGCACCTGGCCCGCCGGGCGCAGCCGCTGCTTGCCGAGGGGGCAATGCCGGCCCTGCGCCGACTGGCCGAACAGGCGGGCGCGACCGCGCACCTGACCGTGGTCGAGGGGGGCGAGGCGGTGGCGATCGCGGTCGTCGAGCCGAGCTGGACCTCGTTCCACGTCGCGTACCGCACCGGGTACCGGCACGCACTGGACCGGGGGGCCGCCGGGCAGGCGATCCTCGCCGGGCGCGCGGGGCAGCCGGATCCGGTCGCGAGCAGCGGTGAACTGCAACCCGGGGCGTACGGGGTGGCGGCGCCAGTGCTCGGCGTACCGGGTCTGGAGGCGAGCGTCGGTGTGGTGGCGCTCGCCCCGCTGGCCGTATCCACCGTGGGTGAGCAGGTGAGCACCGCCGCCCGTGCGATCAGCCAGGCCCTCGCCTGACCGACGGCCCAGGTCGCCGCCGTCCAGGGTTAGGAAGGGCCCCTTGTTATACAAAAAGCGCTCGGGTTCTAGTAGTGCTTTGTCATGATCTGAGTGGGTAGTTGGGTTTTGTTGTGGGGAACCGTGTTTTGCAGGTGGGGCAGACGCCGGCGAGGCGGACGAG
>NZ_JBITIH010000011.1:0-88309 GCF_044458865.1 Micromonospora sp. NPDC050417
TCAAGGTCAGCGGGGACCTGATCACCCTGTCGGGAATCTCGGGTGACGTCAGCCCGCAGACCGCGTTCATAGCCCCCGGTTCTGGGCCGACCCGATTATGGCCAGTCGGCACACCAGTGAATGTGACGACCCCCGCCATCGTGCCCCTTTAGGAGGACATCTGTGACCACCTGGAAGACGGGCATGCTCATGTACCCGGCCCAACTCAACTCGACAGTGATCGCGGTTAAAACAGATTTCCAGCCGATCCAGTCACAAACCGTTCTGCAGGATGATACTCAACTACGGTTCACCGCCTTGCCGGCGGCATCGACTTGGGCTGTCGATTCGATGCTGTTTTTCCAAACCACGGCCGCCGCTGATCTCAAAGTTGGCTGGTCAGGGCCATCTGGAGCGACGTTCAACTGGGCAGCGATTGCCCATGGATCCTCGTCCAGCTCGTCACCTGATCCGATTGTCCTTTCGTGGATTGGCTCCATTAGCGACACGGCGGTCGTGGGTGGCCCACCATTCGGGACAATGGCACCTAGAGGGACCCTGATCATTCCTGCGGGCAGTGGCGGCATCTTCCAATTCAGGTGGGCGCAGAGCGTTTCAACCGCCAGTCAAACAGCCGTCGCGGCGGGATCGTGGCTGCGCCTGATGCGCATCGGATGACAACGCAAAGGAGGACAGAATGGCCCGTCTACTGTGGCTGCCCGAGGTACTGAGGGCAGCCGGTCTGACCGTGTACGAGCAGTCCGGATGGCGAACCCGGGGTGCCGACTCGTACGACCCGCGTGGGCTGATCTGCCACGCCACCGCCGGCTCGGCCACGTCGACCGACGCGGGTGAGATCCGGGTGCTGCTGGAGGGGTCGAACACCGCGCCGCCGCCGATCGCCCAGCTGTACCTGTCCCGCTCCGGCGCCTGGACCGTCATCGCGTCCGGGCGGTGCAACCACGCCAAGGTCGGGTGGGCCGGGCCACTCAAAGGGTTGGGCAACACCAACCTGATCGGCATCGAGGCACAGAACGACAACCGCAACCAGGCGTGGCCGGCCGCCCAGCTCGACTCCTACCAACGCGGAGTCGCCGCCATCTGCCGGCGCATGGGCTGGACCGCCGCGAAGGTCGCAGGTCACAAGGAGCACCAGCCGTACGCCGGTCGGCCCGCCGGGGAGACCAGCAGCAAGAGCGACCCGACGTTCGACATGGGCGCATTCCGCACGCGGGTGACCGCGCTGCTCAACGGAGAGGACGACGACATGGCACTGACACCGGGCCAGGAGGGCGCTCTGGGCGTCTCGTACCAGGTCGGCAGCGCTCTGATCACCGGCGCGGAGAAGACCCCGGCGGCCGGCACCGACAAGGGCGGCAACCCGGTCTGGGTCACCGCCCAGATCCGGGCCATCGCCGCTGACGCCAAGGCGGCGCGTGCCGCTGCCGAGCGGGCGACCGCACCGCAGCCGATCGACTACGACAAGCTGGCTGAGGCGCTGCTGCGCCGCGTCGCCGCAACCCGGATGAGCTGATGGCCGACGCCGACCCGGTCACCCTGGGCGAACTCGGCCGGCGCGTCGACCGGGTCGACGTCGAGATGCGCAACGGGTTCCAGCAGCTCCGGGAGGAACTCCGGGGGCTGACGTTCGTGCCGGCGGCCGTGTACGCGGCTGACCGGTCGGGTGACCACGAGCGGATGCGCCGGCTCGAGGGTGACCTGAAAGAGGAGATCACCGCCCGCGAAGAGGCCGAAAAGGTCGCCGGTCAGCGGGCGTGGCAGTCCCGGCTGAGCCTGACGTTGGCGATCGTCGGGCTGCCGATCTCGATCGTCGGGTCGATCGTCGTCGCGATCATCCACGCCCAGATAAACCCCTGACCAGCCTGAGGAGACACCATGTCCGACAGCTACCCGACCCCGCCGCGTACCGAGACCAAGGTGAAGGCGGCGGCGACCGCCGGTGCCGGCGCGGCGGCCGTCATCACGCCGTTCGCGGTGTGGCTGATCGACCTGCTCGCGTTCAACGGCGACGCCCCGCCGGACGTGCCGCTACCGGTCGTCGGCGTCATCGGCTTGATCGTTACCGGCCTGGCCGCGTGGGGCGCCGGCTACTGGGCGAAGCACACCGCGCGCCCGGACCTGCCGTCGACGCAGCGGTAGGTCCAGCGTTCGATGGACTGGCTTGGAGTACGCGCCAAGCGTTGACACAACAGGAGCAGCCCCACCGACATCACTGAAGGGTCGGTGGGGCTGCTCCCGTATCGCCTCGCAAGCTCACCGGAAGCGAATCTTCCGCTTCCAACCTCCACGAGGGATTGGCTAGGGACGGGGCTCGCCAAGACACCGAGTTCAACGTGCGGCCAGCGGGAGCCGTCCCCGGAGATCCAAAACGCCTTGCAAAGTACTCATCTAGCCTCGCCAGAATCGCTTCCTGTAGCTCCTCGGTCTGCTCTGTTGCCTTCTCTCCCACACGACCAGCTTTGTTCGCTGCAAGGTCATTGACGGCAGCCGGCACGGCTCGGTTCAGCGCAGCTTGTAGGACCTGCCCAAAGTGCTCTCGTTGTGTCGCAAGCATGGCGTCACTCGTAGCGCGGAGAGCAGCAAGTGCCGCTTGTGTATCGGCATTGACTCTCTCGGCTTGGGCCAACTGCTGCGCACCGGCCATGCCTTGAGCCAGGGACACAATCAATTGGGCTGCGAAGGCCAGCACGGCAAGGGCCAGTGCAATCGTGCTCAACGTGTCGACGTCGTTCGTGCCGACGATCACGCTGAGAACTCCGATCGCGGTGAGCGCGATAATCGCGAGGGTTAACGAAACCCACTTCCAGTGCACGGTTAGGTTGGCGAGCGCCGGGTCGCTGCTCGACGAAGCTTCGGGGGGTGCGGTCACCGGGCGCACGCTATCCGGGAGGCAGATGAACGGCTGCGATCTGTCAGGGGCCTGACACCGAACCTGGACGACGTCGCACCCGGTGTGCGATCTGGCCGAATGATCTTCATGCAACGTGTCGCCTCATGGAAGATCAAATCCGGCAGCGAGAATCGGTCGTCAGGCCCCGCGCCGTGCTCTACGTGCCCGACGGCGGGGAGCAGGCGCGTTGGCTACAACGGGGCACCGACTGGTGCGAGCTACGGGGATACGACTTGGCCTCGCTGGTACTCGACGCGGATGGTAGCCGCTGGTCAGGCGTGTTCTCCGAGCTGTTGACCGGTAACGCGGACGTGGCGGTCGTCGGCCAGCGCCATCACATCCCGCCGACGGTGCCGCGAATCGAGGTCATCTCGGAGGAGCGGCTTCGACTCGCTGCCATCGCCGAGAGTGGACGGCCCCAGCGACGTCCGCAGCTCCTTCCTCGATGAGGGCCGTATGACCGAGGACTACCTCACCGTCCTGGAAGTCGCCGCCCTGCTGCGCGTCAACAAGCAGACCGTCTACCAGATGGTGTGGGGCGGGCACCTGCCCCGCATCGACATCGGGCTCGGAAGGAAGCGGCCGCGGTACCGGATCCGTCGGTCCGCGGTGGACGAGTTCATGCTGCGTCGAGAGGAGGACCGCAAGTCCTCGTCACCGGCCACGACCCGAAATCAGGCAGCCCGTACCCGCCATCGCCGGTAACTGAGCCCACCTGACGGCCCCCGACTGCCTCTCACGAGGTGGTCGGGGGCCGCTTTCGTGCGTCCGGAGCCGGTTGCCGCCGGCCCCGTTCACACCAGGAACACTTCGGTGGTGGTGCCGTCGGAACGCTGGATCATCAGGTGCCCGTCGGGGGCGATCCGGTCGATCACGGCCGCGATCAGCACCGCCCGGCCGACCGCATCGGTGCGGGGAACTCCCCACCGCGCGACCAGCCACGTCAGCGTCGCGTCGACCGGTGCCGTGTGGTTGTACGTCCGCTTGGTCAGCGCCGGCCGGGCGCCCTCACTCACGGTCGCGCACCGGCGAGCAGCACCGGCACCACCGAGATCGGGTGGCCCGCCTCCCGTTGCTGCATCGCCCAGGCGAGCTGGGCGCACCCGTCCGGGCGGCACTGCGGGCACCGCTGCCCGCCGGCGTGGCCGGTGATCGTCATGTTGGCCGACCACCACATCGCCTGCGGGGTCCAGCCCTCATCCATCATCGCGTGCCCCGCTGCGCCAATGCCCGCTCGACGGCCGCCAGGGCGACGTACTCGGCGATGCACCCCTGGTGTTCCGGGTGCTGCCCACACTCGGGTTTGTGGCCGGACACCCACATCTCCTCGCGCTGGCCGCCGCCTCGCAGGGCAACCATCCGGGTCCGGATCCGGTCGACGTCGCCGAGACGGACGGCCTTGCGGGTGACGGCAGGCAGCTCCCAGCCCGCGTACCACTCGCCCGGCTCCAGCTCCACGACCAGGTCGCGCAGGACCACGCCGCGCAGGACGACCATCACCACTCACCCGGCTTGGTCAGGGCCAGCGCCGGGCAGGAGTCGTCGCCGGTACACCTCGGGTCCGAGCACCGCCCCTTGCGTTCGTGCTGGGCTTTGACCTGTAGCGCCTGCCGTACGGTCTCCTCCGGGCTGCTCACCGCCACCACCCCCGGTTGCCGCGCCGCGTCGGTGCCGATCCGGTCCGGCGGGGTGCGCCGATCGTGGCCGCGCCGACCAGCATCAGCGCCGGGCGGATGTCGACGCGCTCCACCGGTGCCGGCTCGGACGCGGGCGGTGAGGCGGCGGCCGGTGCCTGGTCGTTGGGGTCCGCGAACCACTTACGTCGGGTGCTGTTCACGTGTCACCTCCGGGACGGTGTGGAGGTGGGGGCGCGACGGCCCGCCCCTGAGCGCCGCACCCCCAGACGCCGAGCCGCCATAGAAGACGCAGCTACGGTGCCATGGCGGGCGCGACGACCCCGCCCACCCCTCAACAAACGGGGTCGTCGCGCCTACTCACAAGCTATGAGCGGTAGCGGCCAGTAACAGGGATAGTTTGTACCCCCGGTAGACCTACCAGTCGATGCCGACGGCGAGCGCCAGCTCCCGGGCATCCTCGCCTACCGGACCGCGACTGCCGCACATCTCCAGGATGGCCATCCGGGCGAACGGCACGTGCCTCACCGTGTCGACCGACTCGCGGAGGGCACGACCGAGCAGGTGTACCGCCGCGATCTCTTCCTTGCGCTGGAGGTGGGCGCGAGCCGCGTCAACTAGGTGTGATGACCGCCTGGTCCGCGACGGCAGAGAGGAGTAGTGCGTCCGGGCTATCCGACGCACGGCCTCACCTGGTCGGCAAAGGTCTGTTTCCAGCGTGACCGCGTACGCCTCCACCGCGACCTCACCGAACATGAGCCACGAATGCGCGCCGCCGAGCTGGCCGGCGGCGCGGTGGGCCTGGTCCCACGCTCTCCACGCCTGACCCGACCGGCCCGCCTTGCCGTGCCCGAGCGCCAGGCCGAGATGGAGTTGCCCCCAACGGGCGAGATCTTCGGCGCCGGACTCCGGGTCGAGCAGGTCGACAGCGTCCATCAGCACCTGCTCGGCCGCGTCAACCTGAGCCGACGACCGGTAGACGTGGGCGTAGTACCAGGCGGCAACCGCGATGGCGCCCGGGTTGTCAGCATCCTGCGCCGCAGCCATCGCCCGGTCCGCCGCCAACCAGACCAGCTCGGGGTACGGCTGGTGCGCGATGTAAAGCTGTGCCAGGTGGTACACCCTGGCCAGCTCGACCAGGGCCTGCCGGCGGTCCGGGCCGTCGAGTCGCCGGGCGGACACACGTGCCTCGCCGAGCAGGTCGGGCAGGACCGCAGCGACGGCGGACCGCTCGGAGTGGGACTGGTGCCAGAGCGTCCACGCCTGGTCGACCCGGCCCCTCAGGATGGCTACTGGGGTCGGGGTACCTGGCGGCACGGCGCCTGGTTGCATGGCGGCGCTGATCTGCTCGGCAGCGGGATGGCCTGCGCGGGTCACGGAGGCGACGGGTAGAGACTGCTCGCCGGTCAAATCGGCAAGGTCATTGACGTCGAGGACCTCGGCGAGGCGTAGCAGCATCGGCAGCCGTGGGGTGAGCAGGCGGCCGTATTCCAGGGCCTTCACCCAGTCTTCGCTGCGCCCGACGAGGCCGCCGAGGACTGCTCGTGTCTTGCCGGCGCGTTCGCGATGGGCGCGTAGCCGGGTGCCGAATGAGGTGGGTGCTGGCAGCATGGCGGACCTCGTTCCCAGGTAGCGGTCTGGGCGGCGGCCCCGCCGACCGCTACAACCGACGGGAGCCGCCACTGCGGACGATACCTCGTGCAAACGATCGAGGGGTCCCGGTCGAGACGCGACCGGCCCGGACCATCGCGGTCCGGGCCGGGGATCTGCGTGGGCGTCATGCCCACCGAGGTCGGGCTACTTCACCCGGACCAGGTGGGCCAGGGTGCAGCCGAGCCCGAACGTGACCACCGGCAGGCAGGCGACCGCCACGGTGATCGGCCACGGGGCCGCGGTGATGCCGTTGGCCACCAGCAGGTGGTACGCCACCTGCCCGGCCGCGCCGACCAGCAGCGAGATCACGGCGGACCAGGCAGCGAACTTCCGCGCCCGGACCGGTGCCCGGGTCGACAGCCACACGTACATCGCGTAGGCGCCGTACGCCTCGACGCCGATCGGGAGCGTGATGGCCGTGTCCAGGCTCAGGCTGTCCCAGATGCCGGGGAGCGGCCGGACCACCCCGAACCCGGTGAGCCCGCCGAGCCCGACCCACCCGCTCCAGATGGCCACGAACGCCGGCATGGCCAGCAGCACGATCGGCCACACCGCCAGCGCCCGGACCTGCTCGGACCCGGCGGGCACGACCGGGTCTACGCCCACCGCGACCAGGGGTTCCGGCTGGTCGAACTGAGTAGAAGTACTCACTTCGGGACCTCGGTCCCGGACCCGGTCCAGCGCGGCGCGCAGGCGATCGACCAACCGGGTCCCGGCGGGCTGGGCAACTGCGTCATCCGACGCAGTTGCGACCGGAACAATTGTTCCGGTCGGCAGGTGTCCGGACTCGGACAGGTGAGCAACCGTGCTCACCTCGGTTTCGTCGGGCTCGGTCGACTGTCCCGGGTGGGACAGTCGGAATGCCCCGCGCGGGACGGTCGCCGGCTCCGGGTCGGCGAACGCCCACGGGTCGACCGGTCCCGCCGCGTCCTCCCGCAGCCGGGCCAGCACCTCGTCTGCTTTCGGGCCGCCGACGCGCAACGTGGTCTTCACCTTGTTCCGCGACGGCAGGCCGCCGAGCTTGAGCACCAGGGCGCGGGCGTCGGGCATCACGTCCTCGACGGAACGCGGGTGGCTGCTCGTGGGAGCGGTCATCGGTAGTCGCCTCCGTGGTGGTCGGTGGTGGTGTCGGCCGGCGGGACGTCGGCGATGTCGGCGGCGTTGAGCAGCTGCGCGGCCAGGCGGCGGGCGTTCGCCGGGGTGAGGGTGCCGGCGTCCGGGCCGTTCAACCGGATCTCCGGCTGGCGGATCGCACCGATCTGCAAGTCGGTGAACCGGACCGCCTCGGCGCTGTACGACCCTCCGGCGAGGCCCGGGAGCGTGGGCGACTCGGTGCTGCACTCCCGGACGCCCTCCATCAGCTCGCCCTCGGCGAAGTGGGCGTGGTCGGTGCGGCACCACGCCGGGCAGGCGATGGCCTGCCGGTTGCGCTCCACGTCCGCGTCGAACTCGGCCATGGCGATCTCCTGCTCGGGCGTCAGCGGCTCGGCCTCGAGGCGCGGCACCCGGACCCGGGGGCGCGGGGCGGCTCGGTGGGTGGGCCGGTTCGCGGGGTGGGTCAGGCGACGCAGGCGCATCACTGGCCCCCGTCCCGCTCGGCGGCCAAGCCGACGCACAGGTCGATGACCCGCCGCGCTCCGTCCTCGTCCACGGTCCAGTCGAGCGCGGCCACCACCGCCTGAGGGGACATCCGGGCCACCCGCTCGACCCAGTCGGCGACCTCGGCCGACGTACCGATCGGCGTCGACTCCGCCACGGCGACCGCGTCGGCGCGGGTCCGCAACCGCGCACCGGCGAGAAAGACCTCCCACGGGGTCAGGCTGGTCAGGGTGGCCATCTCCACCACGGTCAGGGTGCTGGCCACGTGGCGCGGCTCGAGGAAGGCGGGGAACCCCGGCGCCGGCTCGGAACCACGGTTCCGGTTGAGCATCGCCGTACGGTGCGCGGTCAGCCGGGCCGGGTCGGCAAGCAGGGCCAGGGCCTCGAGGACGTCGCCGCCGGACGCCGCCTCGGCCCGGACCCGCCCGGCCAGCACCGACACGTGGGCCAGGGCGTCCCGGGTCGCGGTCCGTCGGCCCTCGGCCTCGCCGACCTCCATCGCCAGCGTCATCACCGCGTCCAGGTCGACCGGGGGCTCGATCAGCTCGCGCAGGAAGTCCGCGACCTGTGCGGCGTCGTGCTCGGCCTCCGGCGTCGACTCGGCCCCGGGGTCCATCCCGGAGAGCAACCGGGCTGCGGCGGCGGCGATCTCCGCCGAGGCGTCGACAGCTCGGATGGGAACCACGGGCGCGGTCAGGATGACGGACACCGGGCCGGTGAAGTCCATGCCGTCGCCGCACCGCTTCGTGCCCACCACCAGCGGCGCCCGGTACCCGGCGAGCCCGACCATGGCCAGCGCCGCCATCGTCACGTCGATGTGGATGTCGCAGGCGTACGCCGACGCGTCGAGAGAGACGTTGCCGTCGGCGTGGGTGTAGCCCTCGATTCGGATGGTGGCCGGCTGGCCGCAGCCGGGCAGGGTCAGGGCGTTCACCGGTCCAGCCCCTCGATGCGCTGGCCGGCGACGACCTCGACCAGGAAGCCGGGCAGGGCCGGGTGGGTCGTCGTCCGCGACCCGTACGCCTCGCGCACCTCCGCGTCCGGCAGCAGGAAGGTACCGACGATCGGGCCGGGGGTCGGCAGGCCGAGGAACGTTGACCAGGCGTCGACCGCCTCGAGCGCGCCGACGTCGAACGTCAGGCCGAGCTGCGCCCGGCTCGCGGTGTAGATCTCCAGCACCGTCGGAATCGGCAGGCCGGCCGCGATGCCGGCGGCGATCAGGGCGTGAGGGCGGCGGCGCGGGTCGGTGGCGGGCTCCGGCGTCTCGGTCTCGGAGATGTGCACCGTCAACTCGGCGGTCGCCTCGGCGAGGGTATTGAACCCGGCGTAGGTGGTGCCACAGGCGCAGGTGGCGCTGCACTCGCCCGGACCGCCGGCCTCGCCGGCAACCATGTAGTGCTCGACCGGCTCGTCCACCGGCAGCTCGTCGGCGACCACGTCGACCATGCACCCGACCGACACCGACCAGCCGGGCAGCGCGGGGAAGTTACGTCGGCGCGAGCGGTAGTTCACCATCGTGCCGCGCTTGAAGGTCTGCACCTTGCCGGTCAGCACCGGCGTCATCAGGCCGAGGTGCGCGGCCCACGCCTCGACCGACGCGCGGTCATTGAAGGCGAAGCGCAGGTTCAGCGAGGCGTCATGAGCCTCGACGCGGATCGGGGCGGGCAGGCCGGTCATCGCGGCGACGAGCAGCAGCGCGTACGCGTGCAGGCGATCGACCGGTCCGGCGGAGAGGGGTCCCCTCGAGAAGGGAGCATCCGTCATCATGTTCATGGGTCGCAGCTCCAGTGCGATCAAGGGGCCGGAGTAACAGGTGTTGGCGCACCTGCCGGCCCCGTCTTGGTTTGTGAGTACCCGTCATGTGGACACCCACTAAACCCGCCGGCGACACGCACTGCGAGTGCACTCCGCTGGCCCGGCGACGGTACCTGTCCCGGATCTCCGGCCCGCTGCTGGACCGGATCGACGTGCAGGTGACGCTCACCCCGTTGCGCGCCGCCGAACTGATGGCCAGCGCGGAGGCGAACGAGTCGTCGGCCGTGGTCGGGGCGCGGGTGGCCACGGCCAGGGCGGCGGCCACCGCGCGCTGGGCGAAGCTGGGCTGGAAGGTCAACGCCGACGTACCCGGCCCGTACCTGCGGCAGGCCAGGTGGCGACTGCCGGCGGCGAGCACCGTGCAACTGCGGCGGCGACTGGACAGCGGCTCGCTCTCCGCTCGTGGATTCGACCGGGTCATCCGGATGGCCTGGACCATCTCCGACCTCGACGGACGGGAACGGCCAGGTGCCGACGACGTCGCCGAGGCGATCCAGCTACGCACCAGGGAGACGTCATGACCACACCACTGCGGCCCGCCGTCAACGAGTCCACCTCGAAGGACCACCTGACGGAGGTCAGACTCGCCCGGGTCGCGTTGACCTGGCTCACCGAACCGGGCACCCGGTCGGTGCACCGGCTGGTGGGCACGTACGGGCCGGTCGGCACGCTGGACCGGCTGCTCGCCGGCGACGTACCGGACCGGCGGTTGCGGACGGCGGTGGCGGCCCGGCGGGCGGCAGGGAACCCGCGTGACGTCGCGGCGGCGGCGCTCGCCCACACCGAGCGGCTCGGCGCCCGGATCGTGGTCCCGGAGGACGACGAGTGGCCACAACAGGTACGTGACCTGGACCTGCTGTCGCTGCCCGGTGCCGAACGCACGATCGACCAGGAGACCGCCCCACCGCTGGCCATCTGGGTACGCGGACACCACCCGCTCACCGGGGCGCTGGAGCGGGCGGTCGCCGTGGTGGGTGCGCGGGCGGCAAGCCCGTACGGTCTGCACGTCGCCACCGAACTCGGTTACGGACTGGCCGAACGGGAGTGGACGGTGGTCTCCGGCGGTGCGCACGGGATCGATGCCGCCGCCCACCGGGGCGCCCTCAACGCGGGCGGGTTGACCGTCGCCGTACTCGCCTGCGGCGTCGATCGCCCCTACCCGGCCGGCAACAGCTCGCTCTTCGACCGGATCGTCGAAACCGGCCTGCTGGTCAGCGAGTGGATGCCCGGTGCCGAGCCGCTGCGGCACCGGTTCCTGATCCGCAACCGGTTGATCGCGGCGGCCACCGCCGGCACGGTGCTGGTCGAGGCAGCCGCCCGCAGCGGCGCCACCCAGACCCTGCGGCGCGCACTGGCCATCAACCGTCCGGCGATGGTCGTTCCCGGTCCGGTCACCTCCGCGATGTCGGTCGGCGCCCACGAACTGCTCCGCGAACATCCACGCACCCGGCTCGTCACCGGCCTGCCACACGTGCTCGAAGAGGTCGGCCGGATCGGCGCCGACCTGGCACCGCCGGCGCGCGCGCCCCGGCAACCCCGCGACCTGCTCGACGACGAGTCCGCGCTGCTCCTGGAGGCGCTCCCCCGCCGGGGCGCCCTCGACCCGGACGCGCTCGCCGCCCGAGCCGGTCTGGACGTACGCACCACGCTGCGCAAACTCGCCCTGCTCGAAGACCTCGACCTGATCGTCCGCCGCGACGACGGGTACGCGATCGCCGTACCGTCGGCTCGCCCGACGACGGCGGACCCGACCCTTCTGTAGGGAGTCGGACCCCGACGCCGTGGGCGCGGAACGACGCGGTGATGGTGCGGTCGCCGGGACACGATGTCGTCGCACCCGGACGCACGATGCAGGCGTGGCGGTCGCGACGGCTCGCACCGTCTGGCTCGCACCGTCGGCGCGAGGACACATGAGTTGATGCGGGTAGGACCCACCGCACCGTCCCGCCGTCGCTCGACGACGCTGGCCCCGCACTCCCGCCAGTCGGACGCCCCAGATTCCGCCCGTGCTACCCATTCGCTTGTCCGCCGTCATGCCACCAGCTCACGCGTCGCGGGCGGCGAGGATCTCCAGGCAGAGCGGGTCGTCCTTGATGCCTGAGTCCTCAATGGATCGAATACCGCGATCGGTTCACATTCGGCAATTCTGCCGTGCCCGCCACGATTTCAAGGCTCCCACCACCGAAAACGTCACGGGCCTGTGGGATTACCGCGCCCCACGTGCGCGACGTCATCAGCGGGGCGTAGCCTTCCGCACGGTTCACCGCAAAGACGCTCAAACGGAGGATCCGCCAATGGCTCTGGTACGACGCGCGTCCGTTCTGGAGAACGCCGGACAGCTTGTGGTGACCGCGGTCGGCCGGGTCGCCGCCGCCCGAGCCGAATCCGCGCAGGCCGGTACCGCCCAGGTCTCCGCCGTCGGCTCCACTTCGGCCGGTGACGGCACCGTGGAAGCCCCGGATTCCGGCCAGCCGGCCGGCAGTGGTGACACGTCCGAAGCCGCCTCGGCCACCTCGCAGCAGGCCGGATTCGGCAGCGTACTCGCGGCCTTCGCGACCATCGCCGTCGGCGGCTACGGAGCCTGGGCGGTCTGGTCCAGCGGCAACGCGGCGACCATCATCCAGCCGGCGGACACCACCGCCGTCTTCGGCACGCTGCTCGTCTTCGCGGCGGCGGTCGAGCGGGTGCTGGAGCCCTTCTCCCGGTGGTTCCCGGGGCGGCGTACCGAGGCCGTGCTCGAACAGTCGATCGTGGCACTGGCGAACCGGACCAACCCGACGCACGACGACCTGGTCGCGGTGGCGGAGGCGAAGGCGCGGGTCGAGCGCGCCCGGAGCAACCGTACGGTGGTCTCCTGGGGCATCGCGACCGCGGTCGCCACGGTCGCCTCCAGCGCCGGTGGTTTCTACGTCCTGCACGCGGTCGCCGGCCCGGAGTGGCAGGGCCTGCCGGTCTGGGTTGACGCGATCATCACCGGGGTCATGGTCGGCAGCGGCACCAAGCCGGTGCACGACATCATCAGCCGGGTCCAGAACGCCAAGGAACAGGCGCAGAACCCGACCGCCTGACCGGCGCGCCGGCTTGACTGCGACCGGGATCCGGCAGACGGTCGGAGTTGATGAGCCGCGAGACCAGTAGCACCCGGGCGGTGCACGAGCGCCTGCCGGAACCGATGCGCGACGTGGTCGACGACTTCGCCCGGCACCTCTCCCGGGTCGACAACCGCTCCACCCACACCGTCCGGGCGTACGTGGCCGACCTGGTCTCGCTACTCGACCACGCCGTCCGGATGGGCTGTGGCACACCGGGCGAACTGGACCTCGTCGTCCTGCGGAGTTGGCTGGCAAAGCAACGTACGCTCGGCGCCGCCCGTACGACCCTGGCCCGCCGGGCCGCGTCGGCGCGTACGTTCACCGCCTGGGCGTTTCGCGCCGGCCGGATCGCCGTCGATGTCGGTGCCCCGCTCGCCAGTCCGAAGGCGCACCGGGAACTGCCGAGCGTGCTCCGGGCCGATCAGGCGACCGCCCTGGTGCTGGCCCCGGGCGACGAGGCGTCGCCGGTGCCGCTGCGCGACCGCGCCCTGCTCGAACTCCTCTACGGGACCGGGGTGCGGGTCAGCGAACTCTGCGGGCTGGACACCGGCGACATCGACCACGGCCGGCGCGTGATCCGGGTGCTCGGCAAGGGTGACAAGGAACGGTCGGTCCCGTACGGCCTGCCGGCCCAGCGGGCCCTCGACGACTGGCTGCGGCTGGGCCGGCCGGCGCTGGCCGGGCCGGCAAGCGCCGACGCGCTGCTGCTCGGGCTGCGGGGCGGTCGGTTGCAGCCGACCATCGCCCGGCGGGTGGTCGGCAGTTACGCCCGTGCCGCGAACCTGCCCCGGACCACCCCGCACGGCCTGCGCCACTCCGCCGCGACGCATCTGCTGGAGGGCGGCGCCGACCTGCGCTCGGTGCAGGAGATGCTGGGCCACGCCTCGCTGTCCAGCACCCAGATCTACACCCACGTCTCCGCCGAGCGTCTGCGCGCCGCGTACCGTCAGGCGCACCCCCGCGCCTGACTACGGCTTCCCTGGTCCGGCCGGGAAACGGCAGGGATAGGATGATCACGTGAGCGACGCACCGTCTCTGCCGCCCGAACCGATCCCCGGGGCCCGGCTCTTCTTCTCGCTCGACCCGGCGGTCACCCACCTCAACCACGGCTCGTTCGGCACCGTCCCGATCACCGTGCAGCGCGCCCAGCAGCGACTACGCGACGAGACCGAGACCAACCCGCAACGGTTCTACACGGTCGGGCTGACCGACCGGCTCACCCACGCCCGCCGTTTCCTGGCCGCCTTCCTCGGTGCCGATCCGGAGGGCACCGCACTGGTCGGCAACGCCACCACCGGTGCGGCCGTGGTGTTGCAGTCGTTGGGGCTGGAGTCGGGCGACGAGGTGCTCAGCACCGATCACGGGTACGGCGCGGTCGCCTTCGCGGTCGAGCGGGAGTGCCGGCGTACGGGCGCGGTGGCGCGAACGGTGTCGGTGCCGCTCACCTCCTCCGACGAGGAGATCGTCGAGATCATCCGCACCGGTCTGCGCCCCGGCCGGACGAAGCTGCTGATCGTGGACCAGATCACCTCGCCGACCGCCCGCCTCTTCCCGGTCGAGGCGATCGTCGCCGTCGCCCGCGAGTTCGGCGTACCGGTGTTCGTCGACGCGGCGCACGCCCCGGGCATGTTGCCGGTGGAGGTGGACCGGATCGGCGCCGACTTCTGGGTCGGCAACCTGCACAAGTGGGCGTACGCGCCCCGGGGGACGGCGGTGCTCGTGGTCGCGCCACGGTGGCGGGCACGGATCGAGCCGCTGGTGGTCTCCTGGGAGCAGCCGACCGGTTTCCCGCTCAACGTGGAATACCAGGCGACGCTGGACTACTCGGGCTGGTTGGCCGCCCCGGTGGGCATCTTCACCCTGCGCAACCTCGGTGTCGACCGGGTACGGGCGCACAACGCCGCGCTCGCCGCGTACGGGCAGCGGGTTGTCGGTGCGGCGCTCGGCCTCGGCCCGGCCGACCTGCTCGACCCCGGCGGACCGACGGTCTCGATGCGGCTCCTACCGCTTCCGGAAGGCGTCGCCGCCACCTTCCCGGACGCGCTCGCGCTACGGCAGCGGGCCGCCGACACGCTCAACGCCGACATCTTCGTCACCCCCTGGAACGACCGGGGTTGGCTGCGACTCAGCGCCCAGGTCTACAACCGGGCCGAGGAGTACGACCGGCTCGCCGAGAGCCTGCCGGGCCTGATCGCCACCTGACGACCCGGCGGGTCGCCGGGGTGAGCCGGACGGGCGGCCCGGGCGCCGCACCCGCCGCGCCGCTCGCACCGGCAGCAGCCGGACCCGACCGAGTCCGAGCAGCGCGAGAGGGTCGAGGTAGCGCTCGTCCCGGCGCAGGCCCCAGTGCAGGCACGCCGGCTCGGGACAGCCCGGGTGGCCGGGGACGAGCAGACCGAGCCGGTCACCGACGGCGAGCCGGTCACCGACCCGCACCGTCGGGCGGACCGGCTGGTAGGTGGTGCGCAGCCCGACCGGATGACTGACGCTCACCGTGGGCGTGCCGGCCACCTCGCCGGCGAAGAGGACCACCCCGGGCCCGACCGTGTGGACCACCGCGTCCGCGACCCCAACAAGATCCACCCCCCGGTGCCCGGGTTGCCACGGCAGCGGCGGCGGGTCGAACCGACGCGTCACCCGGGGTACGCCCGCCAGCGGCCAGCGGAAGGTCGACCGGACCGGCACCCCGGAGACCACCGCGCCGGAGCCCACCGACCGGGGTGCGGGTGCCCCGAGGCCGACCTGCCACGCCTGCGGGGCCCCGGACGCCGGGCGGGCCGATGGCGGCGGCGCGGCCACCGTGATCAGCACGACGAGGGCAAGCCCGCGCAGTGGGTGCAGAAAGGTCCTCATGAGCGGGGAGCCTGGCCGGCTGCCGGGTCCGGCGCAACCGGTCCGGTCCCGGGTTGTGGACAAGCGAGACCGCTGTGGAAAACGTCCGCTGGGCCACTTGATCTGCTATGGGCGACAGCCCGACGGGGCATCTCGCCTAGGCTTGGCCCGGGTACGCCCGCCGCCGACGACGCGGGGCCCGAGCAGGGAGGCCAACTGATGAGCACCGTGGACGAGGTGAGTCGCCCCTCGCGACTGGCGGAACCGGGCGAGGGCATCTCCGCGGAGGAGTTGCAGCTCGCCGCCCGTAACCACGGGTTGCCACTGGAGGCGCTCCGCTACGACGTCACCCCGGTCGGGCTGCACTACCTGCTCACCCACTACGACATCCCGGAGACCGACGCGGCGCGTCACACGCTCACCGTCGAGGGCCGGGTGGACCACCCGCTCGTACTCGACCTGGCCGAGTTGCGGCGGCGTCCCCGGGTCACCCACCGGGTGACCATGGAGTGCGCCGGCAACGGGCGTGCCCTGCTGGAGCCGCGACCGGTGAGCCAGCCCTGGCTGGTGGAGGCGGTCGGCACCGCCGACTGGACCGGCACCCCGCTGGCACCACTGCTGCGCGAGGCCCGCCTGTCGGCGGACGCGGTCGAGGTCCTCTTCACGGGCGCCGACCACGGGGTCGAACGCGGGGTGGAACAGGACTACCAGCGCTCCCTGCCGGTGCCGGAGGCCCTGCGCGAGGACGTGCTGCTGGCGTACGAGATGAACGGTGCCCCGCTGCTGCCGCAGCACGGCGCCCCGCTGCGCCTGGTCGTGCCGGGCTGGTACGGCATGGCGCACGTGAAGTGGTTGCACCGGATCGAGGTGCTCGACCGGGAGTTCGACGGTTACCAGAACGCGGTCGCCTACCGGGTACGTCAGCACCCCGACGACCCGGGCGTGCCGGTGACCCGGATCGAGCCGAGGGCACTGGTCCAGCCCCCGGGTTTCCCCGACTTCATGTCCCGGGCGCGGGCGGTGCAGCCCGGCACGGTCCCGCTGACCGGGCGGGCCTGGTCCGGGCATGCCCCGGTGACCGGGGTCGAGGTGACCGTCGACGGCGGTGTGACCTGGGAGCCGGCCACGCTCGACCCGGCGGTCGAGGGCACGGACACCGGCCTGAACAGCGCAGAGTGGTCCTGGCGTCGTTGGCGGTACGACTGGGAGGCGACCCCCGGCCGGTACACGCTGAGCGCGCGGGCGACCGACGCGTCGGGGCGTACCCAGCCGGTAGAGCAGCCGTGGAACCGGGGTGGGTTCGCGAACAACCTGGTGCAGCGGGTCGAGGTCGTGGTGCTCGCCGGCCGGTAGAACGAATCACGGCGCCGGTAACTGGGTTACCGGCGCCGCCGTTCGTAGGTGTCAGTACACGTCCGTGCCGCGAAGGCTCAGTTACCGAAGCCGGAATCCGCAGGAAGGGAAATCTCCGGCTTTTCCAGCTCTTCTACGTTGACGTCCTTGAACGTCATGACCCGGACATTCTTCACGAACCGCGCGGGTCGGTACATGTCCCAGACCCACGCGTCGTGCATCTCCACCTCGAAGTAGACCTCACCGTCCGAATTCCGTACGTGCAGGTCAACCTGGTTGGCGAGATAGAACCGGCGCTCGGTCTCGACCACGTAGGAAAACTGGCGGACGATATCGCGGTACTCCCGGTAGAGCTGCAGCTCCATCTCGGTCTCGTACTTCTCGAGATCTTCCGCGCTCATCGCACTCCGCCTTCCATGGCCACATCTTCCCCCACCGACGCTGGCGGCCGAGGCTGCTCCCCCAACGCCACGCCGACGGTACTCTCTAGCGGGGTCGTCCGCTTCCTTGACTCGACCCGGCCGACCCCGATCGGGCGCCGGGCTCGTGGCGGGCTCCCCGCGCGACCGGAGATCGACGCCACGTTGACGTACGAGAAGCGGTGCTCCTCGCACGGTCCCTGCCGTTCCAACGCGGCGGTGTGCTCCGCCGTGATGTAACCCTTGTGCTCGGCGAAACCGTAGCCGGGGTACCGGCCGTCCAGCTCCACCATGATCCGGTCTCGGGTGACCTTCGCCAACACACTCGCCGCCGCGACGCAGGCCGCAACCTGGTCACCCTTCCACACCGCCAGTCCCGGCACCCCGAGGCCGTCCACCCCGAACCCGTCGGTGAGGACGTAATCCGGCCGGGTGGACAGGGACGCCAGGGCGCGGCGCATCGCCGCCAGGTTGCACACGTGCAGCCCACGCGCGTCCACCTCGTCGGCCGGGATGACCACCACCGCGTACGCCAGCGCCTGCTCGACCACCGCCCTGTAGACCCGCTCCCGCGCGGCCGGGGTGAGCAGCTTCGAGTCGGCCAGCTCGTCGATCTCGCCGCGCCGCCCCTCGGGCAACACCGCCGCCGCGGCCACCAGGGGGCCCGCACAGGCGCCCCGACCGGCCTCGTCCGCCCCGGCGACGTACCGGAAGCCACGCCGTTGCAGCGCCCGCTCCAACGCGTACAGGCCGCCCGCGCGGCGAACCACGGTCCGTGGCGGGGTCAGCATCAGCGCTCACCGCCCAGCAGCCGACGCAACAGCACGGGAAGCTCCGCCGGGTAGAACCGCTCCGGCGTGACCTCCAACTCGGCCACCGACCACCACCGGTGCTCGTCGATCGAGTCCCGCTCGGTCTGGTCGAACCCGGCGGTGTCCACCTCGAAAACGGCCGGCCCGTCCGGCAGCCGGGACAGGAAGAACTCCTGCTGCTGGCGGTACCACCGGCCACCGAACGAGAACGCGGTGGTCTCCTCCCAGACCGGGGCGCCGAGCTGCTCCGGGGCCAGCCGCAGGCCGGTCTCCTCGGCCAGTTCCCGGGCAGCCCCGGAGACCGACGACTCACCCGGATCGAGCCCACCACCGGGGCTGAACCAGTAGCGGTGGCCCGGACGGGCCGGGTCCCAGCCGTGGAACAGCAGCACCCGGTCTTCGGCGTCGAGCAACAGCACCCGGGCGGCCTGCCGAGGGGTGAAGACAGTCACCGGATCAGCCTAGACGCGCCCGGCGGGACCGGGTACGACCGGCCGCCCCGGGATCCGGTGCAGCAGTGACCGTACGGTCGGTCGTTACGAATTGGGGACCCCGTCGTACGTGTCCGGCACCGAGAGCCACTTCGCCCGGTCGAGCGGCCAGAAGACGGTGAACGCCCGGCCCACCGCGGAGTCGACCGGGATGGTGGCCAGGTTGATGTCCCCGTCGGGGTTGGTCGCCTTGGACTGCTCCCAGTGCTCCAGCGAGTCACCGGAGGCCGACCGGTGGTCGCCCATCACCCAGAGCCGTCCCTTCGGCACGGTGATGTCGAACTCCTCGTCGGCGGCGCGGTCCCGCACCCCGTTCTCGGAGAAGATGTACGACTCGTCCAGCGGGTGCCCGTTGACCATCAACCGGTCCTGCGGGTCGCAGCACACCACGTGGTCGCCGCCGACCCCGATCACCCGCTTGATGAAGTCCTCGCCGTCGGGGTTGTTGCTCCACTCGAACGGCGCCCGGAAGACCAGCACCTCGCCCCGGTGCGGGTCGCGGAAGTCGTAGACCAGCTTGTTGACGAGCACCCGGTCGTTGATGTCCAGGGTGTGCTGCATAGACGGCGAGGGGATGTAGAAGGTCTGCAGCACGAAGGCCCGGACCAGAACCGCGACCAGCACGGCCACGCCGAGCAGGACGGGAAGTTCCCGCCAGAAGGAATTACGTGGCTTCGGCTTGTCGGTCTGCTCGTCAATCACGGGTGGAGCCTACGACGCGGAGCTGGGAGCCATCGCCGGGAACGCGCGGAAATGAACAACGGCCCCAGAATCGGGAGTACGAGCGCCAGTCCGGCCCCGCCGTCCGATGTGACCGGCGGGTGTGCCCCGGCGGGTGCCGCCACCGTCTCCGGCAGTTTCTCGAAGGTCTCCGGCACGGAGAGGTCGCTCCAGCGGCTGTACGGCCAGACGACCACGAAGGCTCGGCCGACGACGTTGTCGATCGGCACCGGTCCCTGGCACCGGGCGTCCTGCGAGACCAGCCGGTGGTCCCCCATCACGAAGAGCTGACCGGCCGGGACCACGACCTCGTCGAAACGGCGGGAGCGACACTCCCGGGGGTCGGGCGGGATGTCCAGGGGGGAGTCCTCAAGCACGTACGTCTCGTCGAGGGGAACGTCGTTGACCGTGACCCGACCCTGTTCGTCACAGCACTTGACCCGGTCGCCGGGGACTCCGACGACCCGCTTGATGAAGTCCTTCTCACCGGGGCGGCTGACCCCGACCAGGTCGCCGACGGTCCGGCCCAGCTTGCCGACGAAACCCGGCTCGGGCTCGTCGCTCTGCTGTGGCGCCCAGCGGTCGGTGCCCCGGAACACCACGACCTCGCCCCGGATCGGGTCGCGCATGTCGTAGACGACCTTGTTGACCAGCACCCGGTCGCCGATCAGCAGGGTGTCCTCCATGGAACCGGAGGGGATGAAGAACGCCTGCAGCAGGAAGCTGCGGATCAGCACCGCGAGGCAGAACGCGACCACGAGAAGCAGCGGAAGCTCCTGCCAGAGTGGCATCTGTTTGCGGACACGACGGACCCGCCGACGCCAAGGTTCGACGTCGTCCTCTTCCTCCACCCTGCGTACCACGCGGCTCCCCGGTCCCGAGATACGGCGCTACCGCCCGGTCAGGCCGATGATGTCGGCCTGGGGCGGTAGCGCGGACGCGTCACGCCCCCACGGCCGTAGCCGCGGGGATACGTTCCGCTTCTGCCCGTGCGGCCAGCGTAGTACCCGCCGACCCGGACGGCACCCCACGACGGGAGGCGTCGCCGCAAACGGTCAGCTAACCGCCTTTTCGCGCTTTTCCTTGATCTTCGCCTTCTTGCCGCGCAGCTCACGCAGGTAGTAGAGCTTGGCCCGCCGGACGTCACCACGGGTGACGACCTCGATGCGGTCGATCGCCGGGCTGTTGAGCGGGTAGGTCCGCTCGACACCGACGCCGAAGCTCACCTTGCGGACGGAGAAGGTCTCCTGCAGGCCCCCACCCTGGCGACGGATGACCACGCCCTGGAAGATCTGGACCCGGGAACGGTTACCCTCGATGACTCGGGCGTGCACCTTGACGGTGTCACCGGCGCGGAACGCGGGGATGTCGGTCCGCTGCGACTGGGCGTCGAGAACGTCCAGGGTGTTCATCGCTGCATCCTCGTAAGGTTACGGCGCACCGGGCGTCGGCGCGCACATTGGTGATTCTGATCCTCGACCCGCCGGTACCGGCCTGGTGGCCGGGCACGGAGGCCGGTGATCCTCGTACCCGCCCGCGGCGCGGACGAGCACGGCAACCTCCCTACTTTGCCATATCGGCGGGCGGCACCTGAAATCCGGCCTCACGCAGGGTCGCCACGTCCCGTTTGTCCAGCTGCTCGGTCGACAACCGGGCGAGCATGTCCGGTCGGCGGGCGGCGGTACGCCGCAGCGCCTCGTCCCGCCGCCAACGGGCGATCCGGCCGTGGTCACCCGAACGGAGGATCTCCGGTACGTCCTGCTCCCGCCAGCTCGGCGGCTTGGTGTAGACCGGTGCCTCAAGCAACCCGTGCGCGTGCGACTCCTCGTCGAGCGAGTCGGCGTTGCCGAGTACCCCGGGCAGCAGCCGGGTGATCGCCTCCAGCATCACGATCACCGCGACCTCGCCGCCGAAGAGCACGTAGTCACCGAGGGAGACCTCGGTCACCGGCATCCGGGTCTCGGCGTGCGCCAGCACCCGCTGGTCGATGCCCTCGTACCGGCCACAGGCGAAGATCAGGTGTGGCTCGGCGGCGAACTCGTACGCGAGCGCCTGGGTGAAGGGCACCCCGGCCGGGCTGGGCACGAGCAGTCGGGGCGGTGGCGTCGCGCCGGACGGGGCCAGGGCGTCCAGCGCCTCGCCCCACGGCTCGGGTCGCATCACCATGCCCGGCCCGCCGCCGTACGGCGTGTCGTCGACGGTCCGGTGCACGTCGTGGGTCCACGTCCGCAGGTCGTGTACGCCCAGGTCGAGCACGCCGGAGGCACGTGCCTTGCCGATCAGGGAGAGATCGAGCGGGGCGAAGTAGTCCGGGAAGATGGAGATCACGTCAACGCGCATGCCAGTCACCGCTCAGCTCGAAGGCCAGCCGATCTGTCCGAGGACCGGCTGGTCGGAGGTGGGAGAGCCGGTCAGAGGTCGAAAAGACCGGCGGGAGCGTCGACCACGACCCGGCCGGCGGCCAGGTCCACCTCGGGCACGATCGCCTTGACGAACGGGACCAACGCGGTCCGGCCCTCCGGGCGGCGCAGCACCAGCAGGTCGGAAGCGGGTGCGTGGTCGATCCGGGCCACCTCACCGAGCGTCTCACCGCTCGGGCTGACCACGGTCAGGCCAACCAGTTGGTGGTCGTTGAACTCGTCCGGGTCGCTCGGCGGTGCCACCTGCGCGCTGTCCACCCAGAGCAGGGTGCCGCGCAGCACCTCGGCGAGATCCCGGTCGTAGAAGCCCTCGAAGAGCACCAGCGGACGCCCCTGATGCCAGCGGACGGTCTCGATGGTCAGCTCCTCCGGCACCCGTACCGGCTCGCCGGGACGGGCCACCGGGGCCGGGCTGGTGGCGGAGGAGGCCGCCGTCGGGTCGGTGCGCAGCACCGACCCGACGGCGAACCGTGCCTCAGGCTCGTCGGTCCGCACCTCCACGGTGACCTCACCGTGGACCCCGTGCGGCCGGCCGATCCGGCCGACGATCAGGAGCATCAGTACGAGTCGACGATGTCGACCCGGACCCCGCGACCACCGATCGATCCGATCACCTGGCGCAGCGCCTTGGCGGTACGCCCGGACCGGCCGATCACCGTGCCGAGGTCCTCGGGGTGCACGCGCACCTCAAGTCGCTTGCCCCGACGGGAGTCGACCAGCCGGACCCGAACGTCATCCGGGTGGTCGACGATGCCCTTGACCAGGTGCTCCAGTGCCGGCCGGATAGCCATGTCAGGCCTGCTCGCCGGAGGCGGCACCAGCTTGCTCCTCGGTCTTCGCCGGCTCCTCGGCCGCAGCGGCCTCGGTCGGCGCAGCCTTGGCCGCCTTCTTGGCCGACTTGGCCGGCGCCTCGGCGAGGCCGGCAGCTGCCTTGGCCTCAGCCTCGTAGACCGCCAGGCGGTCGGCCGGCGCGTCCTTCACCAGCAGCGGCGGCGGGGCCGGCAGGCCCTTGAACTGCTGCCAGTCGCCGGTCTTCTCCAGCAGACGCTGGACCGCCTCGCTCGGCTGCGCGCCGACGGACAGCCAGTACTGGACCCGGTCCGACTTGACCTGGATCACCGAAGGGTGTTCCTTCGGCTGGTAGATCCCGACGAACTCGATCGCGCGACCGTCGCGCTTGGTGCGCGAGTCGGCGACGACGATGCGGTATTGCGGGTTGCGGATCTTACCCATCCGCAGGAGCCGGATCTTTACGGCCACAGTGTGTTCGCTCCTGTTGCGATTCTCACCGGCCCGGGAGGGCGGTGGGCGGGTGAGCGCCGACCGGCACAGTGGGGTTTGGGCCGGAGACAACTCGGTGGACTGGCGACACGCCCGGGTTAGAGGGCGCCGGACGCGTGCCGGATACCAGCGACCCATTGTGCCAGATCCAGTACGGAGATCTCACCTCGGACCCGACCAACTCGCCTATCCGCCCTGATTGTCCTATTCAACGCTTCTCCGGGCGCTGCCCATGATGCCCCACCCCACCCGTCTCCGACGGCGTGGGAGGCGGCTCGGGCGACAGCCCAGAAACCGGCTCGGAGGGCGGCGCCGGGCGGGCGACGGGGGCGTCACCGGTGACCGGAGGCTCAGCCAGCCGGTGCAGCAGGTCGCGGGCGGGCCCCTCGGGGACCCGGGCGAGCGCCTCACGCGCCCGGCAGGCGTACTCGTCGCCGACCCGGGCGATCTCCGTCGACCGCGCCACGTCGGCGTCACCGGTCGCGGACCGCAGTTCCCCGGCGAGCGCCCGGCTCACCCCGAGGTTCCGGCCGTAGCTGGCCAACGCGTTCACCACCGACGCGCCCACGCCACCCAGCCGGGCGCCGAGCCGGCACGGCAGTTCGAAGGAGATCGCCGCCCGGCCGGCCAGGGCCTCGGCCCGCGCCGACCAGTCGGTCCGCCCCGCCGGGTCGCCCCACCCGGACACCGCGTGGTCGACCACGGACCCTCCCGGCCGGTCCTGGCGCCACTGCCCGGCCCGCGCCTCACAGCTCGCGGTCAACGCCTCGGCGAACTCCGCCACCATCGCCGCGCCGCCCCGCGCGGCCAGCTCGTACGCCCGGGCCAGCAGGTAGTCGGCGGTGAGGATGGCGAACCGGTCACCCCAGGGCACCGGACGGGCGGGCGTCGACCACCGGCCCGCCCCGGCGGCGGAGACCGGACCGGACCGGGGCGTCGGCACTCTCACCCCGGGCAGCCCGGCGCCGGCACCTGCCCCGGGCCGTACGCGGGCGGCCCCGGCGCCGGGCGGCGCGTTGGCTGCTCCGGCCCCGTCCATCGCCAGCCCGGCGAACATCCCGAGATCCACCGCCGCGGCCAGCGCGTGGCGCAGCGGATGGCGACGTTGGCCGACGTACCCGGCGAGGAGCAGGAGCACCGCCGGGCGCAGCGCGACCGAGGCCAGTTCCTCGTCCGGTGCGGCCAGGCCGACGAACATCGGCCATTCGTCGCGTACGCAGGCGGTGAGCAGGTCGGCGACGGTGTTCAGGTCCCGCCGCAACGCGCGCCCGAGCGCCGGGTCCATCGCCGGCAACGGACCCAGCAACCGCTGTACGCGGGCCCCGTCGGGGAAGAGCACCAGCCGGCGACAGAGGTCGAAGATCGGGCGGTCGTCGTCGAAGGTCGACTCCAACACCCGCCAGGTGAGCAGGTAACGCCGCGCCGTCTCACGGCCCGCCTCGAAGTGACCGGCGTGGCGGGCGGCGAGCGCGCGGGCGTACGGCGCCGGGTCGATCGGCTCGTCGGCGGACTCGTGCAGCGCCTCGTCGATCCGGGCCGCGGCCAGCACACCGGACTCCAGCGCGAGACTGATCCCCTCGCCGGTGAACGGGCTGGCCAGCCCGGCGGCGTCGCCGACCAGGAGCAGCCCTGGCACCCCGCAGCGGTCCGGGTCGAAGTCGAGTCGCAGCGGGGCCGCGCTCATCCGACCGACCGGCCGGGCCCGGTGGAACCGGGGATCGTCGCGGATCAGCTCGCTCATGAACCGGTCGTAGAGACCACGGACGCTGTCCCGGTGGGCCGGATCGAAGAGGCCGACTCCGACGTTCACCACCCCGCCGCCGACCGGGAAGACCCAGCCGTACGACGGAAGCAGGTGCCGCTCGGTGATGTCGAAGAGCGGCAGGTGGATCTCCAGCAACGGGTCGGCGCCGATCACGTCGGCGAAGTAGCCGCGCGCGGCGAACCCGGTTCGATCCCGTTCACCCGAGCGGAGCCCGGCCTGCCGGCCCAGCCCCGAGGCGGCGCCGTCGGCGGCGACCACGACCGGGGCCCGGACCGCCATCCGCCGTCCCTCCCGCTCGATCTCCACCCCGCGTACCGCGCCGGGCTCGCCGAGCAGGTAGGTGGCGCGGGCGTCGGACCAGAGCGTGGCGCCGGCCCGGACCGCCCGGTGGCAGAGCTTCGCGTCGAGTTCCAGCCGGGGCACCACCATTCCGTACGCCAGTGGCCCGTCCCCGTCGTACCAGAAGTCCCGGCTCCCCCGACCCCGCATCCTGATCCGGACGCCGCCGACCCGGGCTGCCCCGGTCAGCTCCTCCAGTACCCCCATCTCGCCCAGCAACCGGACCGCCCTGCGGGTCAGCCCGTCGCCGCAGCTCTTGTCCCGGGGGAAGTCCCGGCGGTCCACCAGCAGCACCCGCCGTCCCCGTCGGGCCAGGTGGTACGCGGTCGCGGAGCCGGCCGGGCCGGCGCCGACCACCACCGCGTCGAGCCGGTCCGGGCCGGCCGCCCCGCCCATCTCAACCGGCCCGGGCGATGGCGTGGTCGGCGAGGCGCCACAACGACTCCCGCGCCGGTCCGGCGGGAAGCACGCTCAGGTGGCCCCGGGCACGGGCGGCGAGTTCGCGGGCCTCGCCGAGGACCTGGTCCACGACACCCGAACGGAGCACCAGGTTGCGTACCTCGGCCAGTTGCGCGGCCCCGGGGTCGAGCACCCCGAGCAGTTCGCGTACCCGCTGCGCGGCCGGTGTCCCCCGGGCCAGCAGCCGCAGTACGGAGAGCGTGTAGACGCCCTCCCGGACGTCGCCGAGCGGATACTTGCCCAACCGTTCCGCGCTGCCCCAGACATCCAGCGCGTCGTCCGCCAACTGGAACGCGACACCGAGGTCGTGACCGTAGCGGGAGAGCGCCGTCGCGAACCGGTCCGGCGCCCCGGCCAGTCGGGCACCGAGTCGGCAGGGCAGTTCGAACAGGGTCGCGGTCTTGCCCGCGATGATCCTCATGTACTCCTCCTCGGTCAGCCCGGTGTGGAACGCGTTCTCCGTCTCCCGCAACTGCCCGGCGCAGAGGGCGACCAGGGCACGGGCCACCTCCCGGCCGTAGCTGTCGTCGAAGGTCGCGATCAACGCGCTCGCCCGGGCCACCAGGAAGGTGCCGGTGACCACGGCCGCCGGCTCACCCCACTCGGCGTTGACGGTCGGCCCGTGCCGGCGGGAGACCGCCCGGTCGAGCACGTCGTCGTGGTACAGCGTGGCGAGGTGGAGCAGTTCGAGGGCAGCCGCCGCGTCGAGCAGCCGATCGGGCCGGAAGGTGCCGAACTCGCCGGCCACCAGGAGCAGCGCCGGCCGGATCCGTTTCCCGCCCCGTTCCAGCAGCGTGGTGGCCATGGTCCAGAGGCCCGGGTCACGCGACGCCACCGCGTCCTTCATCCGCTGGTCCAGCTCGGCGAGGGCGGTCCGGGTTCGCGCACTGGTCAGCCAACGGTCGTCCACCGTCGCCGCCCCGGCCAGGGTCATCGGAGCCGCTCCGTCCCGGCCGGCGGCGGCCCGGCCGCGTACGGGTGCCGACGCGAACTGGTCATGGCGGACCTCCTGGGCTCGTCCCGGGTGACCGGGTGGCGGGGGGCCTACGGCCGGCGTGGTCAGTCACGCCAGCCCCGTCCGTACCCGCCCGCGGTGTCCGGCGACGGCGGTGCCGCCACCGGGTGGGTCGGTTCCCGTGGACCGGGCGGGACAGGGGCGTCCAGCACGGCACGACAGCGGATCAGGAACGCCTCCGCGCCCCGGCCGTCGATCCTGACCGCAACGATGCCCGGCCCGGTCAACACGGCACTGGCCGGCAGCGCCGGGCTGGCCGGTGGGAGCTGGGCCCGGTCCCGAATGTTGCCGGCGGCGTCGACCGCGCTCAGCGACAGCGGCCGGCCACCCGTGTGGAGCAGGGTGACGACGACCCGCTCGGCGGGGCGCGGCGGCCGGAGCACCAGGCCGAGGCCGAGGCGGAGCGCGGTGCCGCTGGCCGGTGGCTCCAGCGCCACCACCGCCCGACCGGCGCCGTCCGGCGTACGGAGGGAGAACTCCTGGTCGGACCAGTCCGGCGGGAACTGGGCACCCCGTTCCCTGGCACCGAAGTCGAGTTCGACCTCGGTCGGCGGTGGCGGTGCCGGCGGGCAGTACGGCTGGGCGACGAGCAGTTCCACGTCGTCGAACCAGACCCGTTCGGCGCCCGGCGCCGGGTCCCGCCCGTCCGGCCGGTACGCCTCCAGGAAGACCGTGATCGCGGCGGCGCCGGCGGTGACCCGTACGGTCAGCGGGCTCCACCGCCCGCTCGCCGTGCCGTCGCTCCACACGATGGTGGCGGCACCCGGGTCGTCGCCGCCGGCCGGGTCGACGCCGAGCCGGGCGGTGCCGGGGCGGGCCTGATCCAGGTCGTACCAGGCGGTGAGCTGGTAGGACCAGTCCGGGTTGGCGCCGATCCGCTGGTACACCCCGACCCGTTCACGGGCACCGACCTGGAGGCCCTGCGCCCTGCGTCCACCGTGGACGACGACATTGCTGGCCGTGTGCCGGGGAGCGGTGTTCGTTCCCGGCGAGGACGAGCGCAGGTACGGCTCCCAGCCGATCGCCACCGCACCGGTGCCGCGCTGGGCGAAACCGTCCTCGAAGTGCCGGTTCACCACGTCGATGGCCCGGATCACCACCTCGGCGCTGCCCGTACCGCCGTTGTCGTCGACCACGGTGCAGCGGGCCAGGAAGGTGCCACCGTCCGGGTAGCGGTGCGCCGCCACCGCCGTACCCCGGCTCGCCGGTGCCTGGTGGGTCTCGGTCACCACCGCCGGGATGGCCCCCGTCCGGTCCCCGAACGACCAGGTGGCGGTGTGGGTGTCACACCAGCCCGGATCGCTGAAGGTGGCGGTGAGGGTGAGCACCGTGGCCGGGTAGGTGAAGAGGTCCGGGCCGGCGTCGACGGTCGGCGAGACGTTCCGTACGGTCACCAGCCGGGTGTCGCTGGCCATGCCGCCGTTGCGGTCCCGGACCCGCAGCGTCACCTCGTACACCCCGTCGTCGCACCAGGCGTGCCGGACGGTGCTGGTGCCCTCGGCCCGGGGTGGGGTGTGCGTCTCCACGACGGTGCCGGGCTCGATCGGCGACGCGTCGCCGAAGTTCCAACTGGTGACGTGTGAGCCGGTCCATTCCAGGTCGCTGAAGCGGCCGACCAGGGTCACCAGTTCGCCCTGGTCGACCACCAGGTCCGGGCCGGCGTCCACGGTCGGCGGAACGTTGGCCACGTACACCAGGGCGTAGTTGTGGCTGGTGGCGCCGCCGGGGTCGGGAACGGTGAGGCGGTGCTCGGCGAGGTAGACGCCGCTGGCGGCGTAGCTGTGCGAGAGGTCCCGGACGTTCACCGCCGGGCTGCCGTCCCCGGGCCGCCAGCGGTAGCGCGCGACCGGGTCGGTCTGCCCGGCGGTCAGGGTGAGCGGCGACCCGGCGGTGCCGGTGTACGAGCCACCGCTACGGGCGGCCCGCACCGGCGTCTCGGCGTACGCGCTCTCCACCTCAAGGTCCCCGGCGACGAGGAGGCCGTCCGGGTGGATGGTGACCGGGTTGTGGAAGACCGCCCGGACCCGGCCGATGCGGGCGAGTTGGGCGGGCCAACCGGCGACGCCCCGGATGGTGCCGCTCGTCGGGTCGACCAGTTTCGCGGCACCGGTGTTGGCGGCGATGGCGGTGACCAGGGCGGCGACCACCACCACGAGGATTCCGATCAGGATGCTGCCCGCGCCCCAGCTCACCACGGCGAGGATGGTCGCGATGAGCCAGAACGCGGCCGACCGCTCCGGGTCCAGTTCCGGTTCGCCGATCACCTGGCACTCCAGCACCTGGACGCCGTCGTCGTCGGCCCCACCGTCGGGGTGCCAGCGCAGTCCGACCTCGGACCGGAAGCTGGCGTCGATGTCGACGCAGCCGAGGATCGCGTCGATCACGGTCAGCGTGCCGGTCATCCGGATCGCCCCGTCGGACAGGGCGAGGTCGAGTTCGCGTACGTCGGCCCGGGTGTCGTCCTGTTCGACCCGGCGGGGCAGGTCGCCCTCGGCCCACCCGTGGTGGCTCCGGGCGGCGTCGATGCCGGCGCGCAGCACCGCTCCGGGCACCGCGAGGGCGAACTCCCGCCCGTACGGCACCAGGTGCCCGATCGCGGCGACGTCCGCGCCGGGGCCGGCGTTCACGGCGATGGTCAGTGACTGGGCGCCGACCCGGGTCACCACGTCGCGTGCCGCGAAGAGTTCACCGCCGGCCTCCGGGGTCCAGAGCGCCAGGAAACCTCGACCGGCCAGGTCGGCGTGGAACAGGTCCCCGATCATCGACTCGATCTGACCGGCGGTCGGCACCGACACGCTGCGCGGACCGAAGCCCTGTGCCAGCGCCGTGCCCTGTTCGGCGAGCCAGGTACGCAACCCGCCCTCCAGCAGTCCGAAGAGGTTGCTGTTGTTGAGCGTGTAGTTGGTGCCCTCCAGTCCGGGGGCGGCGGTGAGCCGGGGGACGCTCACCTCCGCGGTGTCGAACCGCAGCGTGTACACCCCCGGTGATGTCTCCAACCGGACCAGGATCTCCCACCGGGCCTCGATCGCCATCGGGTCGGCGAGCGTGGGCGCCGGATCGACGCCGTCAACGTGACAGATCCGCAGGTAGCTCGGCACGCTGATCAGTGCGGTCCCGGGGTCGGGTCGGGTCGCCTCGATCCGATGCGTGGGCTGGCTCTGGTCGTCGTAGATCTCCAGGTGGGTGTCGAGGGTGTAGCTGCCGGCGCCGAAGGAGAACCGTTGCCCGGTGTCGTCGCGCTCGTGCGGGAAGGCGGGTACGCCGAGGTGCGGCGGGCCACCGGGACCGCCGTTGCAGTAGGCGAGGTGGACGTACTCGGCCAGGATCTGGTCGAGTTTGCCGATGGTCGGGTCGCCGGTGACGGTCACGCCGACGGCTCCCCGGGGCAGGCCGTCGAAGCGGACACCCACGTCGCGGGAGTCCGGCAGCGGCCCGATCGGCGCCTGGGCCCGTACGGTGGCGGTGAGGTCGAGCAGTTGGGCGGAGGGGACCGGCGGGTCGGCGAGGGTCACCTGGACGACCAGGCCGAAGGAGAGCCGGCAACCGTCGATCGTGGGCACCAGTTCGGCGTCGAGCTGGTGGGCCGGGATCTCCAGTTGACCTCCGGAGGTGGTGTGACCGCCGAGGTCGAGCCCGGCCCCGATGGCGAGGTACTGCGGGACGCTGCCGGACTTCCAGGCGGCGCGCAGGGCTTTGCGCAGCACCGCTGGGGTGGCCTGGACCACCACGTCGAAACCGTGTGTGTCGACCATCCCGCTCCTCCCGCGCTACCGTTCGACGCTCGGCGGCGCGCCCCGCTGGAGTCGACCGACCACTTCGGTCACCGGCGCCCACCCCTCCCCGTCGAGCAGGGCGGTGAAGACCGGCTCGGGTGCGAACCGGGGGCGGGAGGCCGAGATCCGGCGGTAGTCGAGCAGTGGCGCCAGCACCGGGTGCTGGTCACGCAGGCGGCGCAGCGGGTCGGGTCCGGTCCCTCCGGGTCGCCACGGCGGCGGGTTGGTGTCGAGCACCGGCCCGGGTGCCACGGGGACGATGCCGAGTTCGACCAGGAGGTGTCGTACGTCCTCGGCGTCGTCCGGGTCGACGGCCCGACCGGCGAGGCCGGCGACCTCGCGACGGAGGTCGGCGAGGCGCTCGGCGGCGGCGGGGCCCAGTCGGAGCCGGTCGGCGATGGCGACCCGCGCCTCGGGGTCGAGGGTGTAGTCGAGCCGTCCCAGCGTGAGCATCGGGTTGGCCGCGGCGGCGCGGCCCAGCCGGGGATTGGCGTTGACCCGGGCGAGGATCTCGGCTGCGCGTGCCTGCAGGTCTGCCCAGGAGGTGATCTGGTCGGCCACGGGGACCTCCCACCAGGGGAACGACTTGCCCGGAGCCTAGGCCGCTGACCTGGGGTTTTATGACTTCTGTCAGGAGCACGACACACTGCGGCGTGCCGTTTTGTCCGGACTCGTCGGCCGGTACGTCCACCCGGCGCCGCCGCCACACCGGGAGCGGTTCAGCGCACCGGCGGGCGGTTCCAGCCGGCTGGCAGCGCCGCCGGGATCGTCCACGCCGGATCCGGCACGAGGTCGCACCAGGTCCCGTCGAACGGGAACCCGCCGGACTCGATCGTCGCCACCACCCGCAGACCCTCGGCGCGGACCGCCGCCTCGTCCGGCACCCAGTAGCCCTCCGGGTGGGCGAGGCGCTCGGCGAACTCCTCCTCGTCCTTCCAGCACCAGGTCAGGTCGGGCTGGACCAGGATGTCGAGGTCCTGATCGACCATGTCGACCCCGGCCACCGCACCGTCGTCCCAGCGCTGAGCGTGCTCTTCGAGGTTGACGTACCAGTGGGTGAACCGGTCGGTGGCACCGTCGCGGAACCACCAGACCGAGTGGTCGGCCCCGGCGGGCAGGAACATCAACAGCGGCGGTCCCGCCCAGACGCCCGTGGCCAACTGGTACGACCGGGTCAGCCACTCGGTGAACGGCATCGCCCGCATACCCCGGCCGTCGTCGGCCACCTCGTGCGCCACCGGTGTGCCGCGCCCGATCCAGAGCAGCAGGCCCCGGTCGTCGTCGCTGACCACCGTCGCCGGCCGGACCCAGCCGATCCGGCCCCGCCGCACGTTGCGGTGCATGATCAGACGGCCCGGGGCGAACCGGGGCTCGGTCGCCCCGGTTCCCCGAAGATGGCGCGCGACGGCCGACACCGTCAGTAGGAGCGGGCCAGGATGGCGATCAGGTCGGGCTCGTCCTCGGAGTCCGGCACCGAGCCGTCGGCGCGGACCAGGCAACGGACGGTGACGCCCTGCCCGTTCGCCTCGGCCTCGCCCTCGGCGCCCACGGCCGACCAGGGCACCCGCGCCCAGCCGGTCGCCGCCGCCTCGATCGCCTCGGCGAGCGTGGCGACCTCGACGGTGCGGGACTGGCGCAGCGCGAGCGCCTCGTCGTGCAGTGCCTGCTGGTCGGCGTCGAGCGCGGCGAGCACCGCGCCGACCGTGTCGGCCACCGGCACCGGGGTCTTCGACCCGTCGGTACGCCGGACCACCACCGCGTTGCCGGCGGCCAGGTCACGAGGGCCGACCTCGACCCGTACCGGGTAGCCCTTGAGTTCGGCGTCGACGGCCCGGCGACCGAACGGGGTGTCGACCCGCTCGTCGAGCGCGACCCGGACTCCGGCGTCACGCAGCGCGTCGCGCAGCTTCGCCGCCGCCTCGGTCACCCCGTCGCCGGCCTTGACCACCATCACGTACGCCTGGATCGGGGCGAGCCGGGGCGGCACGCGCAACCCGTTGTCGTCACCATGGGTCATGATCAGGCCACCGAGCATCCGGGTCGAGGTGCCCCAGGAGGTGGTCCACGCGTGTTCCATTCCGCCGGTCGCGGCGGAGTAGGTGATGTCGAACGCCTTGGCGAAGTTCTGCCCCAGCTCGTGGCTGGTGCCGAGCTGGAGCGCCTTGCCGTCGCCCATCATGCCTTCGAGGGTGTACGTGCTGGTGGCGCCGGCGAACCGCTCCCGGGCGGTCTTGCGCCCGACGACCACCGGGATGCCCAGTACGTTGACCATCATGTCCTCGTACACCTCGTGCAGGATGCGGCGGGCGTAGGCCCGCGCGTCCGCCTCGTCGGCGTGCGCGGTGTGCCCCTCCTGCCAGAGGAACTCGCTGGTGCGCAGGAAGATCCGGGGGCGCAGCTCCCAGCGGACCACGTTCGCCCACTGGTTGAGCAGCAGCGGCAGGTCCCGGTACGAGTCGACCCACTTGGCCATGAACTCGCCGATCACGGTCTCGCTGGTGGGGCGGACCACGACCGGCTCGGCGAGCGGCTTGCCGCCACCGTGGGTGACCACGGCCAGCTCCGGCGAGAAGCCCTCGACGTGCTCGGCCTCGCGCTTGAGGTAGTTCTCCGGGATGAAGAGCGGGAAGTAGGCGTTCTCCGCCCCGGCCGCCTTGATCCGGTTGTCCATCTCGGCCTGCATCCGCTCCCAGATGGCGTAGCCCGCTGGTCGGATGACCATCGTCCCGCGCACCGGGCCGTTGTCGGCGAGTTGCGCTTTGGCGATCAGGTCCTGGTACCAGCGGGGAAAGTCCTCCGCACGGGGAGTGAGCACGCGTGCCATGACCGCACATCCTATGCGCCCCCCGACGCTCCCCGACGTTCGCCCACCCCACCCGAGCCCGCTGACCGCGAAGCCCGAGCCCGCTGACCGCGAAGCCCGAGCCCGCTGACCGCGAAGCCCGAGCCCGCTGACCGCGAAGCCCGAGCCTCTCGGCGACAGGGAGCACGAGCCGACAGGAGGGCAGGGGCGGGGTCCGAGATCGTCGGGCACGTCCCGACCCGAGGGCTTCGCATGTTTTTTCAGAGTTCTCTTCAAATCTTGCGGTGATCTGCGCCCGTCCTTACGATCCTTGCGTCCAGGGCCATCCATCAGCGCCGATTTCGGCTGGCTCCTGGACCCGCCGCGCAGGGACGCCGTCACCTGCCCGGCCACCCCACCGCACCCGTCCCCCGTTGCCTCCCCGCGAAGGATCACCGTGAAGATCGTCAGGTTGCTCGCCGCCGCGGCCATCGCCGCCGCCGCCGTCCTCGTCCCGGGCTCCGCCGCACAGGCGGTGCCCTGTCAGGGGATCTACACGATCGCCCACTACGCCGGAAAGGTCGAGGTCACCGGCGGCGTCGCCTGTGCCGGCGGCTGGCAGCCCGGATACCTGGTGCTGTTCCGCAGCCAGAACGGCGGCGCACAGCAGTACGTCGCCAGCGGCACCGGGGTGGCCACCTACCACTGCCGCAACACCACCGAGGTCTGGACGTACACGCTCGGTGGTCAGATCGTGGGCGGCACCAGCTACACCCTGACCGACGTCCTCTGCGGCTGACGCCGACACCGGCTCACCGCGGCACCAGGCCGCCTCCCTCGATCCACGCGCTCCGATCTGTTGCCGGGGGCACCCAGAGAACAGATCGGAGCGCGTGGATCAGAAGCATCGCTCCGGGGCGCACCCCGCCGACGGGCGGGCGAGCGTCCCGTCGGCTCAGCGGACCACCCGGCCGCGCAGCACGATCCGGCGCGGAGTGCGCAGCACCCGCAGGTCGACGCGGGGGTCGGTGTCGTAGACCACCAGGTCGGCGAGACCCCCCTCGACCAGGCCAGGGAAGCCGAGCCAGGCCCTGGCCCCCCAGGAGCCGGCGGCGAGGACGTCCAGGGTGGACATGCCGGCCCGCTCGTGCAGCAGCAACATCTCCTCGGCCGCGAGCCCGTGGTTGATGCCGCCACCGGCGTCCGTGCCGACGTAGATCGGCACTCCGGCCTGGTACGCCGCGCGGACCACCTCGGGAAAGCCGTCCCGGAGGGCGAGCATGTGTGTCGCGTACCCGGGGAAACGTTCGGCGGCCCGCTCGGCGATGCCACCGAACGTGTCGATGTTGATCATCGTGGGGACCAGCGCGGTCCCCCGCCGGGCCATCTCGTCGACCAGATCCACGCTCAACCCGGTGCCGTGCTCGACCGAGTCCACCCCGGCCCGGACCATGATCTCCACGGCCGACTCGGAGAAGGTGTGCACCGCGGCGCGTACCCCGGCAGCGTGCGCGGCCTCGACCGCGCCGACCAGGTCGGCCGGGTCCCAGGTCGGCGCCAGGTCCCCGGCGTCCCGGTCGATCCAGTCACCGACCAGCTTGACCCAACCGTTGCCGGCCCGGGCCTGCTCGGTCACCGCCGCCCGCAGATCGTCCCCGCCGACCTCGATCGCGATGTCCCGCAGGTAACGCCTCGGCGGCGCGAGGTGCCGGCCCGCGCGGGCCAGCCGGGGCAGTCCCGGTTCGTCGTCCAACTCCGGATAGGGGTACGGCGAACCGGCGTCGCGGATCGCCAACACCCCCGCCTCCCGGTCGGGTACGGCGAGCGCGCGGGCCTCGTCCAGCCCGCTGATCGGGCGCCCGCTCGGCGCGATGCCGATGTGGCAGTGCGCGTCGACCAGCCCGGGGAGCACGAACCCGCCCTCGGCCACGGTCACCGCCCCGGCCACCGGCTCGTACGTCACCCGGTCGCCGTCCAGCCACAGGTCGCGGACCTCGTCGTCGGGGAGCACCACCCCGCGTACGTGCAGTGCCCGATTCGGCACGCCGGCCGGGGTCACTTGTCGTCGGGGCGCTTGGTGAACTTGTTGAAGTCGATCTTCGGCAGCTTGAATCCGGGCGGCAGCCCCTGCTGGGCACCCGGGTCCAGCCCCGGCGGGAGCTGCGGCATGCCGGGGAACCCGCCACCGGGGAAGCCACCGGCGGGACCGCCGACCCGGGGCCGACCGCCGCCCTTGGTGCCCTTGCGCTTGTTCTTCGGCGACTTGGTCGCCTTGCGCCGGCCTCCGGGCAGCCCCATCATGCCGCCCATCTGCTTCATCATCTTCTGCGCTTCGGTGAAGCGGTTGAGCAGTTGGTTGACGTCCATCACGGTGACCCCGGAGCCGTTGGCGATCCGGAGCCGGCGGGAACCGTTGATGATCTTCGGGTTGGTCCGCTCACCCGGGGTCATCGAGCGGATGATCGCGGTGACCCGGTCGAAGTGGCTGTCGTCCAGCTCCGCCAACTGGTCCTTCATCTGCCCCATGCCGGGCATCATGGCCAGCACGTTCGCGATCGGACCCATCCGGCGTACGGCGATGAGCTGGTCGAGGAAGTCCTCCAGGGTGAACTGCTCGCCGCCCATCAGCTTGGCGGTCATCTTCTCCTTCTGATCGGAGTCGAAGGCCTGCTCGGCCTGCTCGATCAGAGTGAGGACGTCGCCCATGCCGAGGATCCGGCTCGCCATCCGGTCCGGGTGGAAGACGTCGAAGTCCTCCAGCTTCTCGCCGGTGGAGGCGAAGAGGATCGGCTGCCCGGTGACCTCGCGTACGGAGAGCGCCGCACCACCGCGGGCGTCACCGTCGAGCTTGGAGAGAACCACGCCGGTAATGCCGACACCGTCCCGGAACGCCTCGGCGGTCCGTACCGCGTCCTGACCCACCATGGCGTCGATCACGAAGATGACCTCGTCCGGCTGGACCGCGTCCCGGATCGAGGCGGCCTGGGCCATCATCTCCGCGTCGATACCGAGCCGGCCGGCGGTGTCGACGATGACGATGTCCCGGGCGGCCCGCTTGGCGTGCTCGATCGACGCCTGCGCCACCTGCACCGGGTCGCCGACGCCGTTGCCCGGTTCGGGGGCGTAGACCTCGACGCCGGCCCGACCACCGAGCACCTGGAGCTGACCGACCGCGTTCGGCCGCTGAAGGTCGGCGGCGACCAGCATCGGCTGGTGTCCCTGTGCCTTGAGCCAGCGGGCGAGCTTGCCGGCGAGCGTGGTCTTACCGGAACCCTGGAGGCCGGCCAACATGATCACGGTCGGCGGTTGCTTGGCGAACTGGAGCCGCCGCCCCTCGCCGCCGAGGACCGCGACCAGCTCCTCGTGCACGATCTTGATGACCTGTTGGGCCGGGTTGAGCGCCTGCGACACCTCGGCGCCCCGGGCCCGCTCCTTGAGGCTCGCGATGAAGCTCTTGACCACGGGCAGCGCGACGTCGGCCTCCAGCAACGCCAGCCGGATCTCCCGGGCGGTGGCGTCGATGTCGGCGTCGGTGAGGCGGCCTTTCCCGCGGAGCTTGGTGAAGATCCCGGAGAGGCGATCGCTCAAGGTGTCAAACACGGCGCAACATCCCGTTTGTCTAGTTTCCGCGGGCAGGACTCGGGCCGGCACCACACACCCGGCCACCGTTAGGGTAGCCGCCCACCACCCCGACCGCCGCGTCGCTGCCGGCCCTGCCGACCCGCACCCACCACCGCTCGCGCCACCCGACCAACCCGTGCCCCGCCCCGGGTCGACGTACGCCGCAGGGGTTCAGGGGGCGACGGCGGCGAGTACGGCGGCTTCGACCCGGTCCCGTTCGGCCGGCTCGGACCAGTCGCCGACCAGGTAGAACGCGTCGACCACGTCTCCGCCGAGGGTGGAGATCCGAGCCGCCCGGACCAGCGCACCCGCCTCGTCCAACGCGGTCGCCACCCGGTAGAGCAGGCCACCGGAGTCGGCCGCACGCAGCTCCAGCACCACCGCGTCGGTGGCGACCGCCCGGTGCCAGACCACCTTCGGCGCCGCCCCGGCACCCCGGCTCGCCAGCGCCCGGCCGCGCAGCCGCTGGGTGACCGAGACGTCGCCGGTGACGGCGCGACGCAGGTCGGCGGTGAGCGCGATCGGGTCCGGTGGGGTGCCGTACCGGGGCTGGACCTGGAACTCGACCAGACCCCGGTCGGCCACCGTGATGGCGTCGGCGGAGAGCACCTCCAGCCGGTGCAGGGCCAGGCAACCAGCGACCGCGGCGAGCAGGCCGCGTCGGTCGGCGGCGGCCACCGCGACCCGTGAGCCGTCCAGGTGTACGGCCGGCAGCGGCCCGTCGAGCAGGGCCGGGTCGGGGGCCGGTGGGTCGGGCAGCTCGCCGGTGTCCAGCGCGGTGTGCACCCGGCCGACGAGTTCGGCGATCAGCCGGGACTTCCAGTCCGACCAGGCGGCCGGTCCGGTGGCCTGGGCGTCGGCGCGGGCCAGCCCGTGCAGCAGGCCGAGGGTGGTGCTGTCGCCGACCGCGTCGGCAACGTGCGAGATGGTGACCGGGTCGCGCAGGTCGCGACGGGTCGCCACGTCCGGTAGCAGCAGATGCAGCCGGACCAGCTTCTCGATCAGGTCCACCTCGGCCGGCGGCAGGCCGATCCGGGCGGCGATCCCACCCGCGATCGGGGCGCCGACGGTGCTGTGGTCACCGGGCAACCCCTTCCCCACGTCGTGCAGGAACGCGGCGAGCAGCAGCAGGTCGGGCCGGTCGACCTCGCGGGTGTACGCGGTCGCCTCGGCGGCGGCCTGCACCAGGTGCCGGTCGAGGGTGTACCGGTGCACCGGGTTGTGCTGCGGCAGGCTGCGCAACCGGGGCCACTCCGGCAGCCAGCCGTCGACGAGGCCGTACCGGTCGCAGGTCTCCCAGGTGGGCACCAGGCCGGGGCCGGCACCGAGCAGGGTGATCAGCGCGGCGCGGGCCGGCGCCGGCCACGGGGTGGGCAGCGGTGGGCAGTAGGCGGCGAGCCATTCACAGGTGGCCCGCGCGATCGGCAGCCCGGTGCTGGCCGCGGCGGCGGCGACCCGCAGCGACAGGCTGGCGTCGGGTCGGGCGCCGATCGCGGTCCGGGCCAGGACCAGCTCACCGTCGTGTTCGACCACGTCCCGGGCGACCGGGCGGCGCAGCAGCCGCCCGTCGGCGCCACGCCCGTCGGCGCCACGCAGTCGACCGGAGCGGAGCCGGTCGGCGGCCCGGAACGCGTCGGCGAGGGCGTGGCTGACGGTACGGGCGTCACCGGCGACCCGGCGCAGCACCGCGTCGCCGTCGTCGAGCCCGAGCAGGGTGGCGACGGATTCGCGCTCCTGGGCGACCAGGCGGTCGACCCGCCGGCCCCGGGAGACGTGCAGCGCGTCGCGGGTGTCGAGCAGCCGCAGGTGGGCGGCGCGTACGGCGGGGCGCAGGGCGTCGCTGATGCCGGCGTACGCGATGGCGCGCAGCAGCCCGACGTCGCGCAGCCCGCCGGCGGCCTCCTTGAGGTCGCCTTCGAGCAGGAAGGCGAGTTCGCCGTGGGCCTTCCACCGGGCGGCGGTCACCTCGTGCAGCACCGGTAGCTGCCGCACGGCGGTACGTCGCCACTGGTCGCCGGCGGCCACCGTGAGCCGGGTGGTGAGTGACTCGTCCCCGGCGATGTGCCGGGCGTCGAGCAGGCCGAGGGCGACCTTGACGTCGTCGTGGGCGACCGAGAGCGCCTCGGGAATGGTGCGGACCGAGTGGTCCAGGCCGAGCCGGGCGTCCCAGATCGGGTACCAGACGGCGGCGGCGAGTTCGTCCATCCCGGGCACGCCGTCGTGCACCAGCACCAGGTCGAGGTCGCTGTAGGGGGAGCACTGCCGGCGACCGAGGCCGCCGACGGCGACCAGGGCGACCCCGGTCAGTGCGGTGCCGTCCGGTCCGGACGGCATGAGGGTACGCAGCCAGGCGTCGAGCGCCGCCGCACGGTGTTCCCGTGCGGCGGCGCCGATCCCGGCGGTGAGCAGTGGTGCTCCGGTGTCGGTGAGTTCTGCTGCCGGCCCGGTACCCCTCCTGGTCATCGCCATCTGCTCAGAGCGCGTCGAGGCCGCGCTCACCGGTCCGGACGCGGACGACATCCTCCACGGCCGTGACCCAGACCTTGCCGTCACCGATCTTGCCCGTACGGGCCGCCGTGACGACCGCGTCGACGACCTTCTCGACATCGATCTCGTCGGTCAGCACCTCGACCCGGATCTTCGGCAGGAACTCCACGGTGTACTCGGCTCCCCGGTACACCTCGGTGTGGCCCTTCTGCCGTCCGTATCCCTGGACCTCGCTGACGGTCAGGCCGGCGACGCCGAGGGCGTGCAGGGCCTCCTTCACCGCGTCCAGCTGGTACGGCTTGATGACCGCGGTCACCAGCTTCATGTCCAAACCCTCCATCGCAGAGACGTTAACCGGCGACCTTTTCGCTGACCGGAGCGGCCGGCTCGGCCGCGGTGTTGCTCGGGGTGCCGATACCGGCCATGGCGAACGCGCCGCCACCGCCGCTGCCGCCACCCGTGGAGAGGTCGTAGCCGCTCTCGGCGTGCTCCGCGATGTCGATCCCGTCGACCTCGGCCTCGGTCTTGACCCGGAAGCCGATGGTCTTCTCGATCACGAAGCCCAACACCCAGGCGATCACGAACGACCATACGGTGACGACGAGGCCGGCGAGGGCCTGCCGGCCGAGCTGGGTCGCGCCGCCGCCGTAGAACAGACCGTCGGAGGCACCGACCACGTCGCCGATCGCGGCGTTGACCGAGTTGGTGGCGAAGAGGCCGAGCCAGAGCGACCCGATCCAGCCGCCGACGAAGTGCACGCCGACCACGTCGAGGGAGTCGTCGAAGCCGAGCTTGTACTTCAGGCCGACCGCGAGGGCGCAGACGATGCCGGCGACGATGCCGAGTAGCACCGAGGCCCAGGGTGCGATGAAACCGCAGGCGGGGGTGATCGCGACCAGACCGGCGATGGCACCGGAGGAGGCACCGACCATGGTCGGCTTGCCACCCTTGATCCACTCGACCACGATCCAGCCGAGCACGGCGGCGGCGGTGGCGAGCTGGGTGTTGATGAAGGCCAGGCCGGCGACCGAGTCGACGGTCAGTTCCGAGCCGGCGTTGAAGCCGAACCAGCCGAACCAGAGCAGGCCGGCGCCGAGCGCCACCAGCGGGATGTTGTGCGGCTTCATGCCCTCGCGAGGCCAGCCGAGCCGCTTGCCGAGCACCAGCGCCAGGGCGAGCGCCGCGGCACCGGCGTTGATGTGCACCGCCGTACCACCGGCGAAGTCGAGCGCGTGGAGCTTGGCGCCGATGAACCCGCCGCCCCACACCCAGTGCGCGACCGGGAAGTAGACCAGGGTGGCCCAGCCGAAGGCGAAGACCAGCCAGCCGGCGAACTTGGCCCGGTCGGAGATGGCACCGCTGATCAGCGCGACGGTGATCACCGCGAAGACCATCTGGAAGGCCATGAACACGTAGATCGGGATTCCGGTGGTGCCCCAGAGGTCCGTCTCCGCGAGGAACGTCTTGGTGCCGAGGTAGGCGCCCGGGTCACCCCAGAGGCCGTGACTGTCCGCGCCGAAGGCGACGCTGAATCCGTAGAACCACCACAGGATCGAGATGAGCCCGATAGCCGAGAAGCTCATCATCATCATGTTCAGTACGCCCTTGGACCGGTTCAGTCCGCCGTAGAACAGCGCCAGGCCGGGGGTCATGAGCAAAACGAGCGCCGTCGAAACCAGCAGCCACGTAGTGTTGGCGCCGTCGATCGTCGGTGCTTCAGGCACGCTGGCCTCCTAAAATTGAGTTTCCTCCCCTCGAAAGCTCCGATTCGTGGCCCGGTACTGTCCCCGCTACCACGAGGCCCGAGTCGAAACTTCCACCGACTCAGGGGCAGCGCTGCCCGCCGCGCCGGTTGGGCGGAAGCTTCCCGGCTGGCTGTTTCACCCAGGGTCTCCGTCAGGTTTCCAGGGCGTGACCAGTTGTTTCGGACGTGTGACGAATTCCTCACAGTCGATAGAACGGGTGGGGGCATATCAACCGAAAGGGCCGCCCGCGCTATACGGAAAGCGACGCGGGTCAGCGGAGTGCGTACTCCAGCGTGTGCCGCTCGTAATCGAGCAGTCGAAGATCACGCATTGGCCGACGTAGGTGTCCTTTGTGCACGATGCGTACGAACGCCGGCTCGCCTGCGGCGGCCATCCGACGAATTCCCTCGACATGATCGACAATTCGTTTCCGGATGGTGCGGACCAGCCGGTGCCGGTCGCGCGGGATCAGCCCGTACGCGTCCGCGAAGAGCCGCAGCCGGCGCGGCCGGTTCGGACGCTTCCAACCCAGCGTGTACGAGTCCCGGTCGGAGAAGAGCGGCACCCAGGTCCAGGCCGCGTACGCCACGTCGTAGATCCGGGCACCCGGCGAGGCGAGGTCGAAGTCGATCAGCGCCAGGGTGCCGTCCGGCCGCCAGATCACGTTGTGCGGGGCGGCGTCGTGGTGACAGATCACCTCGGTGTCCGGCGGTGGCGGACCGAACGACCGCCAGACCGCCCCGGTCACCGGGGCGAAGCCGTACTGGGCGTCGTGGAACATCCGCAGCATGGTGGCGACCGTCACCAGCGCCTCGTCGGTGACCCAGTGCGGGGCGAGCGGATAGACGCCACACTCCCCCTCCAGGTACGACAGCACCTCCCGGTTGCGCTCGTCCATACCCAGCGCCCGGGGCGAGCCGGTGAACCCGACGTACTCCAGGTGCCGCAGCAGGGCGTGCACCGACGGCGTCCACGGCCCGGCGTTGCGCCGTACGGTGTCGCCGACGCGTACCACGGTGCTCACGTTGCCGCCGTGCAGTGGAATCTCCTGCGAAGTCACGTACGGTCTCCCGATGCGCGGCGGCGGTTCACGGTAGGTCACCGAGGTTACGCCCCGGCTCCCAGCGGATCGACGCCGATGAGCGCGTCGACGAACTGGGCCGGCTCGAACGGGGCCAGGTCGTCCGGGCCCTCGCCGAGGCCGACCAGCTTCACCGGCAGGCCAAGCTTGCGCTGCACCGCGATCACGATCCCGCCCTTGGCGGTGCCGTCGAGCTTGGTCAGCACCACCCCGGTCACGTCGACCGCCTCCATGAACACCCGCGCCTGCTCCAGGCCGTTCTGGCCGGTGGTGGCGTCCAGCACCAGCAGCGTCTCGTCCACCGGGCCGTGCTTCTCCACCACCCGCTTGACCTTGCCCAGTTCGTCCATCAGGCCGACCTTGTTCTGCAACCGGCCGGCGGTGTCGATCAGCACCGTGTCCACGCCGATCTCGATACCCCGACGGACGGCGTCGAACGCCACACTCGCCGGGTCGGCACCCTCCGGCCCCCGGACAACCTCGGCACCCACCCGGGAACCCCAGGTGGTGAGCTGTTCGGCGGCGGCGGCCCGGAACGTGTCCGCGGCACCGAGCAGGACCGTACGCCCGTCCGCGACCAGCACCCGGGCGATCTTTCCGCAGGTGGTGGTCTTGCCGGCGCCGTTCACCCCGACGACCAGCACCACCCCGGGGGTGCCGTCGTGCGGGGCCGCCCGCAGCGACCGGTCCATCCCCGGATCGAGCGCGTTGACCAGTTCGACCGCGAGCAGCGTACGCAGTTCGACAGCGGTACGGGTGCCGAGCACCGCGGTCCGCTCGCGCAGCCGGTCGACGATCTCCCGGGTGGCGTCCACCCCGACGTCGGCCCCGATCAGGGCGTCCTCGATCTCCTCCCAGACCTCCTCGTCGAGATGGTCCCGGGAGAGGAGGCTGAGCAGTCCCTTGCCGAACACGTTCTGCGACCGGGAGAGCCGGGCCCGGAGCCGGACCAGCCGTCCTGCGGTCGGCTCCGGCCGCTCCAGCGTCGGTGCGGGCTCGACGGGCGGCGCCACCGGCTCGACGGGCGGCGGCGCGGTCACGGTGCCGGTGGCGGCCCGTTCCGTCTCCGGGGCCTCAACCGTCGGCCCGGGCACCTCCCCGGTCGGGCGGGTCCGCACGCTCGTCTCCGGCAACGGCGGCTCGGGCCGTCGGCGCAGCCGTGGCACGACCAGGCCGACCGTGCCGAGCAGCAGCACACCTAGCAGGATCAGCGCGAGAACGAGGTACTCCATGCGGGAATCCTGACAGATGCCGACTCGGCCGGCCCAGCCGCCGCTCCCGACAGGCGCGACGGAGATCACCGGTACCCTGCGCCAAAACCCGGGTGGCGTGCCGGGCAGCCGGGTAGGAAGGATGGATCCATCCACCCCTCGGAGGTCCAGCCATGCCCGAATCCCGGTTGCTGATCGGCCCACTGCTGCGCCGAGTGGTCGGCACGCGGGCCACCGTGTGGGTGGAGACGAGCGCGCCGGCCGTGGTCCGGGTCGAGACCGCGGACGGGGCCAGCGGTACGGCGCCAACGTTCAGCGCCTTCGGCCACCACTACGCCCTGGTGGTGGTCGACGGACTGACCCCGGGCGGCGCGACCGCGTACGAGGTGTGGCTCGACGAGGAGCGGGTCTGGCCGCTGCCCGAGTCGACGTACCCACCGAGCGTGATCCGTACCCGCGCGGCCGACGACGCGGCCGAACCGGTCCGTCTGATCTTCGGCTCGTGCCGGGAGACCACCCAGCACTCCACCGCGCGACGGCTACCGCCGGACGCACTCGACGCGTACGCCCGGCGGTTGATGGCCAGCTCGGACACGACCGCCGAGTTGCCCGACCTGATGGTGCTGCTCGGCGACCAGGTCTACGCCGACGTCACCTCACCGACGGTCCGCAAGCTGCTGCGCCGGCGCCGTAACCGACCCACGGACGCGCCGGCCGACCAGGTGGTCAGCTTCGACGAGTACACCAAGCTCTACCTGGAGTCGTGGCGCGACCCGGAGATCCGCTGGCTGCTGGCGACCGTACCGAGCGTGATGATGTTCGACGACCACGAGATCATCGACGACTGGAACACCTCCGCCCGCTGGCGGACGGAGGTCGCCGAGCAGCCCTGGTGGAACGAGCGGATCGCGAGCGGGATCGCCTCCTACTGGGTGTACCAGCACCTGGGCAACCTCGACCCGGACGAGGTGGCGGCCGACCCGGTCTACGCCAAGGTGGTCGCCGCCGAGGACGCGACCTCGGTGCTACGGGAGTTCGGCGCGCAGGTCGACGCGCACGTCTCGGAGGCCGCCGCGGACAGCAGCGCCACCACCGGTCCCGGTGCCGACCCGCTCGGCGGGCCGGTCCAGGTCGGGCGCTACCAGTGGAGCTACGGGCTCGACATCGGCCGGACCCGGCTGGTGATGCTCGACAACCGGTGCGGTCGGGTGCTCGACCGGGCCCGCCGTTCGATGCTCTCGCCGCAGGAGTGGGCCTGGTTCGTCGACCGGGCCCACGGCCGGTACGACCACCTGGTGGTCGGCTCGTCCCTGCCCTGGCTGCTGCCGCCCGCGGTACACCACGTCGAGTCGTGGAACGAGCGACTGGCCGACTCGCGCCGACCCCGGGTGGCGGCGCTCGCCGAACGGCTTCGTCGCGCCTTCGACCTGGAACACTGGGCGGCCTTCGACCGCTCGTTCGAGGCACTCGCCGCGCTCTTCGCCCGCCTCGGCACCGCCCAGACCAGCGGTGTGATCGGCGACGGGGCCGACACGGGCGGTGTGATCGGCGACGGGGCCGACACGGGCGGAAACGGGACGGGTAGCGGCGGCGCAGGCGGAAACGGGACGGGCGGCGGGACGGTGCCGGTCGGGGCGGGTCCGGCGTACCCGGCACCGGCGTCGATCAGCGTCCTCTCCGGCGACGTGCACCACTCGTACGTGGCCCGGGCCCGGTTCGCCGGCGAGGTCACCACCCCGGTGCACCAGCTCACCTGTTCACCGATCCACAACCAGGTGCCCGCCTTCATGCGCCCGCTGCTCAAGCTCGGCTGGTGGGCCGGACCGATCGGGGCGGCGCGGGCACTGGCGCGTACCGCCGGGGTGCCCCGGCCGAGCGTACGGTGGCGGAGGCTGACCGGGCCGTACTTCGGCAACGCGATCAGCACCCTGGCACACGACGGCCGGGTCGCCGACGTACTGATCGAGGGCACCCGCAAGGACGGGACGTTGGTGACGGTCGGGCGGAAACGACTCAGCGCGTCACGTTGACCGCGCGACGGTGTCCGGCCTAGAGCCCGTCCGGGAAGGCGTAGCTCGACGGCGGGTTGGCCTGCTGGGCGGCGGTGCCGTAGACGATCGCGATCTCGTCGTGGGCGTGCAGGACGATGCCCGCCGGGTTGCCCGTGACCGCCTTGCCGTTCACGTACGCCTGGAGCACCTTGCCGTCACCGGCCTGGAGCCCACCGATCTGGTTCTCCGAGAGCGCCACCTGCCACTCGGTGAAGAGCTGCCCCAGGCTGAAGTCGGCCTGGACCGGCGACTCGATGTGCAGTACGCCACTGGTGTCGTGGGTGTGCAACGGGCTGATCTCGCCGGTGGCCTGGTCGATGCCGAGTTCCGCCGGCACCACGACCGGTTTGCCGTCGACGATGACGTCGAGGTGGGCGTGGATGTGCTCCACGGTGCCCTCCGCGTCGAGCATGGGCAGTCCGGCGGCGCGTACCTGGGTGGTGGTGTCCGCCGGGGCCGACCAGGGCGGCTGCTCCGTACGCCCCTCGGCGGTCGCGGGCGGTGTGGTCGGAATCGACTGGGCCGCCGAGTGGGCCGACGCCGTGCTGCCCGGGTGGTCGAGGGAGACCACCAGGCTGACCGCGACGATGACCGCAACGGCAAGGCCGATGGCTGCACCGAAGATCAGTCGCCGTTGCCGACGCTCCTGCTGCCGCGCGCGTTCCATCGCCTTCCGGGCGGCTGCGGCGCGTGCCTTCCGGCTCTCACTCGGCATGGTGGCGGTTCCCTCCGTACGGTCTACGAGACGACACCGGGCGGTGTCCGGCCGCACGTCAGGAACGGTGCGCGGCTCGTCCAACGATGCGCGCTACGGCTGGCAAGCTCCGGGAAGATCGCTGAAGGTTCGTTGAGTGCCGGCGGGTCGGGCGGACGGATCGGGTGGACGGATCGGCGTCGGGTGGGTGGTGCCCGGTCCGGGTCGTAGGCTTTTGCCGGGTGGACCGCGGCTCCTTCGCCCTGATCACCCTGAGCACGGTCGTTGTCATCAAGGAGGTCCCGTTGCACCAGCAGAGCGGCGGCCAGCTCTCGGCAGCCGGCCCCGAGCAACCCCACGACGGCCCGGCCATCCCCGCTACCGGCGCAGAAGGAGCGATCCGATGACCGTCGAACCGACCGACCCACCGGCGTACGACCCGAGCCGCGCCGAACCGCAGCGGTACAGCCCGGCCGACGCCCCGTCCCCGTTCGAACGCGGCACCGACGGGCCGAAGGTCGTGCTCGCCGGGGTCGACGGCACCGTCACCTCGATGCGGGCGGTCGCGTACGCCGCCGGCCTGGCCCGCCGGCAGGGCAGCCAACTGGTGGTCGTCTTCGTGGCGGCGCCGCCCGTACTCGCCTCGCTGACCCCGGGCGTCGGCGGGCAGGTGCAGGACGCGCTCGAAGAACTCGCCGCCGAACTGCGTGCGGAGATCGGCAGCGCCGCCGAGGAGTTGGGCGTACCGCTGACCTTCCTCGGCCGCCGCGGCGAGCCGTACGCCGAACTGCGCACCGTCGCCGACGAGGTACGGGCGGACATGGTGGTGGTCGGAGCCTCCACCCAGGCCGGGCACCGGCTCGTCGGCTCGATCGCCGCCCGGCTGGTGAAGTCCGGTCACTGGCCGGTCGTCGTCGTCCCGTAGCCGACCCCCGCCCGCCCGGCCGGGTTCAGTCGGCGAGCGCGGCCCGCAGGTACGGCAGGTCGGCGGGCCCGCTCCAGCGGTACGCCGACAGCCCGGCCGCGCGGGCGCCGCGTACCGAACGGTCGTCGTCGTCGACGAAGAGCACCCGGCCCGGTGGGGTGGCGAGCGCCTGGCACGCCTGCTGGAAGAACTCCTTCGCCGGCTTGTGCACGCCGAGCACGGAGGAGTTGAGCACCAGGTCGACCTCGTCGACCAGTTCCAGCACGGCCAGGTCGGTGTCGAGCCGGTCGGTGGCGTTGGTGGCCAGCGCGACCCGGTGACCCGAGGCGCGCACCTCCCGGACGAAGGCGAGTACGTCCGGGTCGACCACCCCCCGGTACGCCTGCCACTGGTCGACCGCGGCCAGCGCGCGTTCCCGGCCGCCGGCCGGCTCCGCCAGTGCCTCCGCGACACCGGTCATCCAGTCCAGGTGGCTGATCTGTCCGGTGACCGCCGGCTGGAGCAGCGACCAGCGCATCGCGGTCTCCAGCAGTGCGCCGGCCGGAAGTCCGAACTCCCGCTCCACCGCCTCGGTGACCGCCGGATCCCACTGTCGCAGTACGCCGTCCAAGTCGACGAGCAGCGCCGTCGCCCGCTCCCGAGCCATCAATCCTCTTCCCTGCTGAGCCGCTGGCTGATCACCTCGGTGACCCCGTTGCGCATGGTGACGCCGTAGAGCGCGTCCGCCACTTCCATGGTGCGCTTCTGGTGGGTGATGATAATGAGCTGGCTCTTCTCCCTGAGCTGGGCCATCAGGGTGATCAGGCGGCCGAGGTTGACGTCGTCGAGGGCCGCCTCCACCTCGTCCATGATGTAGAACGGGCTGGGCCGGGCGCGGAAGATCGCGACCAGCATCGCGACCGCGGTCAGCGACCGTTCGCCACCGGAGAGCAACGAGAGCCGCTTGATCTTCTTGCCCGGCGGGCGGGCCTCGACCTCGACGCCGGTGGTGAGCAGGTCGTCCGGGTCGGTCAGGATCAGCCGACCCTCGCCGCCGGGGAAGAGCACGGTGAAGACCTGCTCGAACTCGCGGGCGGTGTCGGCGAAGGCGCTGGCGAAGACCTCCAGGATCCGGTCGTCCACGTCCTTGACCACGGTGAGCAGGTCACGTCGGGTGGCCTTGAGATCCTCAAGCTGCTCGGAGAGGAACTTGAAGCGTTCCTCCAGGGCGGCGAACTCCTCCAGCGCGAGCGGGTTCACCTTGCCCAGCAGGCCCAGCTCCCGTTCGGCCTTGGCGGCCCGCTTCTCCTGCACCGGGCGCTCGAACGGCACCGGCTCGGGGACCGGGGTGCCGTCCCGCTCGGCCGCCGCCACGTCCGCCGGGGTGGGCGGTACGAGCTGCTGCGGCCCGTACTCGCTGATCAGCGTCTCCACGTCGAGGGCGAAGTCCTCGGCGGCCTTGATCTCCAACTGTTCGATCCGCATCCGCTGTTCGGCGCGGGCCACCTCGTCGCGGTGCACCGCGCTGGTCAGCCGCTCCAGGTCGGCGCCGAGGCGTTTCGCGGCGCCGCGTACCTCCTGGAGTTCGGCCTCCCGGCCGGCGCGGGCGCGGGCGATCTCGTCCCGGGTCCGTTCGGCGGCGCCAAGCGAGACCACCACCCGGGTCAGCGCCTCGCGGGCGCCGTACTCGACCGCGCGGGCGATGGCGGCGCCCCGGGCGCGGGCGGCCCGGCGGGCGGCGGCGCGCTCGCGGGCGGCCCGCTCGGCGTTCGCCTGGCGGGTCAGCGAGTCGGCCCGGCCGGCGATCGCGGCGACCCGTTCCTCGGCGGTACGGACGGCGAGCCGTACCTCCATCTCGTTCTGCCGGGCCGGCGGCAGGTAACTGGCGAGTTCGTCGCGTTCCTCGGTGGACGGTTCGGCGTCGATCGGGGTCGCCTCGGCGAGCCGCAGCCGCTCCTCCAGTTCGGCCAGGCCGGCCAGGTCGGCGTCGCGGGCCTGCTCGGCGCGGGCCCGGGACTCGGCCAGCCGGTCGGTTTCGGCCTTGGCGGAGCGGGCGGCGGCGCCGAGTTCGGCGAGCCGGCGGGCGGCGGCGTTGCGCTGCCCCTCGGCCTCCCGCTTGATCGCGGCGGCGGTGGTGACGGCCTCTTTCCGCTCGGCCACCTCGGCGCGGGCGTCGGCGAGCTGTCCGGCGAGTTCGGCGATGGTCTCCTCGGCGGTGAGCCGGTTGGTGCGGGCCTCCTCGACGGCGGCCTGCACCTCGATGAAGCTCGGAGCCTTGGCTGATCCGCCGGCGGCGGCGTAGGCGCCGACCACGTCGCCGTCCGGCGTGACCCCGCGCAGCTCGGGGTTCGCGCCGACCAGCTGGGTCGCCGCCTCCAGGTCGTCGACGAGTACGACGTCACGCAGCGCCCGGTGCACCGCCGGGCGGAGTTCCTCGGGGCAGCCGACCAGGTCCGGCGCCCAGCGCGCGCCCTCGGGCAGCGCGGGTCGGAGCGCGTCCAAGGAACCGATCATGCCGGGACCGGCGGCACCGCCGACCAGCAGGCTGGCCCGTCCGGCGTCTTGGATCTTGAGGAGCCGCATCGCCTCGGCGGCCTCGTCCACGCCGCTGACCGCGACCGCGTCGGCGAGCCCGCCGAGCGCGGCGGCGAGCGCCGCCTCGTTGCCGGGCGCCACCGTCAACAGACTGGCGAGCCCGCCGAGCAGTCCCGGGACCTGGTCGGCGCGGGCCAGCAGCGCCCCGGCGCCGTCCTTGCGGCGCAGCCCCATGGCGAGCGCCTCCTCGCGGGCCTTCCAGGTCGCCGCGTCCTTCTCCGCCCGCCGTTCGGCGTCGGAGAGCGCCCGTACGGCGGCGTTGGCGGCCTCGTGCGCGGCCTGCGCCTCGGCGTGTCGGGTGTCCAGGTCGGCGTTGTCGCGGTCGGCGGCGGTCGACTGTGCCGCGACCGCGTCCACCTCGGCCTGGGCCCGTTCGGCCCGCCCCTGGGCGTCGGCGTGCGCGGCGGCGAGCCGGGCGATCTCCTCGGCTGCGGTGCCGGTACGGGCCCGCGCCGAGTTGACCTGCCCGGTCAGCCGGGCGAGCCCCTCCCGCCGGTCGGCGATCGCCTTGGCGGCGGTGACGAGGGCCCGTTCGGCCTCGGCGAGCTGGCGTTCGAGTTGCTGGCGGCTCTCCACCGCCTCGGCCAGCCGGATCTGGTCGTCGGTGAGGGCGCCCCGTAGTTCCTCCTCGTGCGCCCGGACCGCCTCCGCCTCGGCGGCGAGCTGGTCGGGGTCGCGGCCGGGCCGCTCGTCGTCCGGGGTGGCGCTCAGGTGCCGCAGCCGCTCCCGGGCGAGTTGTTCGGTGGAGCGGAACCGCTCCTGCAACGCGGAGAGCTTGTACCAGGTCTCCTGGGCGCGGGTGAGCAGTGGCGCGTCCTCGGCGAGCGCCTCCTCCAGCTCGGCCAGCCGGTGCTGGACCTCGGTGTGCTCCGCCTCGACCTGCTCCCGCCGGTCCCGCAGGGCGGCCTCGTCGGCGATCTCCTTGTCCAGGGTGGTGCGCAGGGTGGCAAGGTCGTCGGCGAGCAGCCGGAGTCGGGCGTCACGCAGGTTGGCCTGGATCGCGGCTGCGCGGCGGGCCACCTCGGCCTGCCGGCCCAGCGGCTTGAGTTGTCGCCGCAGCTCGGCGGTGAGGTCGGTGAGCCGGTTGAGGTTGGTCTGCATGGCGTCGAGCTTGCGAAGCGCCTTCTCCTTGCGCTTGCGATGCTTGAGTACGCCGGCCGCCTCCTCGATGAACGCCCGCCGGTCTTCCGGCTTGGCGTGCAGTACGGCGTCGAGCTGGCCCTGTCCGACGATGACGTGCATCTCTCGGCCGATGCCCGAGTCGGAGAGAAGTTCCTGGATGTCGAGGAGGCGGCAGGAGTTCCCGTTGATCTCGTACTCGCTCTCGCCGGAACGGAACATCCGGCGGGTGATCGAGACCTCGGTGTAGTCGATCGGCAGCGCGCCGTCGGTATTGTCGATCGTCAGTGTCACCTCGGCACGCCCGAGCGGTGCCCGGCCGGCGGTGCCGGCGAAGATGACGTCCTCCATCTTGCCGCCGCGCAGTGCCTTGGCACTGTGCTCGCCGAGCACCCAGGCGATGGCGTCGACGACGTTCGACTTGCCGGAGCCGTTCGGCCCCACCACACAGGTGATGCCCGGTTCCAGGCGGAGCGTCGTCGCGGAGGCGAAGGACTTGAACCCCTTCACCGTCAGGCTCTTCAGATACACGTTGCCGATCCTCGTCCGGCGCGAGCGCCGGTCTGTCGGGCGGCCGTGACGCGATCCGGCCGCCGGGACTCGTCGCCACCGTGGTCGTCTGGGCCAGCCGGCCACTCCCGGCCGCGGGGACCTGGTCAACCCGCAGCGTAACCCGAACCGGTCTCCCGACCGACGCGGCACGCACCCCAGGCCGGTCCGCTACCTGGCCGTGACCCTGCGGTCCCGGTCACCCCAAATCAAGATCACTACCGTGGGTGACTTCAGGGGCGGCGCGAACGGTGCCGAGCGCCCGAACCGACGGCCCGGGTTCGGACAAAAAGCTGCGCGCCGCCACAAATGTGTCGGCGCGCGATCGGTGCTGGTGCGATTCAGGAGTACGGGCGGTGGGCGCCGGTCCCGGCGCCCCCTCGATCAGGTCAGTGCCGGTTCGGCGATCCGCAGCAGGTCGTCTGCCTCGGCCACCGCCGCTTCGAGCCGATCGTTGTCGGCACGCAACCGGGTGATCTCGAACTCGAGTGCCTGAACCCTGGAACGCAGTCGGGTGACCTCGTCGAGCAGGCGCCGGTCGGGCGCCGCACCAACGTGGCCGTAGAGGGCCTTCGCCATATTGCGTCTCCTTGTAATGCGCTGCCGGAAAGGCCGGCCAACGCGCGCCCAACTCGTTCGCGACTACCTACCCGCAGGAACACGCGGGCATGATCGGGCGCGACTGGCGACACCTCTATAGTGTGCCGATGTCCCCGCTTCGTCAAGTTGGACCGGGCGCAGATCACTCTCATGTCAACCGGTTTGCTTACCGAAGGCCGCCACATGGCACGAACAAGGTCGCTGTTCGGACACTCAAAGTCTAGCTCTGGCTGGTCAACCGGATACCAGCCGCTGTCTTAGATCTTCCTTAGCCACGTTGCCCGCCCAACCCGCCCGCGCGTAGCGTCCGCACCAGCCAGCACTCCCCGAAAACCAACCGGAGGCGTACGCGTGCACGGGCGATCCGAGCGGAGGGCAGGCGGCGACCGGACGCAGCGGCACTCCGCCCCGGAACGCTCCACCGGGCGGCACCGCGGCCCCACCCGCCTTCCGGGGCCCGTCGGCCTCGCCACCGCGGTCACCCTGCTCCTGGTGATGCTCGGGGTCGGCGCCGCGGTCATGCCGATCGGCCTGGCCAGCTCACCGGAGGCGGCCCCAGCCGACCCGACCACCGCCTCCGCCGAGCCCGAGGGCATCGGAATCCTCGGCAACGCCCCCACCCCGAGCGCGACGCCCCGCCTCCGGCCGACGCCGAGCGGCAGAGCGACCCCGTCGTCACGCCCCACGCCGTCGCGTACCCCGAGCAAGGCGCCGAAGGTGGTCAGCAAGGCCGACAGCCGCGAGGAACAGGTCGTGGAGATCGTCAACCAGGAACGGGCCGCCAACGGCTGCGGCACCGTCTCGATCAACACGAAACTGGCCGAGGCCGCCCGACTGCACAGCGAGGACCAGGCCGTACACGACAAGATGTCGCACGAGGGCAGCGACGGCAGCTCGTTCGTCGACCGGGCGCGGGAGGCCGGCTACGCCAACCCGATGAGCGAGAACGTGGCCATGGGGTACGCCACCCCGGCCGCGGTGATGGACGGCTGGATGAACAGCCAGGGCCACCGGACGAACATCCTCAACTGCGACGCGAAGGCGATCGGCGTCGGCATCGCGGCCAACTCGGCCGGCCGCCTCTACTGGACCCAGGTCTTCGGCACCGTCGTCTGAGCGCCCGTCGTCCGAGCGCCCGGAAGTGCGCTGGGCCGTGCCGTACCAGCGGCTGGATCGTTGAGCCCCCACGAGGGGGTGTGCTGCTCTTGACAACCGCGGCCCACTGATCCATGCCCGGGCGGGCACCCGGACACCGGTTCCGACCGCTTCGAACGGCCGGAACCGGACGCCGTGCGGCCCTACCCGACCCACCCCGCCGACTCAGCCCGCGCCCACCGGCCCCTGCGGCACTCCTGCTGCTCGTACTGCTCCTGCTCGCACCGGCGCTGTCGGGCTGCGTACCGCAGTGGGCGCGGCCGGTGGCGATCCCGCCCTGGCCGGCCGGACCCACCCCCACCTGGCAGTGGCAGCTACGCGGCGAGTTCGACCCGAACGTCGACGCCGAGGTGTTCGTACTCGACGCCTTCCGTACGCCGGTCGAGGACATCCGCCGGCTACGCGAACGCGACCGGCGGGCGGTCTGCTACGTCAGCGTCGGCACGTACGAACCCGACCGTCCCGACGCCGAACGCTTCCCGGAGACCGTGCTCGGCGCCCCGGCGCACGCCGATGGCGACCGCTGGCTGGACATCCGGCAGTGGTCGGCACTCGAACCGGTGCTCGCCGACCGGTTCCGGCTCTGCTACGGCAAGGGCTTCACCGCCGTCATGCCGGCGCACATGGACGGATACGCCCGGGAGTCCGGTTTCCCGCTCACCTTCGACGACCAACTCGTCTTCAACCGCCGGCTCGCCGCCCTCGCCCGCTCGGCGAAGCTCTCCCCCGGCCTGACGAACGATCTCGAACAGGTGGTGGCCCTGGAGCCGTCCTTCGACTTCGCGGTCAACGAGCAGTGCTTCCAGCAGGCCGAATGTGACCAGTTGCTGCCCTTCGTCGAGGCGCGGAAACCGGTCTTCCAGGTCGAGTACGACGAACTGGCCGACGACACCTGCGTAGCGGCCCAGGGCTACGGCTTCGCCACCATCCGCAAGGAGCCCGATCTCGGCCCCTGGCGCGACCTCTGCCTGACCGCCCCACCGGCACGCTGACCCACCCTCTTGGTGCGGCTCCCTACCCTGGGCGCGGCGAGCGGCATCCGGGTCCGCCGGATCCGCGCCCGGCCCCCCTGTCGTGTCCACCCACGGTGCTGTCGTCTGTCCCACCGGCTGGCTGTCGTGCTGGCGACACCCGGGGTCGAGGACGCAATCACCCCACCCCGGCGGGCGTGACGAGTACGAGCCCCGGCAGCCGGGGCCGGAGCGGGGGGAGACGAGCATGGGGGAGAGACCGGTGCGAGCCGGTGCGACCGATCCCACCACCATCGAGGTCCAGTCCGGCGGGCCGGTGGTCGACATCACGGGACGTGCCGGATTCGACAGCTTCTTCGAAGGGTCGTACCGCCGGCTGGTGGCCCAGATCCACGCCTACCTCGGCGACCAGGCCGAAGCCGAGGACGTGGTCCAGGAGGCGTTCATCCGCGCCTGGCAGCGATGGCCGGCAGTCTGCCGGTACGACGAACCGACCAGTTGGGTACGCCGGGTGGCCTGGAACCTGGCGACCAGCCGGCTGCGTCGGGTGGCCCTCGCCGCCCGGACCATGCGCCGCCAGCAGCCACCCGCAGCCAGCCCGGCACCAAGCCCGGATCATGTCGCCCTGGTGGCGGCCCTGCGGAGGCTGCCCGACCGACAACGCCGGGCGGTGGTGCTGCACTACCTCGCGGATCTGCCGGTGCTGACCGTGGCCACGGAACTCGGCGTACCGAAAGGCACCGTGATGTCCTGGTTGCACCGGGGCCGCGCCCAGCTCGCGGTCCACCTCGCCGAATCGGGCCCCGGCACCAGACGGGAACAGAACTCCCACGACGACCTCCCGAGGCGGTGACCGTCATGCCCCACATTCCTCTGGAAACCGGCCCTGATTCCGATCCCGCTTCGCACGCCCTGCTGATGTCCTACCGGGACACCGCCCACGAGGCTGTCACCGCGCCGTCGGTGAGCTGGATCGCGACGGCGGCCCAGCGCCGCACCCGACGCCGGACCGGCGTCGCGGCGACCTTCGCCGTCGTCCTCGCGACGGCCAGCGGCACCCTGCTCGCCGGGCAGCTCGGCACGTCCGGGCAGCCCACACCGGTGCCTCCGCCTCCCTCGGCGCCTGCCACCACCGGCGTCCCGAGCCCGACCGGCACCCCGACACCCACCACGCCGAGCGTCACCCCGCCGACCCCCAGCAGCACGCCGGGCAGCCCGTCGCGGACGAGCGGGCGGCCCGCTCTGGACATCCGCGAGGTGAACTGGCAGCGGACCACCATCCGCCTCCCCACCGACCGGGCCGGTTCCACCTGCCCGACCGGCCGATTCACCAGCCGGGGCGAGACGACCGTGGTCGGCGCCCGCACCATCAAGGTCGATTCCACCGCGCTCGCCCACGGCGACCTCGACCGCGACGGGCGGGTGGAGGCCGTCATCCACTTCCACTGCGAACACACCGAGGGCGACAGCGGTGACGGCTCGGGCCAGCTCCTGGTCGTCACCGAACGGGACGGCGAACTCGTGGGCCTCGGCTACGCCGGTCCGGTAGGTGAGAACTACGGCACGGTACGGGTACGCGACGGCATCCTCGTCGCCACCGTCAATCAGCGCTACAGCGAGCAGCCGGTGTCCCAGGAACGCGGCTACCGGTGGAACGGCGCCCGGTTCGTCCAGGTCAGCGGACCCACCGCTTTCCCGCCCCGCTAGCCCGAACGCGCCTGCGGGCGCAGGTCCCGGCCCCGGCTGCCCCGTCAACCGACGGCGGTTGCCCGGGGCCGGGGCTGGCAGCGGGGACAGCTGTACGACGAGCGGTTCATGAACGACTCCCGCCGAATCGGGCTGCCGCAGCGGTGACACGGCAGCCCCTCCCGCCCGTACGCGTTGAGCGACCGGTCGAAGTAGCCGCTCTCGCCGTTGACGTTGACGTACAGCGCGTCGAAGCTGGTGCCGCCCTGGATCAGGGCCTCCCCGAGAACGTCCCGGACGTGGCCGAGCAGTCGTCGGGCGGCCGGCCCGGTCAGCGCGTCCGCCGGCCGGGTGCCGTGCAGTTTCGCCCGCCAGAGCGCCTCGTCGGCGTAGATGTTCCCCACCCCGGAGACCAACGTCTGGTCGAGCAGGGCCCGCTTGATCTCCGTACGTTTGCGTCGCAACGCGGCCACGAAGTCGTCGTCGGAGAAGGCCGGGTCGATCGGGTCCCGGGCGATGTGCGCGATCTCCGCCGGCAGCTCCGCGCCACCTTCGGAGACCGAGAGACCGCCGAAGGTGCGCTGGTCGACGAAGCGCAGCTCGGGTCCGTCGTCGTCGAACCCGAACCGGACCCGCAGGTGTGTCTCGTCCGGGGCCGCCGCCGGTTGCACCAGCAACTGCCCCGACATGCCCAGATGTCCGATCACCGCGTCGCCGCTGTCCAGCGGCAGCCAGAGGTACTTGCCCCGGCGGAGCGCGTCGAGCACGGTCCGACCGGCGAGTACGGCCGCGAAGTGCGCGTCACCGGCGAGGTGCCGGCGTACGGCACGCGGGTGGCGCACCTCGACCGTGGCGATCCGCCGACCGGTCACCCACTTGGCCAGGCCCTGCCGGACGGTCTCCACCTCGGGCAGCTCAGGCATTTCGCAAACCTCACCTCGGGTACGGCGCGATCAGGATGACGTCCGGGGCGCCCCCTGGCTGGCCGTCGGCTTCCTCGCGGCGACAGCGGGCGCCTGCGGCGCGCGAACGTCGAGCGTACTCAGGAGACGTCGCGGTCGCTCTCCTCGTCGCCCGGGGCGGCGGGTGTCGACGCGCCGACGGCTTCACCGGACCCGGTCGTCGCGGAGTCGGCCGGTTCCGCGGCTCCGGTCACCGTCGCCTCGGTCCCGCTCGGTCCGGTTTCGGCTTGTTCGGTCCCACTCGGTCCGGTTTCGGTTGGTTCGGTGTCGGCTGGTTCGGAGAGGATCCGCCAGGCGGCCTCCGCAGCACGCTGCTCAGCTTCCTTCTTGCTCCGCCCGTCGGCGCCGCCGTACCTGCGACCGGCGACCACCACCCAGGCGGTGAACGTCTTGGCGTGGTCCGGACCGGTGTCGTCGATCCGGTACTCCGGCACTCCGAGCCCGAGCGCCGCGGTCAGCTCCTGCAGGCTGGTTTTCCAGTCCAGGGCCGCCCCCCGCCCGGCCGACTCCGCCATCAGCGGGTCGAAGAGCCGGTGGATCACGATCCCGGCGGTGTCCAGCCCGTACTGAAGGTAGATCGCGCCGAGCAGGGCTTCGAGGGTGTCGGCGAGGATGCTCGCCTTGTCCCGCCCGCCGGTGGTCTCCTCCCCCTTGCCGAGCAGGAGGTAGGGGCCGAGCCCCTCCGGTCCCAGGCCACGGGCGACGTCCGCCAACGCGCGCATGTTCACCACGCTCGCGCGCAGCTTCGCCAGTTGACCCTCGGGCAGGTCCGGGTGGTTGTGGAAGAGCGCTGCGGTGATCACCACACCGAGCACCGAGTCGCCCAGGAACTCCAACCGCTCGTTGGTCGGCAGACCACCGTTCTCGTACGCGAAGGAGCGGTGGGTCAACGCCCGCTCCAGCAGCTCCGGGTCGAGGCTGACGCCGAAGGCTGCCTCCAGGTACCCGATCGGGGCGCGTCGGCGCTTGTCGTTGCTCATGCGGCTACCTCGGTATCGGTCATGGAGTCTCCTCGGTCCGCTCGTCGGCGCCATGATCTGTACGACCGGGTCCGTCGGCCGTACCCCGGTCGGTCGCGTGACCGTCCCGGGCGTGGTCGGCGAGCAGCCCCGAGATCGCCGCGGTCGCACCGCGCCGGTACAGATGTGCGGCGAGTGCGATTCCCGAGGCGAGGTCGTCGTCGCGGGCCGCGCCATGGCAGACGACGACCGTACCGGCCACGCCGAGCAGGGCGGCGGCCCGGGGCGCTCCCCCGCTGGCCGGCGGCCCGCCGGCCATGGCGTACGCGCCCTCGATCCCCTTGAGCAGGACGTTTCCGGTGAAGCCATCGGTGACGATCACGTCGGCGCGGTCGCCGGAGGTGATGTCGTACCCCTCGACCATGCCGACGTAGTGCGCGCCCGGCGGCAGTGGTGCGAGCGTGAGTACGGGGTCGGCGGCGCGCCGGGCACGGTCGCCCTTGCCCGCCTCGGTCCCGACGGAGAGCAGCCCGACCCGGGGGTGGACCACTCCGTGTACGACGGTGGCGTAGGCGGCGCCGAGCACCGCGTGCCGGGCCAGGGTGCCCGGTCGAGCCTCGAACGAACCGCCGACGTCGAGCAGCACCACCGGCCCGGCGAGTGCGGGCATGGTGGCGATCAGGGCCGGCCGACGAACATCCGGCCAGCGTCCGAAGCCGAGTACGGCGGCGGTCACGGTGGCGCCGGTGGCACCGGCGGAGACGACCGCGTCGGCGGTCCGGTCGGCGACCGCGGCCACCGCCGCGCGGACGGTGGTGTCGGCCCGGCTCACCCGCCGAGGGTCGTCGGTCATCGCGACGCCCCGTCGGACCGGCCGGACGGAGATCCGCTCCCGATCTGCCGGGTGCACGACGCCCAGCAGCTCGTCGGCCGCCTCAGGGGGGCCGACGAGCAGCAGGTGCAGATCGGGGTCGGCGCCGAACGCCCGCAGAGCGCCGTCAACCACGACGGCGGGAGCACCGTCCCCGCCGAGGAGGTCGACGGCGATCCGCACGGTGCCCGGCTCCACGGGAACGCCGGCCGTCGTATTGCGGCCGGTGTCGGCGGGAGCCGGCACACCGGGCGATCGCCAAGGCGTGGGCGCGACCCGACCCGGGGTCGGGAGCGTCACTCCGGTGTCAGACCTCGAGGACCTGGCGACCGTTGTAGGTGCCACAGACGCTGCACGCCGCGTGCGGCAGCTTCGGCGACTTGCACTGCGGGCACGCCACGGTCGCGACCACCGTAGCCTTCCAGTTCGCCCGGCGGGACCGGGTGTTGCTGCGCGACATCTTGCGCTTCGGGACGGCCACGGTTCCTACTCCTCTTTACGGGTCAGTTGCGACAGGCCCGCCCAGCGCGGGTCGACCTGCTCGTGACTGTGGTCAGCCGGCAGTTCGTCCCAGTGCACCCCACACTCGGTGCACAGTCCTGGGCAGTCCTCCCGGCACAGCGGGTTCGTCGGCAGTGCGAGCACCACCGCGTCCCGCAACGTCGGCTCCAGGTCGATCAGGTCGCCCTGCATGCGGCCCACCTCGTCCTCCTCGGTCGTCTCGTCCGTGGTGCTGTTCTCGTATGCGAACAGCTCCTGGACCTGGACGACCAACGAGTCGTCGATCTGGCGCAGGCAGCGACCACACTCGCCCTGCACGGCCCCGGAGACGGTCCCGGAGACGTATACGCCCTCGGACACCGACTGGAGACTCAGATCGAGGCTCAGGTCCGTGCCCTCCGGCATGCCGATCATCTCCAGGCCGAGGTCCGCTGGCGCCGGTACCACCCGCGTGACCGTACGCAACGCACCAGGCCGACGCGGCAGTTCCCTCGTGTCGAGGACCAGCGGCGACCTGGGATCGAGTTGGTTTGGCAAGTGTTTGGGCATAATCAGACTCCGGCCTGTTGGAGGCCGACGAAACAGGTTACCTGGACAGGGGCTCGGCCGTCGAACCGGGGCACCCCCGGGGGGTGCTCCGGTCCTGGCCGGCGGTGTCCGTCCGGGTCCGTACGTCGGGTCAGAATGGTCACGATCAGAACGGCAACGGGCGTTCGCTCTCTTCGCCGGCGAAAGTGCCGATCTCACGCAACGCGTGCATCTTGTCCCGACCCCGTTCGATCGAGGCGAGCGCCCGGGTGAGGAACTGCTCGAAGTTGGCGAGCGCCGTGTCGACGTAGTCGTCGACCTCCGCGCGGAGCCGCTGTGACTCGGCCCGCGCCTCGGCGATGATCCGGGCACCCTCGTGCTCGGCCGAAACGGTGATCTCGTTCACCGAAACCAGCCGGGCGTGCTCCGCCTCGCCCTCGCTGATGATCCGGTCCGCCTCGCGCTTGCCGGCATCCATGATGTTGTCCCGCTCCTCGAGCAGCGCCGCCGCCCGGCGCAGGTCGATCGGCAGCTCGGCGCGGAGTTCGTCCAGCGCGGCGATGAACTCCGCCCGGTCGACCATGCAGTTCGTGCGCGACATCGGGACGGAGCGTGCCGTCTCCACGATGTTGATGAGATCGTCGATGCGGTCGAGCGGGTCCACCGGTACCTCACTCCTGTCGTTCGTCTGCCGACCTACATGATGCGGCGTACCACCGGGTCGCTGCTCAACCAATGATGCGGTGCCCGGAGGACAAGGGGACCAAACTGCCCGGCGCGGCGCGTCGGACACCCGGAGCCGGTGCGGTAGGCACGCTCAGTAAAGCGCACGCCGCGATCCGTTGCCTGCCGGGGAGTACCCCCACAGGCCCGGCCGGCGGTCAGGCCGGCGCGGTGGAGTTCAGTCGCTCCCGCAGCGCCCGACGGACCAGGTCGGGTACGTGCGGGGAGACGTCACCACCCCACTTGGCGACGTCCTTGACCAGACTCGACGAGAGGAACGAGTAGGTCGGGTTCGTCGGCATGAAGAGGGTCTCGACCCCGGCCAACCCGATGTTCATCTGCGCCATCTGCAACTCGTAGTCAAAGTCACTCACCGCCCGGATCCCCTTGACCAGGACCGACGCGTGCTGCGCCCGACAGAAGTCCACCAGCAGCCCGCGGAACGACTCGACTCGTACGTTGTCGTAGTCCGCGGTCACCTCGCGCAGCATCGCGATCCGCTCGTCGACCGTGAAGAGCCCGCTCTTGGACTGGTTGATCAGGACGCCGACGATCACCTCGTCGAAGAGCCGGCTGGCCCGTCCGATGATGTCGAGATGGCCGTTGGTGACCGGGTCGAACGAGCCGGGACAGACCGCACGTCTCATGATCGGCGACCGTACCAAAGAGTGGTCTCGCCGTAACGCCGGCCGCGCTCGGCAGTGATCCCCTGCACCCACTCGACCGGGCCGGTACGGGTGGACCGCTCCACCACCACCACCGCCTCCGGAGCCAACCAGTCCCGGTCGACCAGGGCGGCCAGCATGGCGGTGATCTCCTCGTCGGGGACCGCGTACGGCGGGTCGGCGAATACGATGTCGTACGGCCCGCCGTCCGGGCCGGTCGCGAGCACCTGGGCGACCTTTCCGGTGACCAGTCTGGCAGCCGGGGTGGCACGCAGGGTGGCGAGGTTGTCCCGCGCGATCCGAGCCGCCTTCGGGTCCCCCTCGACCAGCAGTACGTGTGCCGCACCCCGGGAGAGCGCCTCCAGGCCGACCGCGCCGGAGCCGGCGTAGAGGTCGGCGAAACGGGCGCCGTCCAGGTCCAGTTGGCTGTCCAGCGCACTGAACAACGCTTCACGCACCCGGTCCGAGGTTGGCCGGGTGGACGCGCCCGACGGGGCGACGATGCGCCGTCCGCCGAGGGTGCCGGCGACGATCCGGGTCACGACGACCTCCCGCTCTCCACGCCAAGACGGTACGCCGACCCTCGGCGGCGGCTCGGCGACACCACCCGTCGACCGAGAGAGATCTTCCGGACACGAGTTGTTGATCAAAGATCCCGAGTCAATAACAATGAGAGCCGGATGATCTCAAAACTGTCTCAATATTCCCGGAATCTGTAGTGTCAGGCGCCGTGCCGGCTGCCTCTCGCCGGCGTACGACGTTGGGAAAGGCGTCGTCTCCGGTCGCGCCCAAGTCGGCGGCGACCCAATCCCCTAACTCCCAACGCCGTGCCCTAACGCTTCCATCTCCAGGAGTCACGCGTGATCCATCCCAAGCTGTCGCTGCGGCGCCCGCTCGCTGTCGCCGGGGCCGCCCTCATGGGCCTCGCCGCCGCGACCGCCATCGCCGCGCCCGCCAGCGCGCACCAAACCGCCGTCACCGGATCGGCCCCCTGCGTGACCGCGTCCGGTGACTGGCAGGTCAACTGGAGCGTCGCAAACAGCGAAGCCGACATCACCGGCACGGTTGTCAAGGTCCGGTCGACCACGCCGAACCAGCCGCTCACCGGCATCACGGTCAACGCGGTGCTGCCGAAGAAGAACGACGGCACGCTGACGGGCGTGCAGACGCTCACCAAGAACCAGCAGCGGACCAAGCTCACGGTGGGCGCCCGCTGGGTGCGCGAGGGTCGCCACCAGAACCAGATAATCAACCACGAGGCCGAGTCCGCCTGGGTGAACAAGCCGACCAAGGTCTGCGCGACCCCGACCTCGCCGAGCCCGTCGGTGAGCCCGTCGGTGAGCCCGAGCACCTCGGCCAGCCCCACCCCGTCGGCGACCCCGAGCACTCCGGCCACCCCGAGCCCGTCGGTGAGCCCGAGCACCCCGGCCACCCCGACCCCGTCGGCGAGCACCACCCCGCCGGCGCCGGTCACGCCGGAAACCTCGGTCCAGAGCACCTGCGACGAGCTCACCTACGCGGTCACCAACCCGGAGGGCGGCAAGACCGTCACCGTCACCGTCACCCCGAGCAAGGGCGAGGCGAAGACCCTGACCGTCGAGCCGGGCAAGTCCGGCAGCGTGTCGTTCCCGGCCGAGGAGGGCCTGACCGTCACTCCGAGCGGCGAGGGTGTCGCGGACACCACGCCGGTCGCGTGGGAGAAGCCCGAGGGCTGTGACTCCGGTGCGGGCGGCGGCGACCTGCCGCTGACCGGTGCCGCTGCCGGCGGCATCGCCGCCGGGGCCCTGGTCCTGCTCGCCATCGGCGTCACGCTCTTCCTGGTGGCCCGCCGTCGCCGGCTGACCTTCACCGCCTGATCCCCACCGGCCCGACCGGCGGACGATTCGGGTAGTAGGTAACACCGGATCCACAGCACCGAACCGAGGGCGCGTCGACCATTTGGTCGACGCGCCCTCGGCGTTTCGCCACGGAAACGTGGCTCCCTGTCCTGACAGGGGACCGGGCGTTTCACCGACGTTTACGGTCGAGAGCCTTCCGGTCCAGTCCTTCGTGGACGCGGGATGGACGGCGCATCGTCCCTCTACATGCGATCGTGCATTCCCAAACGATCATTCCCAGTAACTCAAGCGTGGCCACTCGATTACTTCCCGCGATTCCCCGTACGGCGGAGGGTGAAAGCATGAATGAACGGGGAATCCTGGCGAACGGACATCGCATCCGTTATCTCAAATACATAACAGAATCCTTAACTGCCCCTGAAGGCTGTCGCCGCAGCACGGATATCGCTAAGGTCGGGCGCTGTGCCGGTGCGTTGTCGCCGACGCACGACGGCGGGAGGCAACAACGTGGGTCGCACCTATGTGGACAGCGACCGTTTACGTCACCCCAACGCCGTGCCCTGAAGCTTTCACCCCTCAGGAGTACCCGTGATCCGTCCCAAGCTGTCGCTCCGGCGACCGCTCGCCGCCCTCGGGGCCACCTTCCTGGGCCTTGCCGCGGCAATCGCCGTGGCAACGCCTGCGAGTGCCCACATCTCTGTCCCCTCGGGTAGCGCCGTCTGTGACACCGAGACCGGTGAGTGGGTGGTCACCTGGAAGGTCAAGAGCACCCTTCACTACAAGTCCCGGACGTTCAAGCTGCACTACGTCAAGCACACCCCCGAGAGCACCACACTCGAGGGCATCAAAAAGAACGAGGACCACCCGGTCGGCACCGCGATCAGGGGAACGCAGCGCGTTCCCGCCTCCTTCAAGAAGGCGGAACTGGACGTCAAGGCCACCTGGAGCGACGGCTTCAAGGAGGAGACGGTCCGCGAGGGCAACGTGACCTTCCAGGGCACCTGCAAGAAGGACGTCCCGCCAACGACGCCGCCGGCCACCCCGACGGCCACCCCGACGCCGCCGGTCACCCCGACGGCCACCCCGACGCCGCCGGTCACCCCGCCGGCCAAGGTCAGCAACCCGAACGCCTCCACCTCGTCGGCTTGCGACGGCACCGTTCAGGTGACCCTGAGCAACGGCGAGGACGCCACGGCGGACGCGGTGCTGCAGGTCAAGGCCACCGGTTTCGACAAGACGTACACGCTCGCGCCGGGCACCAGCAAGGACGACATCGTCGTCCCGGCCAACGCCGGCCAGATCAAGATCACTGAGGGCAACAAGCAGGTCGGCGAGACCTACACCTGGGTCGAGCCGGAGAACTGCGTCGAGCCGGGCGAGCCGGTGGGCGGCTACGAGTCCACCTGCGAGGAGCTGATCTTCATGATCAGCAACCCGGAGGACGGCGAGGCCGTCACCCTGACCCTCACCCCGAGCACGGGCGAGCCGAAGACGCTGACCGTGGCGCCCGGCACCACCGAGACCGCGAAGTTCCCGGCCTCCGAGGGCCTGACCGTTACCCCAAGCGCCGAGGGTCTGGACGACACCGAGGCGATCGCCTGGGAGAAGCCGGCAGACTGCGGTGGCGCCGGGGGCGGCCTGCCGGTGACCGGTGCGGCCGCCGGTGGCATCGCCGCTGGGGCACTGGTCCTGCTCGGCATCGGTGTGGCGCTCTTCGTGGTGGCCCGTCGCCGCCGGCTGACCTTCACCGCCTGAGCCTGAGCCTGAACCGCTCCGCGAGTAACAACTGATCCGCCAGAGGGCGGGCCGACCAACCGGTCGGCCCGCCCTCGACGCTTTGTCACACCGACAGACGCCGTGACGCCACCGCCCGGGGCGCTACGACCGCGCCCACGCGTCGCGGCTGCCGTCAGCCCTTCTCCAGGTACTCGGCCCGCTCCTCGTCGACCAGCGCGGCCACCGAGGCGGCCAGCGCCGGCTGCCCGGTCAACTCCGGATCCTCCTCCACCAGCGCGATCGCCTCGGCCCGCGCGTCCCGGATCAGGTCGGTGTCCCGCAGCAGCGAGAGCAGGCGCAGATGCGAGCGGCGGCCGGACTGGGTCGCGCCGAGCACGTCCCCCTCGCGGCGCTGCTCCAGGTCCAGTTCGGCGAGGCGGAAACCGTCCGAGGTGGAGGCGACCGCGTCCAGCCGCTCCCGGGCCGGCGTACCCTCCATCGCCTCGGAGACCAACAGGCAGAGACCGGCGGCCGAACCCCGACCCACCCGGCCGCGAAGCTGGTGCAGCTGGGAGACGCCGAACCGGTCCGCGTCCAGCACGATCATCACGGTGGCGTTCGGTACGTCGACCCCGACCTCGACCACCGTGGTCGCCACCAGCACGTCCAGTTCACCCGCGGCGAAGGAGCGCATCACCGCGTCCTTCTCGTCCGCCGGCAGCCGCCCGTGCAGCACCCCGATCCGCAGCCCGTGCAGCGGCCCCTCGGCCAACAGCGGGGCCACCTCGGTCACCGCCAACGGGGGGCGCTTGGCGGACTCGTCCGTCGGCGCCTCCTCGTCCGACGCCGGCCCGTCGCCGATCCGGGGACAGACCACGTACGCCTGGTGTCCGGCGTTCACCTCCTCGCGTAGCCGGCGCCAGGCCCGGTCCAGGAACGCCGGCCTCTCCGACGCCGGAACCACGTGCGACGCGATCGGCGACCGGCCGCGCGGCAACTGGGCCAGGGTCGAGATCTCCAGATCGCCGTAGACGGTCATCGCCACCGTGCGCGGGATCGGGGTCGCGGTCATCACCAGCACGTGCGGCGGCTGCTCGGCCTTGGCCCGCAACGCGTCCCGCTGCTCCACCCCGAACCGGTGCTGCTCGTCGACCACCACCAGGCCAAGGTCGGCGAAGTCGACCCCCTCGTAGAGCAGGGCGTGCGTACCGAGCACGATGCCGGCGCGGCCTGCTGCCACCTCTTCCAGCGCACTGCGCCGGGCCGCCGCGCCGAGTGACCCGGTGACCAGCGCGACCCGGGTGCCGTCCGGGTCGCCGTCCAGCTCACCGGCGCGACCGAGCGGTCCGAGCAGGTCGAGCATGCCCCGGTGGTGCTGGGCGGCGAGCACCTCGGTCGGCGCCAGCAGCGCCGCCTGTCCGCCGTCGTCGACCACCTGGAGCATGGCCCGCAACGCGCAGACCGTCTTGCCGGAGCCGACCTCGCCCTGCAACAGCCGGTGCATCGGGTGGGCGGTGGCCAGATCCGCGGCGATCTCCTCGCCGACCGACCGCTGCCCCTCGGTCAGCTCGTACGGCAGGCGCGCGTCGAAGGCGGCGAGCAGGCCGGCGTCACGCGGCGGTCGGGGTCGCGCCGGCCACGCCGCCGCGCGGTGCTTGCGCTGCACCAACGTGAGTTGTACGGCGAACGCCTCGTCCCACTTCAGCCGGTGCCGGGCCCGGTAGAGGTCCTCCTTGGTGCCCGGCCGATGGATCTCCCGCAGGGCGGTGCCGAGTCCGACCAGGTTCCGGCTGGCCCGCATGGTTGCCGGCAGCGGATCCTCCGGCATGGTCACGGTGTCCAGCACGACCCGCACACAGCGGGCGATCACCCAGGTCGGCATCGCCACCGCGGCCGGGTAGACGGGGATCAGCGCCCCGGCGAACTCCTCGATCTCCTCCCCCGCCGCCGCCTCGCCGTCGGCGGCCCCCTCACCGAGCAGCACGTACTCCGGGCCGTTGAGTTGCCGCTTGCCCCGGAACTCGGTGACCTTGCCTGCGAAGAGCCCCCACCGGCCGGGGCGCAGCTCCCGCTCACGCCATGCCTGGTTGCCGAAGAAGGTGATCGTCAGCACTCCGCCGGAGGAGTCCCCGACGGCCACCTCCAGCAGGTTGCCGCGCCGTTGACGCATCGGCCGTACGATGGTGCGCTGCACCTGACCGAGGACGGTGACCTGTTCACCGATCTCCAGTGACCGGATGTCGGTGTGTTCGCCACGCTCGTCGTACCGGCGCGGGAAGTGGTAGAGCAGGTCGCCGACGGTGTGCAGGTCGAGGTGGCTGGCGAGAGCCTTGGCCGTCTTCTCGCCCAGCGGGATACGCAGCGGCGTCTCGGCCGTCAACGGCTCGGTCGTGCCATCTCTCGGCTCGGTCATGCCATCTCTCCGCTCGGTCATTCGATCCCCACCAGCAGCGGATACAACGGCTGCCCGCCGGGATAGTCGTGCACCTCCACGAACGGCCAACGACTCCCTACGTGCTCCCGTACGGCTGCCGCGAGTCCGGCCGGTGCGTCGGCTCCGACCAGCAACGTGACCAGTTCGCCGCCGCCGCCCAGCATCCGGTCGAGCAGCGCGGTGCAGGTCGACACGAGGTCGCTGCCGATCAGGTGCACCTCCCCCTCGACCAGCGCCAGTACGTCTCCGGGCTGGCACCGCCCGGCCACCGTCAGCGCCTCCCGGCTGGCATAACAGACCTCGCCGTACCGGCACGCCCCGGCCGCCTCGGCCATCGCGATCACGTCGTCCTCGAAGCGGCGGGCCGGGTCGCGTACGGCGAGTGCGGCGAGTGCCTGCACCGGCGAGCGGGTCGGCACCACGCTGACCTTGACGCCGAATTCGTGCGCCTCCTTGGCGGCGGCGTTCGCCACGGCCTGGGTGTTGGGGTCGTTGGGGAGGACCACCACCCGGCTCGCGCCGGTCGACCGGATGGCGGCGAGCAGTTCGCCGGTGGAGGGGTTGCCCCGGACCACGGTGGCGCCCTCGCCGACGAGGAGTTCGGCCAGCCCGGCGCCGTGTGCGACCACGACCGCCGACCGGCTCGGCGGTTCGACCCGCTCCGGCAGGGGGACGGCACCGGCGACCGGGGCGGCACCGGCCTCCTGGTCGGCGAAGCGGACGACGGAGATGTGGTACGGCCGGCCGGCCACCACCCCCGCCTCCACCGCCGCCCCGACGTCGTTGACGTGTACGTGCACGTTCCAGGTGCCGATCCGGCCAGCGGTGGCCTCGTCGCCGACGACCACCAGTGAGTCACCGAGCCCGGCGAGCACCGCCCGCATCCTGGTCACCGCCTCGGGTGCGGCGTCGAGCAGGAACTGCACCTCGTAGGCGTACGTCTCGGCGCCGGTCTCGCGGGCGACGGTGCGCGGCGGGCGCGGCCCGGGTGGCGCCGTCACCGGCCGACTCGGCGCCGCGCCGGTGATCACCTCGACCAGTGCGTCGAGCAGGACGCAGAGTCCCCGGCCACCGGCGTCGACCACCCCGGCCCGGGCGAGCACCGGCAGCAGTTCCGGGGTGGACGCGAGCGCGTGGGCCGCACCGGTGGCGGCGGCCGTCGCGACCGTGGCGAGGTCGTCGGTGTCGGCCCGCTCCGCCGCATCCGCCGCCCCTGCGACAACGGTGAGTACGGTGCCCTCGACCGGTTCCGCCACTGCCGCGTACGCCGCCGTGCTGGCCGCCCGCAGCGCCCGGGCCAGCTCCCGACCGCCCACCACCGGCTCGTCGGCGAGCGTGTCGGCCAGGCCGCGCAGAATCTGGGAGACGATCACGCCGGAGTTGCCCCGGGCGCCGAGCAGCGCCCCCCGGGCGATCAGGCGCAGCACCCGCGCGTGCGGGGCCGGTCCGGTCTGGTTCGGTTCCGGCGTACCGTCGGAGTCGAGGGCGAGCGCCTGCTGTGCCGAGGTGAGTGTGAGGACCAGGTTGGTGCCGGTGTCACCGTCGGGCACCGGGTAGACGTTCAGCTCGTCGATCTCGACCTGGTGGCGAACGAGTGCCGCCAGCCCACCCGCGCACCACTGCCGGATGGCGGCGGCGTCGAGGGTCTGCAGCACGGCGTGAAGCCTACTGGCGACCACCGACGCCCGCCGTACTCCGCGGCCCGACACCGCCCCGACGCAGGCCGGAGCCGGTGGGTGGGGTGGAGCCGATTCGCCGGACGGTGGAGGCATCGGGTAGCCTGGCCAGGTTGCCCGGACAGCACCCTGCCGGCGACTTCATGAACGATCAATCCCAGGAGTATCCCGTGGCTAGCGTGTGCGACGTTTGTGGCAAGGGACCGGGCTTCGGCCACAACGTTTCCCACTCGCACCGGCGGACCAACCGCCGCTGGAACCCGAACATCCAGACCGTGCGCACCCCGGCCGGTGGCGGCAACACCCGCAAGATGCAGGTCTGCACCTCCTGCATCAAGGCCGGTAAGGTCGCCCGCGCCTGACGCGTTCGTCGCGTCCCGCAATCCGGCGGCCCAGGCACGCCGGTCCAGACCGCATCAGCCGTCGGGTCCCGAAGGACCCGACGGCTACTTGCGTGTCCGCGCTCCCCGCATGTTGCGTGTCCGCGTATCCCCGCGTGCGCTGTCCGAGGGCCCGATCCCACGGGTGGCCGCTCCACGCCCCTGGCTGAGCGACCACACCGACGATCTCTCCTCCGGGAGCCGGAAACCGTCGGACCGGGTGGGTCAGAGGGGCCGACCGTAGGAGAGGCAGTCCGGGGAGTCGCGGTAGTAACCGAAGTTCTCGATCCGCACGTAACCGCACGACTCGTACATTGCGATCGCCTCGGGCTGCTTGTCGCCGCACTCAAGGATGAGCCGTTTGCGCCCCTGTTCACGGGCTGACCGCTCCACCGCACCGAGCACCGCGCGGGCCACCCCTCGCCCCCGGGCCGACGGGGCGGTGTACATCCGCTTCAGCTCGGCCGTCTCCCCGTCGTCGCCGTGGCTGCGCCAGCCACCGCAACCGACCGGCTCCCCACCCCGGTACGCCACCAGGAAGGCCCCCGAGGGCGACTCGAAGTCGCGTACGTCCACCGGGGTCTCGTCGCCGCTCCCGCCGTACCGACGCCCCAGGTCGGCCAGGGCGTCGGCGACGAGTTGCTGGGCCACCAGGGAGTCGTAACGCACCATGCGGATCTCGATCTCGCTCACCCGTGAAGGGTACGGCGCGGACGGTCCCCTACCGATCCGGTCGACGGTCCGTCCCCTACCGGAAGTGGTCCCAGCCGGCGCTCCCCTTGTACGGCTTGCCGTCCACGGTCAACCCGGTGCCGTCGACCACCCGCCCGATCACCCGCCAGTCATCCGGTAACGCCACGTGTGCCGGGAACGTGGCGGCCAGAGCGTGGTCGTCCCCGCCACCGAGCACCCAGGCGTACGGGTCGATGCCGAGCGCGTGTGCCGCGTCCCGCATCTGGGTCGGAATCTCGAAGGCCCCGCTGCGCAGGTCGATGCCGACCTCGCTGGCCGAGGCGACGTGACCGAGGTCGGCGAGGAGCCCGTCCGAGACGTCGATCATCGAGGTGGCGCCGAGCCGCGCCGCCTGCGGCCCCGCCCGGTACGGCACCTCCGGTCGCCGGTACGCCTCCACCAGCAGCTTCGGCGTACGGAAGCCACGGGAGAGCACGGTGTAGCCGGCGGCGGCGTACCCGACCCGACCGGCGAGGGCGACCTGGTCGCCCGGCCGCGCGCCGCTGCGTACGACGGGTGCCCGGCCGCCCAGGTCACCGAGGGCGGTGACCGCGATCGTCAGGGTGGGGCTCGACGACATGTCGCCGCCGACCACACTCGCCCCGACGAGGGCGGCTTCCGCGCCGAGACCGTCGGCGAGTTCCTCGGCCCACCGCACCTCCAGATCCGGTGGGATGCAGAGGGCGACGAGCAGGGCGGTCGGCACCGCACCCATCGCGGCGATGTCGGCGAGGTTGGCTGCTGCCGCCCGGTGCCCGACGTCGGCCGCCGATGACCAGTCCCGGCGGAAATGTCGCCCCTCGACCAGTACGTCCGTCGACGCGGCCACCCGTGCGTCCGGTGCGCTCACCACGGCGGCGTCGTCACCCGGCCCCAGCAGCACCGTCGCCCCGCTGCCCAGCCGCGCGGTCACCCGGGCGATCAGACCGAACTCACCGGCGCTGGCCACGCTCACGCGCCGCCCCCGGTACGCCGCACCCGGGCACACACCGCCACCGCACACCAACCGATCCGCTTGCTCCGCACGCTCACTTGCGCCTCCCTTGACCACCGGTGGGGAACCGACCCACTCCGTACGGTATTTTCACGGTCGAAGCCGCTCGGCGGCGGACGGAGGTCAGGTCGTGGTCCAGGCGTACATCCTCATCCAGACCGAGGTCGGAAGGGCGCGTGACGTGGCCGCGCAGATCACGGATATCTCCGGTGTCGTCCGGGTCGATGCCGTGACCGGGCCGTACGACGTGGTCGTGCTCACCGAGGCGCACACGGTCGACGAGTTGGGCAAGATGATCGTCAGCAAGGTGCAGTTGGTGCCCGGGATCACCCGTACCCTCACCTGCTCGGTGGTGCGCCTCTGATGGCGGAGAGCAGCCCCACCCCCACACCGGTCGAGCAGGACGGTTCCGACACCGAACGGACGGCCCCGCCCGCCTCGGACCGGTCGAATCGTCAGGCCGCGATCTGGGCCACCGTGGTCGCGTTGCCGCTGACCGTACTCGTCGCGATCTTCGCCTTCGGCAAGCTCGCCCCCACGCCCGACGCCGCCTCGGCGAACCCGACGCCGTCGGCGACCACGCCCCGGGCGCAGTCCACCGCCCCGGTGGAGATGGCCGCCCTACCGCTCGCCGAACGGCCGGCCACGGTCTGCCGGGCGCTGATCTCCCGCCTGCCGGCGACCCTCGGCGAACTGGCCCAGCGGCCGGTCAGCGCCGGTCCGGAGCAGAACGCCGCGTACGGCGACCCGGCCGTCGCGGTCAGTTGCGGCAGCCCGCTCCCCTCGTTCCCGCCGACCGACCAGGTCTGGGTGGTGAACTCGGTCTGCTGGCACGCGCAGGAGCAGTCCGACCAGACGGTCTTCGTCACAGTGGACCGTGAGGTGCCGGTACGGGTCGCCGTGCCGCGCGGTGACGACCCGCCGTTGCAGTTGATCGCCCCGCTCGCCGAGTCGGTGGTCGAAGCCGTTCCCTCCTCGGCCACCAAGCCCTACGGCTGCACCGCCTGAGACGACCCGCCCCGGCCCCGGCTGGCGCTGGCCGCCCCGGCTGACCCAGACCGCCGCCCCCGGCTAACGCAGACCGGTGCCCCGGTACAGCGCGGTGCGGACCAGGCGGTCGACCACCTTGGGGTACTCCAACCCGGCGGCGGCCCACATCTGCGGGAACATCGAGGTCGGGGTGAATCCCGGCATCGTGTTGATTTCGTTGAGGTAGACCTCCAGGTCGGGCGTGACGAAGAAGTCGACCCGGGCCAGTCCGGAGCAGTCGAGCGCGGTGAAGGTACGGCAGGAGTATTCCTGGATCTGCCGGGTGACCCGCTCGGGCAGGGCGGCCGGGATGTCGTACTCGCAGGCGTCGCCGACGTACTTCGCCTCGAAGTCGTAGAAGTCGTGGTCGGCCACCACCCGCACCTCGGCGACGACGGAGGCTTCCGGGGCGCCGCCTGTCTCGCCCTCAAGCACCCCGCACTCGACCTCGCGACCGACGATCGCGGCTTCGACCAGCACCTTCGGGTCGATCTGCCGGGCGGTGACGATCGCCGCCTCCAGGTCGGCCCAGTCGGAGACCTTGGTGACACCGAACGACGATCCGGCGCGTGCCGGTTTGACGAAGACCGGCAGGCCGAGTCGCGCCTTCTCCGCCTCGGAGAGGTCCATGCCGCTGCGCAGCACCGCGTACGGGCCGTTGGGGATGCCCTCGGCGATGGTGAGCTTCTTGGTGAACTCCTTGTCCATCGCGGCGGCGGAGGCGAAGACACCGGAGCCGACGTACGGGATGCCGGCCATCTCCAGCAGCCCCTGGATCGTGCCGTCCTCGCCGTACGCGCCGTGCAGGGCGGGGAAGACCACGTCGACATCGGAGAGTGCGGTCGGGCCTTCGGCTGGTTCGAGCACCACCAGACCGTTGGCGGTTGGGTCCGACGGCGGGACGACGGTCGCCTCGGCACCCGAGGTGATCGCCGGAAGAATACTTTCCGTGATCGCCAGTTGCCCTGGGTCACCAGTGGTCAACACCCACTCACCGGCTTTGGTGATACCCATCGGGACCACCTGGTATTCGTCCGGATCCAGGGCGTTGATAATGCTTCCGGCGCTCACGCAGGAGATCGCATGCTCCGTGCTACGACCGCCGAAGACAACTGCTACGCGGGTCTTCCGTGGGCTCGTCACGCCGGTGACCCTACTCTGCGTGGCCGCCGCGCGGGGCCGATAGGTCAAGGATTCGATCAATGTCAGGGGTGACCGACGGCTGGGTCACGATCGTCCCGCGGACCCGCCCCGGGGCTCTCAGCCAGGCGGGCACCAGCTGGTGCCCCGGGGCGGCGCGGGCCGGGCCACGGTGGTCGGGGACCTCGACCACCGGGACTCCGGCATTCAGTGTGGTTCAGGACATCGCCGACCAACGGCGATGACTTTGACGCGTTGCCGGCCGGCCCGGACCATGCCGAGCGCGGCGAACGCGCCGGCGATCCGGTCGGCGGCGTCGCGGCTGGTGGCACCGACCACCTGCCGGCGCCGCTCCGGCTCGACCCGTTCGTTGCGCCCCTCGTTGGTGAGGGGACGCACGTCGGTGAGCACCACCAGATAGCGGGTCACCACCAGCGGCCTGCCGGTGCCGGTGGTGCGGGCCGAACGGGCAGGCGACGGAGGTCAGCCGGCATGGCGGGCCACCGCCTCCGGTTCCGCCGTGGTGCCGGCCAGTCCGCCCGAACGGTCACGGCAGACGTACGCCAGGTCGGCGTGGATCCACGCGCCGTCGTTGTCGCGCAGCACCGGCCGTGTACACCATCGGCAGCGTGAAACACGAGGCCAACAGGGGGTCGCTGTCATCCGACACCTCCGGGTCCGCGGCGGTGGGGCACACGGCGGCCGGGTACGGGGGAGTCCCCGACCACCGTGCGCCTCATTCCCCATTCCGTCACTCACCGCCACCGTCGACACGACCACCGGCAGCGAGGACGCCCTGACAGGTTGCCATCCGTGAAAGCGTGAATGCAACTCTCACGGGAGATCTCTCATGCACACTTTCTCGCCGACGTGTGTCAGACTCGGTCCATGGCACCGAAGACCGCTCGCGCCCGCCGACTCGGCATCGCCCTCCGGACATACCGGGAGAAGGCCGAACTAACCCTCGAAAAGGCGGCCGAGGAAATCAACAGCACCCGCAGCACACTGTCGCGTTACGAGAACGCGCTGAGCCTGCCCAGCCCGGCCACCGTCCGCGCCCTGCTCACGCACTACAACGTGGACGGAGACGACCTCAAGGCCACGATCGAACTGGCCAAGGAGGCCAAGAAGCCCGGCTGGTGGGTGTCCTATTCGTACATGTTGGACCGGAAGACGATGGACTTCATCGCGCTGGAGTCCGAGGCGAGCGGCATCCAGTCGTTCGAACCGTCCCTGGTGCCGGGCCTGTTGCAGACCCCGGACTACATCCGGGCGATCATGCGGGGCGGCCCGCACACCCTCACCGACGACGGGATTGAAGAGCGGGTGCAGCTCCGGCTCAACCGTCAGAAGCGCCTCACCGCCACACCCGATCCGTTGGTCGTCGTCTCGGTGATCGACGAAGTGGCCCTGATGCGCAAGGTCGGCGGCGAGGCGGCCTGGCGCGAGCAACTGGAACACCTGATCAAGATCGCCGAAATGCCACACATGACCATCCAGGTGATCCCGCTGGACACCGGCTACCACCGGGGCACCAGGGGATCGCTGCACATCCTCGAATTCGGCCTGGAAGATCAACCCCTGGCCTCGGTCGAGACTGTCGCCGGTCAGCTCTCCTTCGACAGCGCGCCCGAGCTCGACACCTGTATGAAGATCATGCAGCACTTGCGAACCGTGGCGCTGAGCCCGGAGGCGAGCAGCGAGCTGATCTCCAACCTCCTGAAGGGACGGTAGACACATGTCCGCTCCAACCACCACCACGATGGCCGCCTTCGCGACCGCCACCTGGCGCAAGAGCAGCCGCAGTGGCGACCAGGGCGCCTGCGTGGAGTTCGCCGTCACCGCCGACGCGATCGGGGTTCGTGACTCGAAGGACCCGGCCGGCCCGGTGCTGCTCTTCCCCGCGAGCGCCTGGTCGGCGTTCGCCAGTTCCGTGCCGACCGCCCCGGTGATCGACTAGCTCCTCAGCCGCCCGGGTCGCCGGATCGGCGACACCGGCGCCCACACGGTCCGGTAGAGACTTCGGCGCCCCGACCGAGCGAGCGGTCCGTCACCCCCGGAAGCCCCGATCACTCCGATCGGGGCTTCCGCCGTGCCCGTACCAGTCCCCCGTCACCGGTCCGCTCAGGCGGACGCGTCGAGCGCCGCCGTGATGTCCGCGACCAGGTCGGCGCCGTCCTCCACACCACAGGAGAGTCGGACGAAACCGTCCGAGGTGTCGTCGCCCCACTGCGCCCGCCGGTCCGCGCTCGTGTGCAGGCCACCGAAGGACGTCGCCGCGAAGACCAACCGGGAGGCACGCAGGAACCGGGTCACCCGGTCGGCGTCGCCCAGGTCGAACGAGAGCACACCGGGCACCCGCCGCATCTGCCGGCTCACCACCGGGTACGCCGGGTCGTCCACCAGCCCCGGCCACCGCAGACCGGTGACGTCGGCCCGCTGACTCAACGCCGCCGCCACCGCCGCCGCGTTGGCGCTCTGCCGGGCCAACCGCAGGTCGAGAGTGGCCAGTGACCGGTGTGCCAGCCACGCGTCGAACGCGCCCGGCACCGAACCCGTGGTGGCCCGCCAGGACCGCAGCAGGTCGAGCAGTTCGGCGGATCGGGTCGCCAGGTAACCGAGGAGCAGGTCGGAGTGGCCGGTCAGCGCCTTGGTGCCGGAGGCCACGACCAGGTCGGCGCCGAGATCGAGCGGACGCTGACCGAGAGGGGTGGCGGTGGTGTTGTCGACCGCGACGAGCGCCCCCGAGGCGTGCGCCCGCTCGGCCAGTTCGGCCACGTCGCAGACGTCGAGTCCGGGGTTGGCCGGCGTCTCCAGCAGCAGCAGCCGTACCCCCTCGAACGACGGGTACGGCCCGGCCGTCGGCGCGAACTGGACCCGTACCCCCAACTGGGCGAGGGTCTCGGTGGCGAAGGCCCGGACCGGGAAGTAGCCGTCGGTGGGGAGGACCACACCGTCGCCCGGACGCAGCACCGCGAGCAGCAGCGCACTGATCGCCGCCTGTCCGCTGGAGAAGGCGAGGCAGTCGCCCCCCTCCAGTTCGCCGATCGCCGCCTCCAGAGCCCGCCGGGTGGGGTTGTCCGGCCGGCCGTAACCGTTCGGGCTCGCCGCCGGACCCGCCTGCGGGTCGAGGTGGTACGGCGCGGCGAAGACCGGGCCGGGCAGGAACGGCTGGCCCGGCTCGGGCGCCGGCAGCCCGGCGTGCACGCTCCTGGTGCCGTCGCCGTAGCCGTCCCAGGAGCCCGCTTCTGCCCCGGAGCCGTCGCCGGGCCGGGGATCGCGTTCGTCGTTCATCGCCACACTCCAGCCGGGGTCGGGGATTCGGTGCTCATTCGGGCCTCGGTTTGCGGCTCATCAGCGCGGCCATCGCCAGTCGCGGGTCGGCGCCCTCGTGGCAGACCAGCTCGACCTGCTCCGTGATCGGCATCTCGACCCCGTGCATCCGGGACAGGTCCCGGATCGCCAGGCAGCTCTTGACCCCCTCGGCGGTCTGCCGGGTCGCCGTCTGCGCCTGTTCGAGGGTCTCCCCACGTCCCAGGTGCTCGCCGAAGGTCCGGTTGCGCGACAGCGGGGACGAGCAGGTGGCGACCAGGTCGCCCATGCCGGCGAGCCCGGCGAAGGTGAGCGGGTCGGCACCGAGGGCCACCCCGAGCCGGGCGGTCTCGGCCAGCCCTCGGGTGATCAGCGTGGCCTTGGTGTTGTCACCGAGTCCCATCGCGGTCGCCATGCCGTACGCGAGTGCGATGACGTTCTTCACCGCGCCGCCGAGTTCACACCCGATCACGTCGTCGTTGGTGTAGGGCCGGAAGTAGGGGGTGGACACCGACGCCTGGACCACCGTCGCCCGGTCCATGTCGGTGCAGGCCACCACGGTCGCAGCCGGTTGCTCGGCGGCGATCTCGGCGGCCAGGTTGGGGCCGGACACGACCGCCACCCGGTCCTCGGCCACCCCGGCCGTCTCCACGATCACCTGGCTCATCCGCTTGGTGGTGCCCAACTCGATCCCCTTCATCAACGAGACCAGGGTCGCGTCCCGGTCGATGAAGGCGGCCCAGTCGGCCAGGTTGCCACGCAGCGTCTGCGACGGTACGGCGAGCACCACCAGGTCCGCCCCGGCGATCGCGGCCGAGGCGTCGCCGGTGGCGGTGACCCGATGCGGCAACCGCAGTTCGGGTAGGTATTCGGTGTTGCGACCGGTTTCCCGGATGGCGCTCACCACGGACTCGCGGCGGGCCCAGATGGTCACGTCCCGGCCGGCGTCGGCGAGTACCTTCGCGAAGGCCGTACCCCAGGAACCGGCGCCGAGGACAACGGCGTGGCCGCTCACGCGGAGTCCCCACGGCGGTCGTCGGTCCCGCCGACGGCCGGTTCCGCGGTGACGGCATCGCCCGCGTGGTGGCCGTTGGGCGAGTAGATCGGCGGCGGCGTGCCGCCCCGGATCTCGGCGAGCTGGTCACGGAGGCGGAGCATGATCTCGTTGGTCATCTCGTCCAGCACCGTCCTGGTCGGTGCCGCACCCGCCCAGCGGCTCAGGTCCACCGGCGGGCCGGCATGGACCGATACCGGAATCCGGGGACGCAGGCTGAGCTTGCCGCTACGCGGGTCGAACAACCGCTGCGCACCCCAGATGGCGACCGGGACGACCGGGGCGCCGGTGGTGAGGGCGAGCCGCGCCGCGCCGGTCTTGCCGCGCATCGGCCACAGGTCGGGCTCCCGGGTCGTGGTGCCCTCCGGGTAGATCACCACAGCGCCGCCGTCCTTGACCGCCGCGACCAGGGTCTCCAGTGACCGGGCGGCGTCGATGGTGCCGCGCTCCACCGGGATCTGCCGGCACCGGAGCAGGATGTAACCGACCACCGGTACGCGGAAGATGCTGGCCTTGCCGAGGAACTGTGGCCACCGTCCGGTGTCGTTGATGTAGTGCGCGACCACCAACGGGTCGGCGTGCGAGATGTGGTTCGGCACGATGATGACCCCACCGGAGGTCGGCACGTGCTCCATGCCGGTCCAGGTCCGCCGGGTCCAGACCCGCAGCGCGGGCTTCACCAACGCGATGGCGAACCGCCGCCAGAACCCCAGCCTCCGCCGTGCCACTATGCCCTCCTCGTTGTACCCGGGCCCTCGGGCACCAGCCGCCCCGGTGCCGCCACACCACCCCGGCCCGCAGCGAAATCATGCCTGCTCGCCCCGGGTACGGCCAGCGAGGGGCCGGCGTCCGCCGGCTGGCAGGATTATCCGGTGACCGAACCGACGTGGACCGTGGTGGTGCCACTGAAGCGGCTGAGCGCGGCCAAGAGCCGGCTGCGCGGGGCCCTTCCCGGGGTGCCGCACGAGCCGCTGGCGCTGGCGTTGGCGCTCGACACGGTGAGCGCCGCACTCGCCAGCCCACCGGTGCGCGAGGTGCTGGTGGTGACCGACGACATAGTCGCCGGGCGGGCGCTGCGGGCGCTCGGTGCCCGGGTCACGCCGGACCCGCCGGGCGGCGGCCTGAACCCGGCCTTCTCCCGTGGTGCGTCGCTGGCCGACAGCGGCGTGGTGGCACTCACCGCCGACCTGCCGGCGCTGCGCCCGGCGGAACTCACCGCCGCGCTGCGGGCGGCGGCTGCCGGCCCGCCCCGGGTACGCCGCTTCGCCGCGGACACCCCGGGCACCGGCACCGTGCTGCTGCTCGCCCCGGCGGGGGTGCCGTTGGACCCGCACTTCGGCGGGTCGTCGGCGGCGGCTCACGCCGCGTCCGGGGCGCTCGCCCTGACCGAGGTCGGTCCAACGGTGCGCCGGGACGTCGACACCCGGGCCGACCTGCTCGCCGCCGCCGCACTCGGCCTCGGCCGGTACACCGCCGAGCTTTTCGTCCCGGACGCCGCCGGGCTGGTCGCCGCCGACCCGGACGCCGCCTGAGCGTCGCCCGTACGCGCACTTGCGGGTTCGCCCGCGCCGCGCCCGGTGTACGGTGCTGGGCATGCAGGGCACGGTGGCGACGTACGACCCGCAGACGCGGTCCGGCACTCTCCTCCTCGACGACGGCACCGAACTCGCCTTTCCGGCGGTGGCGTTCGACGCGTCGGGGCTGCGCCTGCTCCGGCTCGGCCAGCGGGTACGCATCGATCACGGCGAGTCCGGCGAGGTAACTCGGATCACCCTGCCCGGTCTGGTGTGACCAATCCCATGATCCGGTCGGATCGCCGTCCGCCGCTCGCATTGTCCGACTTCTCGTGATCAGAAGACGCCAAGTTCATTTTGCGTTCATCCGGTTCGGGCAATGATGAAGCCGTGAGCACCCCGCCCGCCCACCCCCGCCCCCAGTCGCCCCGTCGTGCGAAGAGCAGCCCTCCTCGTACGGCGGCGCCGGACGCCGACCCGATCCTTCCTCCCGGTTCGCCCCAACGTGGGTCGAACGGGCGGTTCGTCCGGCTGCCGGGTGACGGTGTCACCGCCCCCGACGACGCCGTGCACGACAACGGCAACGGCCGCCGCTCCGACACCGGCAGCGACACCGGTTCCGCTACCGGCAGCGGTCCCGACGACGGCACCGGCAACGGGGAGCCACCACCGCCGGTCGACGGCCCACCGTCGACGGCCGAGCCGCTGCCCGAGGACCGCTTCCTCAACCGGGAACTCTCCTGGCTCGACTTCAACGCCCGGGTCCTCGCCCTCGCCGAGGACCGGTCCACCCCCCTGCTCGAACGTGCCAAGTTCCTGGCCATCTTCGCCAGCAACCTGGACGAGTTCTACATGGTGCGGATCGCCGGCCTGAAGCGCCGGCTACAGGCCGGACTACCCGTACGCGGCGGGGACCGGCTGCCGCTGCGTACCCAGTTGGACCTGATCTCGGAGAAGACCGCCGACCTGGTCGCCCGGCATGCCGGCTGCTTCGTCGACGACGTGGTGCCCCGGCTGGCCGCCGCCGACATCCACCTGATCCGCTGGGCCGACCTGCCCGCCCAGGAACGGGAACGGCTGCGCACCTACTTCCGGGAGCACATCTTCCCGGTCCTCACCCCGCTCGCGGTCGACCCCGCCCACCCGTTCCCGTACATCTCCAGCCGGTCGCTGAACCTGGCCGTGGCGGTACGCGACCCGGACGGCGGACCGGAACTCTTCGCCCGGGTGAAGGTGCCGAACAACGTGCCCCGGTTCGTACGGGTCGAACGAGACATCCCCGGGATGCGCTTCCTGCCGCTGGAAGACCTGATCGCGGCACACCTGAACCAGCTCTTCCCCGGCATGACCGTGGCCGAGTGCCACCTGTTCCGGATCACCCGCAACGCCGAGGTCGAGGTCGACGAGGACCGCGACGAGGACCTGTTGCAGGCGTTGGAACGCGAACTTGCCCGGCGCCGCTTCGGCCCCCCGGTACGCCTGGAGGTCGCCTCGTCCATCTCCGACCACGTCCTCGACCTGCTCGTCCGGGAACTCGACATGGACGACCAGGACGTGTTGCGGGTGCCGGGGCTGCTGGACCTCTCCTCGCTCTGGCAGATCTACAACGAGTGCGACCGGCCCGACCTCAAGGAACGGCCGTTCGTGCCGGCCACCCACCCCCGACTGGTCGAGGGCGAGGTGCCCCGGAGCGTCTTCGCCACCCTGCGCGACGGGGACATCCTGGTGCATCACCCGTACCACTCGTTCGCGACCAGCGTGCAGCGCTTCATCGAGCAGGCCGCGGCCGACCCGAACGTCCTCGCCATCAAGCAGACCCTCTACCGGACCAGCGGCGACTCCCCGATCGTGGACGCGCTGATCGAGGCCGCCGCCGCCGGCAAGCAGGTGGTGGTGCTGGTCGAGGTGAAGGCCCGGTTCGACGAGGTGGCGAACATCGGTTGGGCCCGGGTGCTGGAGCGGGCCGGCTGCCACGTGGTGTACGGCCTGGTCGGGCTGAAGACGCACTGCAAGACCGCGCTGGTGGTACGTCAGGAGGGGAACCAGATCCGCCGCTACTGCCACATCGGCACCGGCAACTACCACCCCAAGACCGCCCGGCTCTACGAGGACTTCGGCATGCTCACCGCCGACCCCGAGGTCGGCGCGGACCTGACCGACCTGTTCAACGTGCTGACCGGCTACAGCCGGCAGACCCGGTTCCGGCGACTGCTGGTCGCCCCGGAGGGCGTACGCAGCGGCATCATCGAGCGGATCGACCGGGAGATCGCGCACGCCGCGCTCGGCGTACCGAGCCTGGTCCAGATCAAGGTCAACTCGTTGGTCGACGAGGAGATCGTGGACGCGCTCTACCGCGCCTCCCGGGCCGGGGTGCACGTCGACCTGATGATCCGGGGCATGTGCACACTGCGTCCGGGCGTACCCGGTCTCTCGGACAACATCCGGGTCCGCTCGATCCTCGGCCGGTTCCTCGAACACTCCCGGGTCTTCCGCTTCGGCAACGGCGGCGGACAGCTCGCCGTCGGCGCCGCGGCCGGTGGGCGTCCGATCGCGAACGGGGCCGGCTCGGCCGAGTTCTGGATCGGCTCGGCCGACCTGATGCACCGCAACCTCGACCGCCGGGTCGAGGCGCTGGTGCAGGTCACCGACCCGGTCGCGCGGGCTGAACTGGACCAGGTGCTGAGCACCGCGATGAGCGACGAGGTCGCCTCGTTCGAACTGCACCCGGACGGCACCTGGAGCCGCCGGGCCGGCACAGCCGAACACCCCCTGGTCGACTTCCAGGACGCGATGCTGCGTCGGGTGGCACGAACCGCGAAATAGGCGCGGCGGCAACCGACGTGGATAGGCTTGCCGGATGCTGGAGGAGGAGCGCAAGTACGAGGTCGACAAGGATTTCACGCTGCCGGACCTGACTGGCAGCGTGCCACCCGGCGGCCGGGTGGTGCGACTGCCCCCGGTCACCCTCACCGCCACCTACCTCGACACCGCCGATCTGCGGCTGGCCCGCGCCGGTGTCTCGCTGCGGCACCGCAAGGGTGATCCGCTGCCGTGGACGGTCAAGCTCCCGGCCGACGTGCCGGGCACCCGACACGAGATCTCCCGGGTGGGTAAGCGCCGGGACACCCCGGCGGAGCTGATCAGGCTGGTCACGGCGTACTCCCGGTCCGCGCCACTGGCGCCGGCCGCCGTGGTCCGGACCGTGCGGCACGCGTACGAGCTGCGCGACGCCTCGGACCGTGTGCTCGCCGAAATCGCCGACGACGCCGTCTCGGTGCTGGACGGGGAGCGGGTACGGTCCCGGTTCCGCGAGGTCGAGGTCGAGCGCAAGGGCGGCGACCGGGAACTGCTCGACCGGGTGGAGTCGGTGCTGCGCGACGCGGGCGCGGTCACGGGTGACTTCACCCCCAAACACGTACGTGCCCTGGGCAAGGCGGCGGCGGGAGCACCGGATCTGGTCGCGCCGGACAAGCTCTCCGGCAAACCGAGCGCCGCCGACGTGGTGACGAACGCGATCCGCCGTGGCGTCGGCCGGGTGCTGGCACACGACCCGCTCGTCCGGTTGCGTGCGCCGGTCGGTGACGACGACACCGCCGTACACCAGATGCGGGTCGGTTGCCGGCGGCTCCGCAGCGACCTGCGGACCTTCCGGTCGCTGCTGCGACCGGAGTGGGTCGGCCCGCTGCGCGACGAGTTGAAGTGGCTCGCCGACGTGCTCGGTGCCGCCCGGGACGCGGAGGTGCTGCGGGATCGACTGCACGTGACGGCCGCCGCGGACCCGCTCAGCCCGCTCGACTCCGACGCGGTGGACCGGATCGACGCGGTGCTCGTCCGACGGCACGACCAGGCCCTGGCCTCGGTCGACGAGGCGCTCACCTCGGACCGGTACACCGCCCTGGTCGAGGCGCTGGTCCAGGCGGCGCGTGCGCCACGGCTGACCGACGCGGCGCAGGGTCCGGCGACGAAGGTGCTTCCCCGGCTGGTCGCGAAACCGTGGCACCGGCTGGCCCGGGGCGGCAAGGGTGCCGACGCCGCCGCCGACCTCGACCCGCTCGCCCCGGACCACCGGTGGCACGCGGTACGAATCAACGGCAAGAAGGCCCGGTACGCGGTCGACGCGGTCGCCCCGGTGCTCGGTGGCGACGCCCGCAAGCTCGCCAAGTCCCTCTCCCGGGTGCAGGAACTGCTCGGCGAGCACCAGGACGCCGCCGTGGCCGCCGAAACCTGGCTTGAGGTGGCGGCGGCCGACCCGACCGACCACGCGCTCGCGGTGAACGCCGGACGGTTGGCAGAACGGGAACGAGCCAGCATCCGCGCGGTCCGGGCGGCCTTCCCCGCCGCCTGGCGCAGGACCACCAAGGGAAGCCGGACGAGTTGGCTGTGACGAGCGAGATCCGGGCGGCGGGCGGCGTGGTCTGGCGCCCGTCCGACCGGGGCGTCGAGGTCTGTCTGGTGCACCGGCCCCGCTACGACGACTGGTCGTTGCCGAAGGGCAAGTTGGAGCCGGACGAGCATCCGCTGGTCGCCGCCGTACGTGAGATCGCCGAGGAGGCGGACGTACGGGCGGTGCCGCAGGCCCGGCTACGCAGCGTCCGCTATGTCAGCGACGGCCGGCCGAAGGTGGTCGACTACTGGGCGATGCGGGCGGTCGACGTGGGCGGGTTCGAGCCGGAGACCGAGGTGGACGACATCCGCTGGTTGCCGGTGGAGGGGGCGATCGGGCTGGTGACGTACCCACACGACGTATGGGTGCTGCGCGAGTTCGCCGACCTGCCACCGGTGACCTCGGTGCTGGCCGTATTCCGGCACGCGCGGGCCGGCAACCGGGCCACCTGGTCGGGGCCGGACACGGCCCGGCCGCTGGATCCGGCGGGGCTGGTCCAGGCGCGGCAGGTGGCGACACTGGCCGCCGTGCTACGCCCGGACGGGCTCCGGTCGGCGTCGGCGCGGCGCTGTGTGCAGACACTGGAACCGCTGGCTGCCCTCTTCGACCTGCCGATCGAGGTCGACTCCCATTTCGACGAGCCGAAACCGGGGCAGGACGTGGCCGAGTGCGCGCTCGCCGGAGCGGCCCGGATGGCCGAACTGGCCGCCACCGGACGTACGGCCGTGATCTGCGGCCAGGGAAAGGTGATCCCGGGCGCACTGGAGCACCTCACCGGCATCCGCGACGACTACCGCACCCCCAAGGGCGAGGGCTGGCTGCTCGCCTTCACCGCCGAGCACCTGGCCAGCGCCACCCGCCTGTAAGGAAGGGCCCCCTGTTATCGCATTTGGTAGAGGAAGGGGCCCTTCCTAACGCCCCAGCCGGGGCGAGTGCGTCGCTCAGTCACCGCTCCAGCAGGGCCTGGAACGCCAGCTCCGCCCGGCTGGGTGTACAGATCCCCTGCCAGCACCAATAGCCGGCCAGCGGCCAGCTCAGCGGCGTAGCGGGCCACCCCGTACGACCTGCCCGACCGGGTCGCCGTCAGGTGACGGCCGAACCGGGCGGCCGGACCCGGCGGCCGGACCGGGGCGAGGTGGTCGCCGGGGCGAGGTGGTCGCCGGACCGGGCGGGCGGCCACCGGGGCGAGGTGGTCGCCCTTGTCGAGTCGCGCGGCGAGCAGGGTACGGATGTCGTGCCCCGTCGCGCAGTCGGGCCCGGTCGACCGCGCGCAGCACCATCACGCCGGGCGCTGCCCGGCGATGTCCGGGTGAGGGCGGGCAGGTCGAGCCAGCCGTCGAGACCGAACCGGATAGAGCCCGGCCAGACATCGCCCTGGCGCGGACAGCGCGTGGCCATCGTCCGGGCGGTTCCGCCGGCCGGTCAACGTTTCCCGGGTCGCGCTCGACCGGCGTGGCTTGCCACGACACGCCTGCACGGACACGAAGACGCCCACCGGTCGCACCGGTGGGCGTCTCGCAACCGCGATCCGCTCAGCGTCGAGCGGCGGCCTTCTTGGCCGGAGCTTTCTTCGCCGGAGCCTTCTTCGCCGCTGTGGCGCGGGTGGAAGTGCTCTTCGCCGCCGTGGTCTTCTTGGCTGCGGCGGTCTTCTTGGCCCCGGCGGTCTTCTTCGCCGGCGCGGTCTTCTTCGCCGCCGCCTTGGTGGCGGTGCTCTTGGCGGGGGCGGCCTTCTTGGCGGCCGTCGCCTTCTTGGTAGCGGCCGTCTTCGTGGCCGTCGCCTTCTTGGTGGCGGCCGTCTTCGTGGCCGTGGCGGTGGACTTGGTCGCCGTCGCCGTCGCCGTGGTCTTCTTCGCCGCGGCGGCGGTGGTCGTCTTCGGCACCCGGCCGCTCGACACCATGTCCTTGAAGCCAGCGCCCGGCCGGAAGGCCGGAACGGATGTCTTCTTCACCTTCACCGACTCGCCTGTTCGGGGGTTCCGCGCTGTTCGCGCCCCCCGGACACGCTTTTCGAACACTCCGAAACCGGTGATCGCCACCTTTTCCCCCTTGGCGACCGCCCCCTGAACCTCGGCGAGGACCGCGTCGAGCGCCGCCGTCGCCGTCTTCCGGTCCCCCAGGCGAGCGGCGAGCGCCTCGATGAGCTCGGCCTTGTTCACGACTTCCTCCCGTATGTGCAACTGGACTCAACGCGAGCCATTCTGCGCGCACGGTATGCCCTGTGCCACCGGGACACAAACATCTGCGGGAAAAAAGCCATTGTGTCGCAACGGATTCGCCCCCACCGGCGGCTCCGTGCTGCCCGGAAGGCGTAGGGCAGCAAGGAATCCGTAACTCCGGTGGGGGCGAAAAGGCGCCTCGGGAGGGGCTGTGTGGGCTATGCCACCACCGGCAGGAAGGGAAGCCGGTTCTGCTCGTACTCGGTGATGTTGGTCTCGTGGCGGAGGGTCAGTCCTATGTCATCCAAGCCCTCCATGAGCCGCCAGCGACTGAAGTCGTCGAGCGGGAACGACCAGGTGGACTCCCCTGCCCGGACCTCCCGGGCGGCGAGGTCGACGTCGATGCGGGTGGTCGGGTCGGCCTCGACCCGCTCCCACAATTCTTCGACGGCCTTCAATTCAAGCTCGACTGGCAGAAGCCCTTCCTTGAGTGAGTTGCCGCGGAAGATGTCACCGAAGCGGGGAGCGATCACCACCCGGAATCCCCAGTCGCGCAGCGCCCACACGGCGTGCTCACGCGATGACCCGGTGCCGAACTCCGGCCCGGCCAATAGTATCGACGCACCCGAATAACTGGAATCGTTGAGCACGAATGATGGATCTTCGCGCCAGGCGCTGAAGAGTCCGTCTTCGAAGCCAGATCTGGTTACCCGCTTGAGATACACGGCCGGAATGATCTGATCGGTATCCACATTGGAACGACGCAACGGGACCGCGGTACCGCTGTGCACGGTGAACTTTTCCATGTCTGCGAGCCCTTCTACAGATCGGCCGGGGCGGCCAGCCGACCCACCACGGCGGTGGCGGCGGCGACCGGTGGCGAGACCAGATGGGTGCGCCCGCCACGGCCCTGCCGCCCCTCGAAGTTACGGTTGGAGGTGGAGGCGGAACGCTGTCCCGGCTTGAGCGTGTCGGGGTTCATCCCCAGGCACATGGAGCAGCCGGCGAAGCGCCACTCGGCCCCCGCGTCGGTGAAGACCTTGTCCAGGCCCTCCTGCTCGGCGGCCTCGCGTACGGCGGCCGAACCGGGTACGACGAGCATCCGTACGCCGTCGGCGACGGTGTGCCCGCGCAGCACGTCGGCGGCGGCCCGGAGGTCCTCCAGCCGGCCGTTGGTGCAGGAGCCGACGAAGACCACGTCGACCGGGACCTCACGCAGCGGCGTACCGGGGCGCAGGTCCATGTACTCCAGCGCACGCCGGGCGGCGTTCTGCTCGGCCTCGGTGACGAAGTCCTCCGGGGCCGGGACGGTCGCGCCGAGCCCCGCGCCCTGGCCGGGGTTGGTCCCCCAGGTCACGAACGGGGTGATCTGGCTCGCGTCGAGGATGACCTCGGTGTCGAAGGTCGCGCCCTCGTCGGTGGGGAGCGTGCGCCAGTACGCCTCCGCGGCGTCCCAGTCGGCTCCCTGCGGAGCGTTGGGCCGCCCCTTGAGGTAGGCGAAGGTCGTCTCGTCCGGCGCGATCATGCCGGCCTTGGCGCCCCACTCGATCGACATGTTGGCGATGGTCATCCGGCCCTCCATGGAGAGCGCCCGGATCGCCTCACCCCGGTACTCGACGACGTGTCCACGCCCGCCGCCGGTGCCGACCTGGGTGATCAGGGCCAGCACCAGGTCCTTGGCGGTGACGCCGGGGCCGAGTTGGCCGGTCACGGTGACCGCCATCGTCTTCGGCCGCGCCTGCGGCAGCGTCTGGGTCGCGAGTACGTGTTCGACCTCGCTGGTGCCGATGCCGAAGGCGAGCGCACCGAAAGCGCCGTGGGTGGCGGTGTGCGAGTCGCCGCAGACGATGGTCAGACCGGGCTGGGTGAGTCCGAGCTGTGGTCCGATCACGTGCACGATGCCCTGGTTCTCGTCGCCGAGCGGGTGCAGCTTGACGCCGAACTCGGCGCAGTTGCGGCGCAGGGTCTCGATCTGCGTACGTGACGTCGGGTCGTCGATGGTGAGCAGGTCACCTCGACGGGACCGGAACGCCGGGTCGGCGTACCCGGTCGGGGTGTTGTGGTCTTCGGTCGCGAGCGTGAGGTCGGTACGCCGGACCCGGCGTCCGGCCATCCGCAGCCCGTCGAAGGCCTGGGGGCTCGTCACCTCGTGCAGCAGGTGCAGGTCGATGAAGAGCAGATCAGGTTCGCCTTCGGCGGATCGCACCACGTGAGCGTCCCAGACCTTCTCGGCCAGGGTCCTGGGCGAGGACGGTGTTGGCGTGACTCCCACCATCTGGACATCCTAAATTCTGGGAGGTATGTTTCGGCTTGTGGGACACAGTATGAGCGGTGTCGGCGTTCTCGACAAGGCGGTGGTCATCCTGGCCGCCTGCGTGGACGGCGCCAGCCTGGCCGAACTCGTCGATCGCACCAAGCTGCCTCGAGCCACCGCACATCGGCTGGCACAGGCCCTGGAGATCCATCGCATGCTGGTACGGGACACCCAGGGGCGCTGGCGTCCCGGTCCGCGTCTGGGTGAGCTCGCCAACGCCGCACCGGACGTCCTGCTGACCGCCGCCGAGCCACTGCTCGCCGCGCTGCGCGACGCCACCGGGGAGAGCGCCCAGCTCTACCTGCGCCGTGCCGACGAGCGGATCTGCGTGGCCGCGGCCGAACGCGCGAGCGGGCTGCGCGACACCGTACCGATCGGCGCGGTGCTGCCGATGACCGCCGGCTCGGCGGCCCAGGTGCTGCTCGCCTGGGAGCCTCCGGAGGCGGTGATGCCACTGCTCCCCCGGTGCAAGTTCACCGGCCGCACCCTCGCCGAGGTACGCCGCCGGGGCTGGGCGCAGAGCGTCGCGGAACGGGAGGTCGGTGTGGCGAGCGTCTCCGCGCCGATCCGGGACCGGACCGGCCGGGTGATCGCCTCGGTCAGCATCTCCGGCCCGATCGAGCGCCTCGGTCGCCGCCCCGGTGACCGGCACGCGATGGCCGTGGTCCGCGCCGGCCAACGCCTCAGCGGTCTCTGACCCGTCGCACGACGCAGCCCGCCACCGTCCAGACGAAGGAGTGGTTGTGGCGGGCGGGGCCACCCCCACCACCCCACTCCGGGGGGGTCCGGCCCCCCCCCGGGGGGGGGGGGGGGC